>DASXJJ010000092.1:0-74188 GCA_036497465.1 Pseudonocardia sp. | reverse complement strand
CCGGCGGCGGCCACGTTGTCCTTGATCTGCTCGGGCCGGGTGGCGCCGACGATGGCCGAGGCCACGTTCTTGTTCTGCAACACCCAGGCCACCGCGAAGGCCGCCATGCTCAGCCCGGCCTCGGCGGCCAGCGGACGCAGTTCCTGGACCCGGGTCAGCACGTCGTCGCGCAGCCACCGGGAGATCATCTGCGCGCCACCGGAGGTCTCGTCGGTGGCCCTGGACCCCTCGGGTGGGGCGGCGCCGGGCCGGTACTTGCCGGTCAGCACCCCCTGCGCGATCGGCGACCAGACGATCTGGGAGATTCCCTCGCGCTCGCAGGTGGGCACCACGGCCGGCTCGATGACCCGCCAGAGCATGGAGTACTGCGGCTGGTTCGAGATCAGCGGGATCCGCAGCTCACGGGCCAGTTCGGCGCCGGCCGCGATCTGCTCGGGATTCCATTCGGACACGCCGATGTAGAGCGCCTTGCCGCTGTGCACCAGATCGGCGAACACCGACATGGTCTCCTCCAGCGGGGTGCTGGCGTCGTAGCGGTGTGCCTGGTAGAGGTCCACGTAGTCGGTGCCGAGGCGGCGCAGCGAGTTGTGGATCGACTCGGTGATGTGCTTGCGGCCGAGCCCCCGGTCGTTCTGTCCGGTGCCGGTCGGGAAGTAGACCTTGGTGAAGATCTCCAGACCCTCCCGGCGCTGACCGGCCAGCGCGCGGCCGAGCACCGCCTCGGCCCGGGTGCCGGCGTAGACGTCGGCGGTGTCGAAGGTGGTGATGCCGGCGTCGAGGGCGGCGCGCACGCAGGACACCGCCTGGTCCTCCTCGACCTGACCACCGTGGGTGATCCAGTTGCCGTAGGAGATGGCACTGACGGTGAGGCCACTTCGGCCGAGGCGACGGAACTCCATGATTCGGACCCTACGCCCGGCCAGGGGACCCCGCCCGCCGGTCAGCCGGCCGGCCGGGTCAGACCTCGGCGCCGATCTTCACCCGGGGCTTCGGGACCCGGAGCTTGCGCAGCTGGCTGGCCCGACTGAAGGAGTACCAGCCGATGGCGACGCCGCTGACCTGCTCCTTCGGGAACTTCTCCCGGGCCGCCCTGGTGACCCGGCGCCCGAGCAGCACACCCTCCAGCACGATCGCGGCGAGCATGGCCATGCAGAACAGGCTGACCATGCTCTGCAGCCGGGGGACCGGCACGATCAGCGACACGAACACCAGCGCGGCGAGCGGCATGAACAGCCCGATCAGGTGCCGGCGGGAGTCGACCACGTCACGCACGTAGGCCTTGACCGGACCGCGGTCCCTCGGCATCAGTGCGCGCTCGTCGCCGGCCAGCATCCGGGCCCGTCGCCCCGCCGCGTCCTGGCGACGCTCGGCCCGGCTGGCGCGGTTCTGGCGGGCCAGCTTCTGGGCCTCGCGCTGGGTCTTCGGTGGCGGCGGAGCGGGGCCGCGGCGCTTGGTCTCCGCTTCACGGCGCTTCGGGGTCGGCCGGCCCTTGCCCGCGGTGTGCCGCCGGCCGAGGGCATCGGTGATGGTCTCGCTGCCGTCTTCGGAGGTAGCCGCCCCGACCGCGTCGTCGGAGTTGCGGCGGCGCAGAAACTTCACAGCGTCAACCATACGGCTCGACAGGCCAGGTAGCGTCCAGCGGGTGCGCATTGTGATCGCCCCGGATTCGTACGGCGGCACCCTGTCGGCAACCGAGGCGGCCACCGCGATCGCCGAGGGCTGGCACCGGGTTGCGCCGGCCGACGAGACGCTCGAGCTGCCGCTCGCGGACGGCGGCACCGGGTTCCTCGACGTCCTGCATGCGGTGCTCGGCGGCGAACTGCTCCCACTGCAGGTCACCGGGCCGCTGGAGGGCAAGCCGGTGTCGGCGCACTGGCTGAAGGTCGGCGAGGTCGCCTATGTGGAGGTCGCCCAGGCCTGCGGGTTGCACCTGGTGCCCCGGGAGCGCCGCGTGCCGGCCGTTGCCAGGGCGGCGAGCAGCCGGGGCGTCGGCGAGCTGATCGCCGCGGCGGCCGCCGACCCCGAGGTGACCCGGATCGTGGTCGGGCTGGGCGGGTCGTCCAACACCGACGGCGGTGCCGGCGCGCTCGCGGTGCTGGGCGCCCAGCCGCTGGACGGCGCGGGGGAGCCGCTGCCCGACGGCGGAGCCGCCCTGGCCCGTTGCGCCGCGCTGGCCGGACCGCCGGTACTGCCAGCGCGGGTGCACCTGGTGCTGGCCGCCGACGTGGACAACCCGCTGCTCGGCCAGCACGGCGCGGCGGCGGTGTTCGGCCCGCAGAAGGGCGCGGACGCCGACGCGGTGACTGAGCTGGACGCGGCGCTGGAGCACTACGCCGAGGCACTGGCCACGGTCGTGCACCGGGAGCTGACCGACCTGGTCACCGCGCCGGGCGGCGGGGCGGCCGGTGGGCTCGGCGCCGCGCTGCTGGCCTGCGGCGGCGAGCAGGTGTCCGGGGCGGGCCTGGTCCGCGAGCTGTCCAGGCTGGACACCGCGCTGGACACCGCCGACCTGGTGCTCACCGGTGAGGGCAGCTTCGACTGGCAGTCGCTGCGCGGCAAGCTGATCACCGCCGTCGCCTCGGCCGCGGCCGCCCGGGGCGTGCCGTGCCTGGTGCTGGCCGGTCAGGTCAGCGTCGGCCGGCGGGAGGCGGCGGCCGCCGGGGTGGAGGCCGCGTACTCGGTGTCCGAGCACGCCGGCGGGGTGGAGGCCTCGATGGCCGACCCGGCCGGCACGCTGGCCGGTCTGGCCGAGCACCTGGCCGGCCAGTGGCGCACCCCGGGCAGCGCCTGACCGGCCGGTGGTGCACCCCCGGCAGGGCTTGACCGGCCCGACACCGATTCGTGCAGAGCCTCACGATGCCCGGGTAGCATTCCGTGTGTCACCATGAACTACAGGCAACAGCGCGGGGCGGAACATTCAGGACAACGCTTGTGTTGTGTATGGCGTTGAACGGGTGAGGACCCGCTACGTGAGCGAACGGCGAGGGAGAGCAGATGTCGGTCGACAACAGCACCACCACCACTGAGCAGACGCATGGCGTGGAGCTGACTGAGGCGGCCGCGGTCAAGGCGAAGGCGCTGCTGGACCAGGAGGGGCGCGATGACATGCACCTGCGCATCGCGGTGCAGCCGGGCGGCTGCTCCGGCCTGCGTTACCAGCTGTTCTTCGACGACCGCTCGCTCGACGGCGACATCTACCGCGACTTCAACGGGCTGCGGGTCGGGGTGGACCGGATGAGCGTGCCGTACCTGCAGGGTGCGGTCATCGACTTCGTGGACACGATCGAGAAGCAGGGCTTCACGATCGACAACCCGAACGCGGGCGGCTCGTGTGCCTGCGGCGACTCGTTCAACTAGAGACGCATCCAGGCCTGGATCCACAGCGGCCGGGGCGCGGAGCGATGGCTCCGCGCCCCGGCCGCTGTTGTGTGAATTGCTGACCTCGGACAGGTCGCGTCTGCCACGGTAAGGTGACCCATCGTGCCCATCGCTGTGACCGGATCCATCGCGACCGACCACCTCATGCACTTTCCTGGCCGGTTCGCCGACCAGTTCGTGCCCGACCAGCTGGAACGGGTGTCGCTGAGCTTCCTCGTGGACGACCTGGTGATCAGGCGCGGCGGGGTGGCCGGAAACATCGCGTACGCGATGGGGGTGCTCGGGGAGCGGCCGCTACTGGTCGGCGCGGTCGGCCCGGATTTCGCCGACTATCGCGCCGAACTCGAGCGGGTCGGGGTGGACTGCACCCGCGTGCACGTCTGTGACGATGTTCACACCGCCCGGTTCATGTGCACCACCGACTCCGACATGCGGCAGATCGCGTCCTTCTACACGGGCGCGATGGCGAGGGCCTCGGAGATCTCGCTGAGCGAGTGGGTCGGCGGGGCAGGTGGGCCGGATCTGGTGCTGATCGGCGCGAACGACCCCGACGCGATGCTGCGGCACACCCGCGAGTGCCGGGAGCTCGGCGTCGCGTTCGTCGCCGACCCGTCCCAGCAACTGGCCCGCATGGAGGGTCCGGCGATCCGCCAGCTGGTCGAGGGCGCCCGGTACCTGATCACCAACGACTACGAGTGGGAACTGCTGCTGCAGAAGACCGGCTGGACCGAGGCGCAGGTCGCCGAGCGGGCTGCGGTGCGGATCACCACACTCGGCGAGCACGGCGCGCAGCTGGTCGGCCGCGACGGCTTCGAGCTCAAGATCGGCGTGGTCCCGGAGACCGGCAAGGTCGACCCGACCGGGGTCGGGGACGGGTTCCGCGCGGGGTTCCTGGCGGGGATCGCGAACGGGTTGTCGCTGGAGCGGGCCGGGCAGCTGGGTTCGCTGGTGGCCGTGAACGTGCTGGAGACCGACGGGCCGCAGGAGTGGACCTGGGACCGGGGCAGCTCCGTGGCCCGGCTGCGCGACGCCTACGGCCCGGACGCCGCCGACGAGATCGCCGCCAGCCTGCCGGCGCAGAGCTGAGCTGAGCCTGAGCCGGGTTGGCTGGGTTGGCTCGGTTGGCTCGGTTGGCTCGGTTGGCACAGATCTGGTGCACGTCGCACAGACCCGGCAACCCGTGTGCGGCCCGCACCAGCTCTGTGCGAGCGCCAAGCACAGGCCGCGTCGGCCGGACGTACGCCCCGACCGCACCTTCGCCGAGTTGAACCTTGGCTGGTCAAATCATGATCGAACCAGCGTGGCGTTCAACTCGGCGCAGGTCTGCCGCCGCCCGCCGCCGCCCGGCGCCGCCGCCCATCCGGGCCGGCACAGAGCTGGTGCGGGCCGCACAGACCGCGCAACCCATGTGTGGCCCGCACCAGCTCTGTGCGAGCCCGAACACGGACCGCTGTGCGAGCCCAATCAGAGCTGTACGGGGTACTGCGGCTCCGGGATCTCCGGACGGATCCGGCCCTCCACGGTGATGCCGTGCCAGAGCATGAAGACCAGCAGCGTCCAGATCCGCCTGCTGTGGTCGAACGGCCCGGCCCGGTGCTCGTCCAGCATCCGGCGCACCGCCTCCAGGTCGAGCAGGTGATCGGTCTGGCTGTCCCGGATGATTCCGGCGGCCCATTCGTACATCTCGTCACGCAGCCAGTGCCGGATGGGGACCGGGAAGCCCAGCTTGCGCCGCTGCAGCACGTGCGCCGGCACGATGCCCTCCAGGGCCCGGCGCAGCGCGTACTTGGTGGTGCCGGAGGCGTTGGTGCCGGTGATCTTCTCGTCCAGCGGGATCGCGGCGGCCACCCGGAACACCTCGGGGTCCAGGAACGGCACCCGCAGCTCCAGTGAGTTCGCCATGGTCATCTTGTCGGCCTTGACCAGGATGTCGCCGCGCAGCCAGGTGAACAGGTCGACGTGCTGCATCCGGGCCACCGGGTCCCAGCCGGCGGACTGCCGGTACCACTGCGCGGTGATCTCGGTGTGCGACCGGCGCGGGTCGAAGGTGCGCAGTACCTTGGCGAGCTGGTCGTCCCGGAAGATCCGGGCGTTGCCGTAGTAGCGCTGCTCCAGCGGCAGCGCGCCCCGGCGCAGCAGGTCCTTGCCGCGCACGCCCTCGGGGATCCGGGTGGACAGTCGGCCCAGCGCCTTGCGCACGCCACCGGGCACCCGCTCGAACGGCGCCAACGACAGCGGCTCGCGGTAGATCGTGTAGCCGCCGAACAGCTCGTCCGCGCCCTCCCCGGACAGCACCACCTTGACGTGCTGGCGGGCCTCCCTGGCGATGAACCACAGCGGCACGAGCGCCGGGTCGGCCACCGGGTCGTCCAGGTACCAGACGATCAGGGGCAGGGCCTCCATCATCTCGTCCGGCTTGACGGTGCGCACCACGTGCCGGACCCCGATGGCGGCGGCCGACTCGGCGGCCACGTCGACCTCGGAGTAGCCCTCCCGCTCGAACCCGGTGGTGAAGGTGATCAGGTTCGGGTTGTGCTCCTTGGCCAGCGCGGCGATGGCGGTGGAGTCGATGCCGCCGGACAGGAAGGCGCCGACGGTGACGTCCGCGCGCATGTGCTTGGCCACCGAGTCGCGCAGCACGTCGGCCACCCGGTGGTGCAGTGCGCTCCGGTCGTCGGCGCCGATGAGCGGAGTGGGGGAGAACACAGGGTCGAAGTACCGCTCGCTGACCGGCTCCTCGCCGGGGCGGACGGTGAACATGGTGCCGGACTCGATCCGCCGGATCTCCCGGTGCATGGTGGCCGGCTCCGGCACGTACTGCAGCAGCAGGTAGTGCTGCAGGGCGGGCAGGTCCAGGCTCAGCGTGCCGGGCTCGGCGAGCTCCTGCAGACACTTCTTCTCGCTCGCGAACGCGGTGCCGGCGGGCCCGGTGCTGACGTAGAGCGGCTTGATCCCGAACGGGTCCCGAGCGCCGAACAGCACCCGGCGCTCGGCGTCCCAGATCAGGAACGCGAACATGCCGCGCAGCCGGCGCACCGCGTCGGCACCCCAGTAGTGGTACGCGGCGGCGACGACCTCGCCGTCACCCTCGGTGCTGAACGTGGCGCCGTGCTCGGCGATCAGCTGTTCGCGCAGCTCCAGGTAGTTGTAGACCTCACCGTTGAACGCCAGCGTGTAGCGCCCCTCGGCGTAGTGCAGCGGTTGGTGTGAGCTCTCCAGGTCAATGATGGCCAGCCGGTTGAAGCCGAAGACCACGTCCTGGTTGTGCCAGACGTCGGTCTCGTCCGGACCGCGGTGGCGTGAGCAGTGCAGTGCGCCGGTCATGGCGCCCGCCCGGTCCGGCGCATCGCCGCGCGCGGTCAGCAGTCCCAGTAGTCCACACACGCGGCGTGTTCGCCCCTTCCACCTGTGGGTGCCGGCGGGCCCGTCGAGGCTGTCGAGTCGCGCGCGCCGGCGCCGTACTCGGCACCATCCACGACGCCGGTCCCGACGCCCCAGACCCGAGCCGGTCCGAGACGGCCCAGTATGCCGGTCCGGTTCCGGCGACATGCGCGCGCCGCCCACGTACCCAGACGCGAGAGTGGCGTCCAGTTCTTATAGGCTGCGCCCTAGGTAGTTGCCGCTGCGCCAATTGGTGCAATCGGGCGACGTCGACCAAGTGTGGGAGGCAGCGAGCTGTGGGCGACGTGAGGCGCACTCGGTTCGGCCGGGCGATCAAAGTTGCCGTCCTTGCCGCCGTCGTGGCGGTATCGGCGAGTGGTTGCTCGGTCAACGAGGTGCTGCGTTTTGGCTGGCCAGTAGGGGTCACCCCGCAGGCGCTGGAGATGCGGCAGCTGTGGACGATCCTGGTGGTCGCATCGCTGGTGGTCGGCGTCATCGTCTGGGGTATGACGATCTGGGCGCTCATCTTCCACCGCAAGAAGGGCGAGGGCGAGCTGCCGAGGCAGTTCCAGTACAGCCTGCCGGTGGAGATCGTCAGTGTGGTGCTCCCCACGATCATCGTGGCGGCCATCTTCAGCTACACCGTGGTGGTGCAGAACGACGTCGACAAGCACATCCCGAACCCCGACGTCAAGATTAACGTCACCGCGTTCCAGTGGAACTGGAAGTTCGACTACCCGGACAACCCGACGGGCCGGCCGATCAGCACGCTGGGTACCAGCGAGACGATCCCGCTGCTCGTGCTGCCGACCGACCGCAGCATCCAGTTCACCCTCGACTCCCAGGACGTCATCCACTCGTTCTTCGTGCCGGAGTTCCTGTTCAAGCGGGACGTCTTCCCGGACCCGGAGAAGAACGACACGGACAACGTCTTCCTCATCGACAAGATCGATAGGGAAGGTGCGTTCGTCGGTCGCTGCGCCGAGCTGTGCGGCAGCTACCACTCCGCGATGAACTTCGAGGTCCGCGCGCTGAACCCGGACCTCTACGGCCGCTACCTGCAGCTGCGCACCCAGAACAACCCGATCACCGGGGTGCCGAACACAGCCGGCGAAGCGCTGGCCGCGCTCAACTGCGGCGAGTTGTGCGCGCCGGAGGCAACCACCACCTACCCGTTCCACACCGAGCGCAACGAGCGTTCGGCGTCGGTCCGGTCGAGCAGCTGAGCGAAGGGGAGTGGCGGCGCGATGAAGGTTGAATCTCGGATCTTCGAGATCTGCACGGCGTTCTTCTTCCTGTGCGCGATCGTGTACGGGTTGCTGTCGCACGAGGCCGTCGGCATCGTCGGCCTCACCCTGACCGGTGGCCTGTCGCTGATCATCGGCACCTACTTCCGCTTCGTGTCGAGGCGGCTGGAGACCCGTCCGGAGGACAATCCGGACGCGGAGATCTCCGACGGTGCCGGTGAGGTCGGGTTCTTCAGCCCGGGCAGCTACTGGCCGATCGGCCTGGCGGCCGGCGCAGCCCTGGTCGGGATCAGCGTGGCCTACTGGATGATCTGGGCGCTCGTCATCTCCGGTGCGATCCTGATCTTCATGGTGGGTGGGCTCCTCTTCGAGTACCACCTGCCGCGCTCGGACCACTGAGAGCGTGACTCCCCGGACAGCGGTGATCTCGAGCCCTCGGCTGCGGCTGCGGACGCTCACCGCGCACGACGCCGAGCGCACCCTCGCCGCCTCCGACCTGGACCGCCCGGTCTACGCGGACGGGTACCCCTCGGCGTTCGCCACCCAGGTGCTGCGGCTCGTCGCGCTGTACCCGGCGATCGACCAGGAGGCCGACGAGGGCGCACCGGACCTCGGCCCGTGGTTGCTGCTGCGGCGCTCCGACGACGCGGTCATCGGCACGATCAGCTGCGCCCGCACCGGTGACCCGGTCGAGGTCTCCGTCGGCTACGACATCGCGTCGTCCTGCTGGGGCGAGGGCTACGCCACGGAGGCCCTCGGCGCGGTGGTCGAGCACCTTCTCGGCCAGCCCCACATCGGCCGGGTGTGCGCGGAGGCGAAGATCGACCACGCGGCCAGCCGCCGGGTGATGGAGAAGTCCGGGATGCGCTGGCAACGCGACGAGGTTGCCGAGCACGAGGGCCGCGAGGTCAAGCTCGCGCACTACGCGATCGACCGCCCAGAGTCTGTCTGACCGCCCGGGGCCGGTCTGACGGCCCGGAGCGGCCGCCGCCCGGTCAGTCGGCCGCGGGGCAGGGCTGGGCGACGGCCGCGACCACCGGGACCTTCTCCCGCTGCCGCGCGGTGGCCAGCACCGATCCGGTCAGGATGAGGACGAACGCCGCGATCACCGGCAGGGTCAGCGGCTCACCGAGCAGCAGGACACCCGCGGTGACCGCGACCGCCGGGTTGACGTAGGTGAACACTATCGCCCTGGCCGGCCCCACCTCGCGGATCAGCTCGAAGAACAGCACGAACGCCACCGCGGTGCAGACCACCCCGAGCCCGCCGAGCGCGAGCAACACCGCACCCGACGGCAGCTCGCGCGGCCAGGTGACGATCGCGGGCACCGTGTAGACCAGGGCGGCGAGTGTCAGGCAGCTGGCGGTCATCAGCAGGTTGGGCACCTCGGCCAGCTTCCGCGCGGCGATCACCGGAGCGGTCGCGTACCCGATCGCCACCAGCAGCAGCTCCACCACCGGCCACCCGGTGCCACCGCCGAGGTGCGGCGCGGCGAGCAGCAGCACGCCGGCCATCCCGAGCCCCAGCCCGGTCCAGCGCACCGGACCCAACCGGGTGGTGTCGCCGAAGAGGCGGACGACCAGCACCCCGATGATCGGCACCGCGGCGATGAGCAGCCCGGTCATCCCGCTGGACAGCCGGCGCTCGGCGTCGGACAGCAGCCACCACGGGCCGATGATCTCCAGCGCGGCGAAGGCGAGCAGCGGGCGCCAGTGCGCGCGCAGGATGGCCAGCCCGCCGGCCCTGGCGGCGAGCGGGAGCAGCACCGCCGCGCCGATCGCGGTGCGCGCGAACACCAGTACGGGCACCGAGACGCCGTCCACCGCGATCTTGATCATCAGGTACGGGATGCCCCACAGCAGGCACATCGCCGCGAACAGCAGCCAACCTCGCCGACTCACCGACAACTCCACATCGCTCTGGGCCACCGGTTACCGCGGCGCGCCACACCCGAACTGGTCCTACGGACCGGACAACACCGCCCAGCGTCGTCCTCATCCCCGCGCGGAGTCTTGAACGCTGTTGCGGAACGCACCCGGGGTCACACCGACCACCCGCCGGAACCACCGGGTCAGGTGCGCCTGGTCGGCAAAGCCGAGCCGGGTTGCCACCTCGGCCAGCCGTCCACCCCGCTCCAGAAGACCCTTGGCGTGGGCCACCCGGTGCTGGGCGAGCCAGGCGTAGGGCGGCATGCCGACCTCCTCCCGGAACGCCCGCACCAACTGGTAGCGGGACAGGCCCAGCTCGCCGGCCATCTCGGCCAGCGACGGCGGCGAGGTCATCTGGTCGGCCAGCCGGCTCATCACCGGGCCGGCCACGGTGGTGCCGCGGCGGTGCGGAGCGGGGCCGGGCGTGCTGGCGTGCCGCCGCACCAGTTCGCCGAGCAGCTCGGCGAGCCGGGACTCGCCCTCCAGCGGGTCCTCGGCCCTGGCCAGCACGGTGTGGACGGATGCCAGCTCGCCGGCCAGTCGCGGGTCGTGGATGACGAGGTCGCGGAAGTGCGGCAGCGGCTCGTCGGGCCCGGTGAGCAGGCCGTGGTGCGGATAGAGCACCCGGTAGGTGAAACCGTCCGGGACAGCGGGTCCGCCGGTGTGCGGCTCGCCGGGTTCGACCAGGACCACCGTGCCGGGGCCGGCGTAGTGCAGCGCGCCCCGGTACCGGATGACCTCGCGCCCGCTGGTGCAGGCACCGACCGCGTAGACGTCGTGCATGTGCGGGGCGTAGTGGCGGCTTACCAGCCGCGCGTGCAGCAGGTCGATGGACGGCCCGCCGCCGCCGTCCACCCGGGTCCAGAATGCCCAGTCCCTGGCCCTGTGTTCGCTCGTGCCGCCCATAACCCGCCCAGACCGCCTTGACCCGCCGACCGCTGCCCGCGCACCGCGCAGAGGGCCTCTGGCGGACGTTACCCGTGCACCCGCCGGACCGGCGCACGAAAAAGGCGCCCCCGACGTGGTCGGAGGCGCCTTCTCCCGCTCTTACGTGCGGTGCCCGGTCAGTTGTCGAGCTGCTTCGGGCGACCGGCCAGCTCCCGGCGGTCGTCCTTGCTGTGCTCATCCGAGTCGGCCGCCGCGCCGTTGCTGTGTGCCAGCTCGGCGCGAGCCTGCTCCAGTGCGACGGTCTCCTCCGGCGGGTCCGGCCGCAGCAGCGACCCGGCCACCGGGTGACCGCTGGAGCCGAGCTGGTTCATCCGCTTCGGCACCGAGGCGCCCTGGTAGGCCAGCGGAATGGCGTGCCCGTGCGAGTCGAGCCCGGCCAGCGGCTGGTGAACCTCGATGAACTCGCCGTGCGGCAGCCGCTTGATGATGCCGGTCTCGATGCCGTGCTCGAGGACAGCGCGGTCGCCGCGCTGCAGCCCGAGGCAGAGCCGGTAGGTCACCCAGTAGGCCAGCGGCGGGAGCAGCAGGATGCCGATCCGGCCGGCCCAGGTGGTGGCGTTCAGCGAGATGTTGAACTTGTCGGCGATGATGTCGTTCGAACCGAGCAGTACCAGCCAGGCGTAGAACGTGATGGCCATCACGCCGAGCGAGGTGCGGACCGGCACGTCACGGGGCCGCTGCAACAGGTTGTGCATCGCGTTGTCCTTGGTGAACTTCCGCTCGATCATCGGGTAGGCCCCCGCCACCCCGTGGATGAGCGGCAGGAACAGCGGACTCGCCCAGAACGCCGGTGGGATCAGGTACGTGTGCGCGATGTTGATCTCCCACGGCGGGAAGATGCGCAGCATGCCCTCGGTGAACAGGACGTACCAGTCCGGCTGAGAACCCGCCGAGATCTGCGCCGGGTTGTACGGCCCGAAGTTCCAGACCGGGTTGATCTGGAAGACGCCGGCCATGATGGCGATGACACCCACGGTGACGGCGAAGAACGCGCCGCCCTTGGCCGCGAAGGCCGGCAGGATGCGCACGCCAACGACGTTCTTCTCGGTGCGGCCGGGGCCGGGGAACTGGGTGTGCTTCTGGTACCAGACCAGCCCGACGTGCACCGCGATCAGCGCGAGCAGGATGCCCGGCAGCAGCAGCACGTGCACGATGTAGAGCCGGGGGATGAGCTCGTTGCCGGGGAACTCGGAGCCGAAGATCAGCCACTGGGTCCAGGTGCCGACGACCGGGACCGAGAGCACGAACCCGGACATGATCCGCAGGCCGGTGCCGGAGAGCAGGTCGTCGGGCAGCGAGTAGCCGGTGAAGCCCTCCATGAAGCCCATCAGGATCAGCACGATCCCGATCAGCCAGTTCGTCTCCCTGGGCTTGCGGAACGCGCCGGTGAAGAACGTCCGGAACATGTGCACGACCATCGAGGCGACGAACAGCAGCGCCGCCCAGTGGTGCACCTGCCGGATGAACAGCCCGCCGCGCACCTCGAAGGAGATGTGCAGCGAGCTCTCGAACGCCCGCGACATGGAGACGCCACGCAGGTTGTCGAAGACACCGTTGTAGGTGACCTCCTGCATGGACGGGTCGAAGAACAGCGCGAGCCAGGTACCGGTCAGCAGCAGCACCAGGAAGCTGTACAGCGCGATCTCGCCGAGCATGAACGACCAGTGCGTCGGGAAGACCTTGTTGAACTGGCGGCGCATCCCGGCTGCCGGGTGGAACCGCTGGTCCAGCTCGTCGAGCCCCTCGGCGGCCTTGGCCTTCAGCGGGTTCGCGCTGGTGGTGGGCGTGGTGATGGAACTCATGATGATCTGCGCTCCCAGAAGCCGGGTCCAACCGCCTCGTCGAAGTCAGCTCGCGCCACGAAGTATCCCTCGTTGTTCACCGTGATGGGAAGCTCCGGCAGCGGACGGGTCGCCGGCCCGAACACCGGCTTCGCGTACTCGGTCGCCAGGAACTGCGACTGGTGGCACGGGCACAGGATGCGGTTGCTCTGCGCCTCGAACAGCGAGGTGGGGCAGCCCAGGTGGGTGCACACCTTCGAGTAGGCGTAGAAGTCGCCGTAGTGGAAGTTCTCCCGACCGGCCCGCTGGATCACCTTGGTGCCCGGACGCAACCGGATCAGCATGACCGGCGCGTCGGAGGCCCGCAGCGACTCGTTCATCTTCTCCGGGTCGCGGAGGTCGGCCGTCCGGAACGGGAAGACCGTCTCCATCGAGCCGGCGTCCATGTCCTCCGGCCGCACCCGGACGTCGATGTTGTTCTTGATGATCTCCTCGGAGGAGATGCCGACGTCGCGGCGCAGGTAGACGGTCTCACCGTTCTCCGGCGCCCACGGGGTGACCCACAGGGCCGCCTTGTCGCCACCCTTCCACGGGTTGCGGATGAGGCCGCCCAGTGCGGCGACGCCGACGCCCAGCCCGAACACGGCGCCGGCGAGGCCGACCGTCTTCTTGATCATCGAACGGCGGGCGATGCCGGTGTCGTTGCCGGCGGCGGCGAGCTGCGCGAGCACCGTGCGCCGGTCGATGTCGGCGGACGGCCCGTCGTGTCGCTGCTGGACCGCCACCTCGTCCGGGAAGAACTTCTTCACGTACGAGATCAGGCCGAACCCGAGCGCCAGGATGGCGATCCCGAAGAACAGGCCGACCAGCGGCGTGTACAGCGAGTACAGCAGGTGCCCCGGCTTGTCGGGCGCCTTGTACTCGAACGGCCAGAACAGGTAGACGCCCAGGAAGGCCAGCCCGGCGACGGCGGACACCACGAACCAGGCGGCCACACTCCGCTCGGCCCGCTTCTCCGCGCGGGTCCCCGGGACCGGCCAGCGGTTCGCGTTGCGGACCACCACCACGTCGTCGAGCGTGGAGGCCAGCTCGGCGAGCTGCTCCGGCGTCATGTCGTCGAGCTCGGCCTGGGTGGGCCGGACGGGGCTGTTCGCTCCCTCACTCATGCCTTGGCTCCCAACCACAACGTGACCCCGACCAGGGCCGCGATGCCGACGATCCACGCGATCAGACCCTCGGACACCGGCCCGATGCCGCCGAGGGCGTTGCCGCCGGGACTGTTCTGGTTGTCCGCGACGGTCTTGACGTAACCGATGATGTCGCGCTTCTCGTCCGGGGTGAGCTGCCGGTCGGAGAAGTGCGGCATGTTCTGCGGCCCGCTGAGCATCGCGGTGTAGATCTGCTCCTCGCTCGCCGGCGCCAGGGGCGGGGCGAACTTGCCGGAGGACAGCGCGCCGCCCTGGCCGGTGAAGTTGTGGCAGGACGCGCAGTTCAGCCGGAACAGCTCACCGCCGCGCGCGGTGTCGGCGCCGCGCAGCGCCGCGCCGGTCTCCGAGGGCCGCTGCGGGCCGCCGCCGTTCGCCTGCACGAACGCCGTCAGGGCGTCAATGTTCCGCCGCCCCTCGGGATGTGCGGGGTCCAGGTCCGCGATGGGGTGCTTGCGCTCCGCCTGCGCCTCCTGGCGGGCCATCGGCATCCGGCCGCTGGACACCTGGAAGTAGGCGGCGGCCGAGCCGACGCCGATGAGGCTGGGGCCCCGGTCCGTCACGCCCTGCAGGTTGGCGCCGTGGCAGCTGATGCAGTGGTTGTCGAACACCTGCTGGCCCTGGGCCACGAGCTGGGTGTTGTCCTGTGCGACGGCGGTCTGCGGCTGCGGCGCGAACACCGAGTACAGCGCTCCGGCGCTGAGCAGCGCCACACCGAGGGCAAGCGAGCCGGCGATCCGGCGCCGCAGCTTGCTCCGTGCGGACGGACGGCGTGTGGTGGTGGTTCTCATCGCGGAGTCTCGAACCCTCGCAGTCAGGTCGGGCGCTCGTAGAGCGGTCAGCGGATGAAGTAGATCACGGTAAATAGGCCGATCCAGACCACGTCCACGAAGTGCCAGTAGTAGGAGACCACGATCGCGGCGGTCGCCTGGGCGGGCGTGAACTTGCTGAGCTTGGTGCGGACCAGCAGGTAGATGAAGGCGATGAGACCGCCGGTCACGTGCAGCGCGTGGAACCCGGTCGTGAGGTAGAACACCGTGCCGTACGCGCTGGACGAGATGGTCGTGTCGTGGTTCATGACCAGCCCTCGGTACTCGTTCGCCTGACCCAGGACGAACAGCGTCCCCATGATCAGCGTGATCACGTACCACCGCCGGAGCCCGAAGACGTCGCCCCGCTCGGCGGCGAACACGCCGTACTGGCAGGTGAACGAGGAGGCGACCAGGATGATCGTGACGACCAGCGCGTACGGAACGTCCAACTCCGTGGGCGGTGGCGGCCATTCACCCACGTTCTGGCCTCGCGCCGTGAAGTAGATCGCGAACAGTCCGGCGAAGAACATCAGCTCGCTGGACAGCCAGACGATCGTGCCGATGCTGACCATGTTCGGCCGGTTCAGCGAGTGGATGCGCTGACTGATGCTGGGAGCTGCCGTCGTCACGGGGGTCATTATGACCCGCTTGGTCGATCCGGCCCGCTCAGGGTTGGGCACTATCAGTGCGGGCGCGCCGTGATCCCCGAACCGGGTGAGGCCTAGGCCACACGGGTGAGGCGGCGGGGTCGGGTCCCGGGGTGGTCCGCCGGGGGCGGTCGGGTGGGTTCCGCCGGTCGCCCCGAGTGGCGGCCGCGACGGGGACACCGGTCGCCGATACCATCACCGGGGCCGACGAGCGGGAGGAAGCTGAGCGCCGTGAGCAGTGCAGGCAACGCAGGCAGTGTGGAGGGCCGGGGGGGTGCGACGCGCACCGTGCTGGTCTTCAGCCACCGGCCGATGGTCCGCGAGTCGATCACCGGCGCGATCGGCCGCCGTCCCGCTCCCGACGTGGGCCGGGTCAAGTTCCTCGAGGTCGGAACGGTGGCAGAGGTGCTCGCCGCCATGGACTCCGGCCAGGTCGACCTGGCGATCCTGGACGGCGAGGCGCAGCCGACCGGCGGGATGGGGCTGTCCAGGCAGCTGAAGAACGAGATCACCGACTGCCCGCCGATCGTGGTCGCCGTGCAGCGCCGGGACGACCGCTGGCTGGCCACCTGGTCGCAGGCCGACGCGGTGCTGGTGCACCCGCTCGACCCGCTGACCGCGGCCGAGACGGTGGCCGACGTGCTGCGCCGGGGTGCCGCCCCGGTGGCCAGTGCCTGACGGCCGCGCCGGCGACGGTGTGACCGGAACGACATGACGGCCGAGGTGTCCACCGGTACCGGCCAGGCCGCGCGCGGCTGGCCCGAGCTGCTCGGGCGGCTGCTCGCCGGCACCGACCTGACCGCCGACGACACGGCCTGGGTGATGGCCCAGGTGCTCGCCGGCGACGCCACCGACGTCCGGCTGGCCGGTTTCCTCGTCGCGCTGCGCGCCAAGGGGGAGACCGCCGAGGAGATCGCGGGCCTGGCCGGCGCGATGCTCGAGCACGGGCTGCGGGTGCCGCTGGACGGCCCCGCGGTGGACGTGGTCGGGACCGGTGGCGACCGCTCGCACAGCGTCAACATCTCCAGCATGACCACGATCGTGCTGGCGGCCGCCGGGGTGCCGGTGGTCAAGCACGGCAACCGGGCGGCGTCCTCCAAGTGCGGGGCGGCCGACCTGTTCGAGGCGCTCGGCGTGGTGATCGACCTGCCGCCGGAGGGCGTGCGCCGCTGCGTCGCCGAGGTCGGGCTGGGCTTCTGCTTCGCGCCGGTCTTCCACCCGGCGATGCGCTACGCCGCCGCCGCCCGCCGCGAGCTGGGCGTGCCCACGGCGATGAACCTGCTGGGCCCGCTGACCAACCCGGCCCAGCCGCCCGCCGGCCTGATCGGCTGCGCGGACGCCCGGCTGGCCCCGGTGATCGCCGACGTGCTGGCCGGTCGCGGTGCCTCTGCGCTGGTGGTCCGGGGCGACGACGGGCTGGACGAGATCACCACCACCAGCACCACCTCGGTGTGGCGGGTGGCGGGCGGCACGGTGCGCCGGGAGTCGCTGGACGCGGCCGAGCTGGGCGTGCCGAGGGCGACGATGGCCGACCTGCGCGGTGGCGACGCCGCGTTCAACGCCGACGTCACCCACCGGCTGCTGGCCGGGCAGGCCGGGCCCGTCCGGGACGCGGTGCTGGTGAACGCGGCCGGGGCGGTCGCCGCGTACCAGGGCGTGGTCGGCGGCGCCACCGGCGACCTGCTGGCCGACCTGCGCGCCGGGCTGGACCGGGTGGCGGATGCGGTCGACTCCGGTGCGGCGGCCCGGCTGCTGGAGCGCTGGGTGGAGCTGTCCCGCTCGCTGCGCGCCGGCTGAGCCGGGTACGCCCGCCGGCGCCCGCCCGGCCGGGACGCTGCTACCGGTATGCGCCGCTGCTACCGGGTGTGCGCCGCTGCTACCGCTTGCGCTGCTGCCACCACCAGCGCCCGGCCACGACCAGGGCGGACACCAGCATGGCCAACGTGAGCAACTGCCCCAGCGGCGAGGACATCCCGGTCGGGTCGGCGGCGGTGAACATCCCTCGACGGTACCGCCGCCGGAGCCCCCGTCGGGACGCCGCGCGCGGCGGCTAGCGTGGCGGGGGTGCGACTGACCCAGTTCCGCGAGCTGATGGCCGACGAGTTCGGCGCGGTTCGCGCCGCCTCGCTGGCCGCCGACCACGTCTTCGCGGAGCTGGGCGGCCGGACGGTGGACGAGGCGCTGGAGGCCGGCGCCAACGCCCGGGACGTGTGGCGGGCGGTCTGCTCGACCTTCGAGGTGCCGCCGGAGCGGCGCTGAGCACGGCCCGAACACCGGATCGTGCCGGACCGGCGTGTCCGTGTCGCTTCGAACAGCCGTTCGGCTAGAGTGTCGTTCACATCCGGCGGAGTTGTCCACAGCTGACGTTCGCGGCCGCGGAATCGTCGGTCGCGCCGCCTACCGTCATCAGCATCGCATTCCCTACGTCTCCGAGGTGGCATCCGATGACCGCTCCCGACCGCGAGAAGGCACTGGCCCTCGCGCTGGCCCAGATCGAGAAGAACCACGGCAAGGGCTCGGTGATGCGCCTGGGCGACGAGGCCCGCGCCCCGGTGGGGGTCACCCCGACCGGGTCCATCGCGCTCGACGTGGCGTTGGGCGTGGGTGGCCTGCCGAGGGGCCGGGTCGTCGAGATCTACGGCCCGGAGTCCTCGGGTAAGACGACCGTCGCGCTGCACGCGGTGGCCAACGCCCAGGCCGCCGGCGGGGTCGCCGCGTTCATCGACGCCGAGCACGCGCTCGACCCGGAGTACGCGAAGATCCTCGGCGTCGACACCGACGCGCTGCTGGTCTCCCAGCCCGACACCGGTGAGCAGGCGTTGGAGATCGCGGACATGCTGATCCGGTCCGGTGCGCTGGACATCATCGTGATCGACTCGGTGGCCGCGCTGGTGCCCCGCGCCGAGATCGAGGGTGAGATGGGCGACAGCCACGTCGGCCTGCAGGCCCGGCTGATGAGCCAGGCGCTGCGGAAGATCACCAGTGCGCTGAACAACTCCGGCACCACGGCGATCTTCATCAACCAGCTGCGGGAGAAGATCGGCGTGATGTTCGGCTCGCCGGAGACCACGACCGGTGGCCGCGCGCTGAAGTTCTACGCCTCGGTGCGGCTGGACATCCGGCGGATCGAGACGCTCAAGGACGGCACCGAGGCGGTGGGCAACCGCACCCGGGTGAAGGTGGCCAAGAACAAGGTGGCTCCGCCGTTCAAGCAGGCGGAGTTCGACATCCTGTTCGGCCACGGCATCAGCCGGGAGGGCTCGCTGATCGACGTGGGCGTGGAGCAGGCACTGATCCGCAAGTCCGGTGCCTGGTACACCTACGAGGGCGACCAGCTGGGCCAGGGCAAGGAGAACGCCCGGAAGTTCCTGCTGGACAACCCCGATGTAGCGGCCGAGATCGAGAAGCGGATCAAGGAGAAGCTAGGCATCGGGCCGAAGCTGGACGCGGACGAGACGACGGCTGCGGCCCCGGCCCCGGTCGACTTCTGACGTCGTGGCGGCCGAGGCAGCCGAGCAGCCGGAGGACGCGCCCGGCGATCCGGAGACCGTGGCCAGGGCGATCTGCCTGCGGTTGCTCACCGACCGGGCGCGTACCCGCGCGGAGCTGGCCGACGTACTGCGGCGCCGCGACATCCCGACCGAGGTGGCCGACCACGTGCTGGGCCGGTTCTCCGACGTCGGGCTGATCGACGACGCGGCGTTCGCCGACCAGTGGGTCCGCTCGCGGCACCGTTCCCGCGGGCTCGGCCGGCAGGCGCTGGCGATAGAGCTGCGCCGCAGGGGGGTCGATCGGGAGGTGGCCGACGAGGCGCTGGCCGAGGTCGACCCGGAGTCCGAGCGGCGCCGGGCGCGCGAGCTGGTCGACCGGCGGATCCGCACGCTGGCCGTCGAGAGCCCGGACGACCGGGTGCGCGCGGGCCGGCGGCTGCTGGGCATGCTGGCGCGCAAGGGCTACCCGGCCGGCGTGGCGCACGACGTGGTGCGGGCCGCGCTCGCCTCGCGGGGCGCCGATGTCGACGAGCTCGGCGCCGACGACGTGGGTTGAGCGGCGCGCCGGCTGAGTCGACGACTCGGGTCGACCGGCGTGGGGTGAGCGGCGCGTGCCGGGCGGGTGGCGGCCGGCCGGTCAGCCGCGGTGCAGGATCTGCACGTCGGCGGCCAGCCCACCCGAGGCGGCCACGTCGGACAGGAACGACAGCAGCGTGTCGGTGAACGCCGAGGCGGCGTGGGTCGGGGCGATGTCGGCCCGGCGGGCGATCGCCACCGTGCGGTACAGCGGAGGCGTGAGCACGGTACGGCGCAGCCGGGGGCGGCCGGCGAAGACCAGGTCGGGGACCACGGCCACCCCGGTGCCCGCCTCGACCAGCCGCAGGACGGCGTCCATCTCGCCGCCCTCCACGGCGTACCGGGGCGTCACCCCGGCCTCCCGGAACGCCTCCAGGGTCACCTGCCGCAGGTCGTAGCCCTGGCGGACCATGACCAGTGGCTTGCGCGACAGCTCGGCCACGGTCATCGACGCCCGGCTGGACGGCGGCCGGCTCGACCGGGGCGACGCGACGGACAGCCGCTCCCGCAGCAGCGGGGTGAGGTGCAGCGACGGGTCGAGCCCGGACGGCGGCACGATCACCATGGCCACGTCCAGCTCGCCGCTGGCCAGGTCGCGCACCAGCGGCTGCGAGCCGTTCTCCGCCAGGTGCAGGTGGATCTCCGGGTGCTGCTCGTGGAACACCCGGAGCACGTCGGCCAGCACGCCGATGCACAGCGACGGGGTGGCCCCCACGCGCAGTCGGCCCTGCCGCAGGCCGACGATCTCGGCGACGGTGGTGCGTGCACTGTGCGCGTCGGCCAGCATCCGGCGGGCCAGCGGCAGGATCGCGGTGCCCGCCGGGGTGAGCGTCACCGTCTTGCCGCGGTTCACCAGGGGAGCGCCCAGCTCGTCCTCCAGCGCCTTGAGCTGCCGCGACAGGGTGGGCTGTGCGACGCCGGTCAGCTCCGCCGCCCGAGTGAAGCTGCGCACGTCGGCGAGCGCGGCGAAGTACGCGAGCTGCTGAAGTGTCACCATTATAGCGTATCTGCATGGCTGCCCGCTGACCGATGCATTGGACGGCCGGCCGTTCTGGGCGTCCACTGACCGGGTGAGAGTCCAGGTCCTGAACCGGTCGCGCGCGGAGCCCGGCACCGGGCGTCGCGCGGAGCCGCCCACCGGGCGCGCGCACCGGCCGGCACCGGCGTCGGCCCTGCTCAAGTTCGTGATGGCGGTCAGCGGCGCGGCGATGCTGCTCTTCCTGCTCCTGCACATGGTCGGCAACCTGAAGATCTTCCTGGGTGCCGCCGAGCTGAACGCCTACGCGGGCTGGCTGCGGACGGTGCTGGAGCCCGCCGTCCCGTACGGGGCTGTGCTGTGGCTGACGCGGGTCGGGCTGGTGGCCGCGGTCCTGGCCCACGTCTGGTCGGCCACGGTGCTGACGCTGCGAGCCCGCAGGGCCCGCCCGGTGAAGTACGCGGTGCGCAGCAAGGTGCCCGGCAGCTACGCGGCGCGGACGATGCGGTGGGGCGGCGTGATCATCCTGCTGTTCGTCGTCTACCACCTGCTCGACCTCACCACCGGCACGCTCAACCCGAACGGCCGGCACCTGAGGGTCTACGAGAACCTGGCCGCCGACTTCACCCCCGGCCGCTGGTACGTGACGCTGTTCTACGTCCTCGCGGTGCTCGCGGTCGGGCTGCACGTGCGGCACGGGCTGTGGAGCGGCCTGCAGACCCTGGGGTACTCCACGGGCGCCCGGCAGCGCGCGCTGCGCCGGTTCTCCACCGGGTTCGCCGTGCTGCTCACCGCGGGCTTCCTCGCCGTCCCCGTCGCGGTCACCGCCGGGTGGGCCTGACATGGGCTACTCGGACTTCACCCTGGGCGCCCCGGTCACCGACCGCGCGGCGCCGGACGGCCCCATCGAGAGCCGCTGGGAGCGTCGCCGATTCGGGGTCCGGCTGGTCAACCCGGCCAACAAGCGCGGGAGGCACATCATCGTGGTGGGCACCGGGCTGGCGGGCGCCTCGGCCGGGGCGTCGCTGGGCGAGCTGGGCTACCGGGTCAGCTCGTTCTGCTACCAGGACAGCCCGCGCCGCGCGCACTCGATCGCGGCGCAGGGTGGGATCAACGCCGCGAAGAACTACCGCAACGACGGCGACAGCGTGTTCCGGCTGTTCTACGACACCGTCAAGGGCGGCGACTTCCGGGCCCGCGAGTCCAACGTGCACCGGCTCGCCGAGATCAGCGGCGCGATCATCGACCAGTGCGTGGCCCAGGGGGTGCCCTTCGCCCGCGAGTACGGCGGCCTGCTGGACACCCGCTCATTCGGCGGCGTCCAGGTCTCCCGGACGTTCTACGCCAGGGGGCAGACCGGCCAGCAGCTGCTGATCGGCGCGTACCAGGCGCTGGAGCGGCAGATCGCGGCCGGCACGGTCACCATGCACTCCCGGCACGAGATGCTCGAGCTGGTGGTGGTGGACGGGCGGGCGCGCGGGATCGTGGCCCGGGACATGATCACCGGCCGGGTGGCGACCCACCTGGCCGACGCGGTGGTGCTGGCCACCGGCGGCTACGGCAACGTCTTCTACCTCTCGACCAACGCCAAGGGCTGCAACGTCACGGCGAGCTGGCGGGCGCACCGCAGGGGCGCGCTGTTCGCCAACCCGTGCTACACGCAGATCCACCCGACCTGCATCCCGGTGTCCGGCGACCACCAGTCGAAGCTGACGCTGATGTCGGAGTCGCTGCGCAACGACGGCCGGGTGTGGGTGCCGCTGCGGCACGGCGACGACCGGGGGCCGAACGACATCCCGTACGCCGAACGGGACTACTTCCTGGAGCGGCAGTACCCGGCGTTCGGCAACCTGGTGCCCCGCGACATCGCCAGCCGCGCGGCGAAGCGGGTGTGCGACGAGAAGCGCGGCGTCGGCCCCACCGGTCTGGGCGTCTACCTGGACTTCGACGACGCGATCCGGCGGCTGGGCCGGCCGGCCGTGGCGGCGAGGTACGGGAACCTGTTCCAGATGTACGAGCGCATCACCGGCGAGGACCCGTACCAGGTCCCGATGCGCATCTTCCCAGCCGTGCACTACACGATGGGCGGCCTGTGGGTGGACTACGACCTGCGGAGCACGATCCCCGGGCTGTACGTGGCGGGTGAGGCGAACTTCTCCGACCACGGCGCGAACCGGCTCGGCGCCTCCGCGCTGATGCAGGGGCTGGCCGACGGCTACTTCGTCCTGCCGGTGACCATCGGCGACTACCTGGCCGGCGCCCCGCTCGATCCGGTTGCCCCGGACGCCCCCGAGGTGCGCGAGGCCGAGCGGGCGGTCAGCGAGCGGATCGACACGTTGCTGGGCATCGGCGGGCACCGAACCCCCGACTCGTTCCACCGCGAGCTCGGCCAGCTCATGTGGGACCACTGCGGCATGGAGCGCACGGAGGAGGGGCTGCGCAAGGCGCTGGACCGGATCCCGGAGCTGCGCCGGGAGTTCTGGAGCAACGTGTCGGTGCCCGGCAGCGGGGTGGAGCTGAACCAGAGCCTGGAGAAGGCGGGCCGGATCGCCGACTTCCTGGAGCTGGGCGAGCTGATGTGCCTGGACGTGCTGCACCGCCGCGAGTCCTGCGGCGGGCACTTCCGCGCGGAGAGCCAGACCGCCGAGGGCGAGGCTCTGCGCGACGACGGGGAGTTCGGCTACGCGGGAGCGTGGGAGTACACGGGGCCGGGGGAGGCGCCGGTACTGCACAAGGAGCAGCTGACCTTCGACTACGTGCATCCGAGTAACCGGAGTTACAAGTGAGGCTGAAGCTACGGATCTGGCGCCAGCGCGCGAACGACGCGACGGGCGGGCTGGTCGACTACCTCGTGGAGGACGCCTCCGAGGACATGTCCTTCCTCGAGCTCGTCGACGTGCTCAACGAGAGCCTCATCCTGCGCGGCGAGGAGCCGGTGGCCTTCGACCACGACTGTCGCGAGGGCATCTGCGGCATGTGCAGCCTGGTGATCAACGGCCTGCCGCACGGGCCGGAGCGCGCGACCACGACCTGCCAGCTCCACCTGCGGAGCTTCCGGGACGGCCAGACCGTCACCGTGGAGCCGTTCCGGTCGGGCGCCTTCCCCGTCGTCAAGGACCTCGTCGTGGACCGCTCGGCGTTCGACCGGGTGATCCAGGCCGGCGGGTACATCTCCGCGCCGACCGGGGCCGCGCCGGACGCGAACGCCACCCTGGTCCCCAAGGCCGCCGCCGACCGGGCGTTCGCCGCGGCGAACTGCATCGGCTGCGGGGCCTGCGTGGCGGCCTGCCCGAACGGCTCGGCGTCGCTGTTCCTGGGCGCGAAGGTCACCCATCTCGGTGAGCTGCCGCAGGGTCAGCCGGAGCGCTACGACCGGGTGCTGACGATGGTGGCCGCCCACGACGAGGCCGGATTCGGCGGCTGCACCAACACCGGGGCGTGCACCACGGTGTGTCCGAAGGAGATCCCGCTCGATGTGATCTCCCAGCTGAACCGTGACTTCCTGGGCGCCGCCGTGGGGCACCGCGGCCGGGAATGAGCTGATCAGAGGGATGGAACCGCTGAGAACGGCCGTTCTTCGGCCCGTGACGCACTGCGCCGGCCGGCGCCTCGAGGGGCGCGCGGGCGGGCTGTCGATGATCCACCGGCGGCCGGCCGGTCACGAGTTCCGGAAAGGAGTGTGAGCCGTGTCTCTGCCAGCGATTTCTCGCTGCCCTGAGAGAAGCAACCTGTGACGTTAGTCGTACGCTCCGACACATCGAACGCGACGACGGGGTGCGTTTCCTTTTCCCGGGGTACGCCTCGTCGGCACCGAAGCAGATGAGGACTTGTCTGACGTGTCATCCACCACAGAAGCGTCCGGCGGCCGGGCGCAGATCGCGGCCAGAACCCTCCGCACCGACCGGTGGTGGCTGCCGCCACTGCTGACCGTCGTCGGGCTGTCGGCCTGGGTCATCTACGCCACCGTCCGGGTCTTCATGCAGGACTACTACTGGGTGCCGGAGTACCACTACCTGACTCCGTTCTACTCCCCGTGCGTGTCGATGGGGTGTGACCCGGAGGCGTCGCTGTTCGGCAGGTTCCTGCCGGACTGGCCGATCCTGCCGTTCGGGGCCATCACCCTGCCGTTCCTGCTGCTGTTCCGGCTCACCTGCTACTACTACCGCAAGGCGTACTACCGGAGCTTCTGGCAGTCGCCGCCGGCCTGCGCGGTCGCTGAGCCGCACGCGCGCTACACCGGGGAGACCCGGTTCCCGCTGCTCGGCCAGAACCTGCACCGCTACTTCTTCTACATCGCGGCCCTCATCTCGGTGGTCAACACGATCGACGCGGTCGAGGCGTTCCGCGGCGAGGGCGGCGGCTTCGGCCTGGGCCTGGGCACGATCATCATCGTGGTCAACGTGGTGCTCCTGTGGGCGTACACGCTGTCCTGCCACTCCTGCCGGAGCATCATGGGCGGCCGGCTGAACCACTTCTCCAAGCACCCGGTGCGCTACTGGTTCTGGACGAAGGTCACCAAGCTGAACGGCAAGCACCAGGAACTGGCCTGGACCACGCTGGGCACCCTCGCGTTGACCGACTTCTACGTGATGGCCGTGGCGGCGGGCTGGTTCAGCGACCCGCGGATCGTGAACTGAGGCGTTGAGATGACGACAAATGAAGGCATGAACGAGGCCATCGAGCGGCACTCGTACGACGTGGTGGTCATCGGGGCCGGCGGCGCCGGGCTGCGCGCGGCGATCGAGGCCCGGCTGCAGGGCAAGAAGACCGCGATCATCAGCAAGTCGCTGTTCGGCAAGGCCCACACGGTGATGGCCGAGGGCGGCTGCGCGGCGTCGATGGGCAACGCCAACCCGAACGACAACTGGCAGGTGCACTACCGCGACACCATGCGTGGCGGGAAGTTCCTGAACAACTGGCGGATGGCCGAGCTGCACGCCAAGGAGGCCCCGGACCGGGTCTGGGAGCTGGAGACCTACGGTGCGCTGTTCGACCGCACCAAGGACGGCAAGATCAGCCAGCGGAACTTCGGCGGGCACACCTACCCCCGGCTGGCGCACGTCGGTGACCGCACCGGCCTCGAGCTGATCCGCACCCTGCAGCAGAAGATCGTGTCGCTGCAGCAGGAGGACTTCGCCGAGACCGGCGACTACGAGGCCAACATCCGGGTCTTCCACGAGTGCACCATCACCGACCTGGTGAAGACCGACGGGAAGATCTCCGGCGCCTTCGGATACTGGCGCAACACCGGGAGCTTCGTCCTGTTCGACGCGCCGGCCGTGGTGCTGGCCACCGGTGGCATCGGCAAGTCGTTCAAGGTGACCAGCAACTCATGGGAGTACACCGGGGACGGGCACGCGCTGGCCCTGCGCGCGGGCGCCACCCTGATCAACATGGAGTTCGTGCAGTTCCACCCGACCGGCATGGTGTGGCCGCCGTCGGTGAAGGGGCTGCTGGTCACCGAGTCCGTCCGGGGTGACGGCGGGGTGCTGCGCAACTCCGAGGGCAAGCGGTTCATGTTCGACTACGTCCCGGACGTGTTCAAGGACCAGTACGCCACCACCGAGGAGGAGGGCGACCGCTGGTACACCGACGCGGACAACAACCGGCGCCCGCCGGAGCTGCTGCCGCGTGACGAGGTGGCCAGGGCGATCAACTCCGAGGTCAAGGCCGGGCGCGGCTCGCCGCAGGGCGGGGTGTACCTGGACGTCTCCACCCGGATGAAGCCCGAGGAGATCATCAAGCGGCTGCCCTCGATGCACCACCAGTTCAAGGAGCTGGCGGACGTCGACATCACCAAGGAGCCGATGCAGGTCGGCCCCACCTGCCACTACGTGATGGGCGGCATCGAGGTCGACCCGGACACCACGCAGTCCCGGGTGCCCGGGCTGTTCGCGGTGGGCGAGTGCTCCGGCGGGATGCACGGGTCGAACCGGCTGGGCGGCAACTCGCTGTCCGACCTGCTGGTGTTCGGCCGCCGCGCCGGCGTCGGCGCCTCGGAGTACCTCGACGGCCTGGGCACCGCGCGCCCGACGGTGAACGAGGACGAGGTCCGGGCGGCCTACGACCGGGCGCTGCTGCCGTTCCGCAACAACGAGGGCGGGGAGAACCCGTACACCGTCCAGCTCGACCTGCAGCAGACGATGAACGACCTGGTCGGCATCATCCGCAAGGGCGACGAGATGGAGATGGCGCTCAAGAAGCTGCAGGACTTCGGCTCCCGCACCACGCAGGTCGTGGTGGAGGGCCACCGGGCGTTCAACCCCGGCTGGCACCTGGCGCTCGACCTGCGCAACATGCTGCTGGTCAGCCTGTGCGTGGCGAAGGCGGCGCTGGAGCGCACCGAGAGCCGGGGCGGGCACACCCGCGACGACTTCCCGGTGATGGACTCCGACTGGCGGCACGTGCTGCTGGTGCTCTCGGCCAACGGTGAGGACGACGTCCACCTGCGGCACCAGGAGCAGGTCCCGATGCGGCCCGAGTTGCTGGACCTGTTCGAGATGGATGAGCTGAAGAAGTACTACACCGGTGAGGAGCTCGGCGGGCACAGGGCCGACTCGGCCGAGAAGGGTGGTTCGGCATGAGCGACGGCTACGAGGCGCACTTCCGGGTCTGGCGTGGCGACTCGGAGAAGGGCGACCTGGTCGACTACAAGGTGCAGGTCAACGAGGGTGAGGTCGTCCTCGACATCATCCACCGGCTGCAGCAGACCCAGGCCGGTGACCTGGCGGTGCGGTGGAACTGCAAGGCCGGCAAGTGCGGCTCGTGCAGTGCCGAGATCAACGGCCGTCCCCGCCTGATGTGCATGACCCGCATGTCGAACTTCACCCCGGACGACGTCATCACGGTGACCCCGATGCGCACCTTCCCGGTGGTCCGCGACCTGGTCACCGACGTGGAGTTCAACTACAAGAAGGCCCGGGAGATCCCGGCGTTCGCCCCGCCGAAGGACCTGGCCCCCGGCGAGTACCGGATGGCCCAGGTCGACGTGGAGCGCAGCCAGGAGTTCCGCAAGTGCATCGAGTGCTACCTGTGCCAGGACACCTGCCACGTGGTGCGTGACCACGAGGAGAACAAGCCGGAGTTCGCCGGCCCCCGGTACCTGATGCGGATCGCCGAGCTGGACATGCACCCGCTGGACACCGCCGACCGCAAGGAGGCGGCCCAGGAGGAGCACGGCCTGGGCTACTGCAACATCACCAAGTGTTGCACCGAGGTCTGCCCCGAGCACATCAAGATCACCGACAACGCGCTGATCCCGATGAAGGAGCGCGTGGTCGACCGCAAGTACGACCCGCTGGTCTGGCTGGGCAGCAAGATCTTCAAGCGCAGCTCGTCCAACTCCTGACGGCCCGCTCGCGACACGGCCCGGCACCTCGGCCAGCCCGAGGTGCCGGGCCGTGTCGCGAGCGGGGCACGGTCGGACCGAGTCGGTACGGCCCTTATCACCGACGGTGTCCGGTCACGGTAGCCTGTCCCGCCGATGCCGTCCCGATCATGTAGGCGTGCGGCCGGCGTCCCGATCGGCGATGCGGAGAGAGGCGGGACATGCGGCGGATCCACGGCGGTTCGAGGACCGGCGGGCGGTGGTTGGTGGTCGCCGCGGTGGCGCTGGCCACGGCGGCCGGCTGCGCGTCGCCCGCCCCGGTGCCCCGGCCCGAGGGCTCCCCGCCGCCCACCTCGTCGGCCCCGCAGGGGGTGCCGCTGAAGAACCCGCTGCCCGAGCCGGCGGCGGCCGGGCTGGGGCTGACGCTCACCCCGTTCGCCCAGATCCCCCGGTCGACGACGAACCCGCCGGTGGACGCCGGGGACAACCTCGACCGGTGGGCCCGGATCAACTACCTGGGCGAGATCCCGGACGGCTCCGGGCGGCTGTTCGTGCCGGACCTCAACGGCAAGCTGTACGTGCTGCGCAACGGCAAGCCGCAGGTCTACCTGGACGTCGCCAAGCAGGTCGGGCCGGCGTTCTGGGACCACGAGGGCATCGGGACCGGGTTCGGCTTCGTCGCCTTCCACCCCGACTTCGCCCGCAACGGCAAGTTCTACACGGTCGACTCCGAGGCCCGGGGCGCGCTGACCTCGAAGAAACCGAACCTGCCCGCCCCCGCGCAGACCACCAACCAGGGTGTCGTCACCGAGTGGACCGCGACGAACCCGGCCGCGGACACGTTCTCGGGCACCCACCGCGAGGTCCTCCGGATCGGGTTCGAGGAGGACATCCACGGCATCCAGCAGATCGGTTTCAACCCGACAGCCACCCCGGGCACCCCCGAGTACGGACTGCTCTACCTCGCGGTGGGCGACGGCGGCGCGGCCGGGGACGCCACCGAGACCCGGCACACCACCGTGCCCGGGAACATGGCGCTGCCGCAGGGCAAGATCCTGCGCATCGACCCGCTGGCCCACGACGGCCCGGGGGGCGCCTACGGCGTGCCGCCGAGCAACCCGTTCGTCGGCAAGCAGGGCACCCTGCCGGAGATCTACGCCTCCGGGCTGCGCGGCCCGTACCGGTTCAGCTGGGACCCGAAGGCGGAGCACCGGATGTTCCTGGCCAACATCGGCAACGAGCAGGTGGAGTCGGTCTACGAGGTGCGCCCCGGCGACAACTTCGGCTGGAGCGACCGGGAAGGCCCCTTCGTGGTCAAGCTGGGCGACGGGCCGGACTCCTGCGACATCTTCCCGGTGCCGCCGGACGACGCCCAGCACAACTACACCTACCCGGTGGCCGCCTACGGGCACAACGACCCGCCGCCGGGCTGGCCCAAGTGCGAGGACAGCGGCTACGCGATCATCGGAGGCGGGGTGTACCGCGGCGCGGCGCTGCCCGACCTGCAGGGCAAGTACGTGTTCGGCGACGGCGTGACCGGGCGGATGTTCTACACCGACGTCGACGACATGACCCGGGGCGGCGGGCACCTGGCGACGATCCGCGAGCTGACCCTGTTCGACCAGTCCGGCAAGCAGATCACCATGGAGCAGGTGGCCAGCAAGCCGGACGTGGAGCTGGCCGGGCACCTGAAGGTCGACCTGCGCTTCGGCACCGACGCCCGGGGCGAGCTGTACGTGCTGTCCAAGGCCAACGGCAAGATCTGGAAGGTCACCGCGACCCGCAAGCCCGCGCCCCCGCCGGTCGTGGCTCCGGCCGCCCCGCACTGAGCCGCAGGTCAGGCCGGGGTGACCAGGTCCGGCAACGGGGGCGGCGGGGCGGCGCCGGTCGCGCGGACCCGCCGGGTGCGCCGCTCCAGGTAGCTGGCCAGCCAGGACAGCAGCAGGCACATCAGGATGTACAGGGCCGCCACCACGATGGCCACCGGGATGATCGGGAAGTCGAACCGCCCCTGGCTGCCCAGGGTGCGGGTGGTGAACAGCAGCTCCTGGTAGCCGATCAGGAAGCCCAGCGCGGTGTCCTTCAGCAGCACCACGAGCTGGCTGACGATCGTGGGCAGCATCGAGCGGACCGCCTGGGGGAGAAGCACGTTCGTCATCACCTGCGTCTTGCGCAGGCCCAGCGCGTACGCCGCCTCGCTCTGCCCCCGGGGCAGCGCGACCACCCCGGCGCGGAAGATCTCGGCCAGCACCGAGCCGTTGTAGAGCAGCAGTCCCAGCACCACCGCCCAGTACGGCGACACCGAGATGCCGGTGGCCGGGGGCAGGCCGTAGTAGAAGATGAAGATCATCACTAGCAGCGGCACCGCGCGGAAGAACTCCACCACGACGGTGGCCGGCCGGCTGATCCAGGCGTGGTCGGACAGCCGGCAGGCGGCGAACAGCGCGCCGAAGAGCAGTGCCAGCAGCGCTCCCATGGCGAACGCCTCGAGCACGTTGAGCAGCGCCGCGAGCAGCAGCCGCTGGATGGCGGCGTACTCCAGCCACTCCCAGCGCCGGCCGCTGAACTGGCCGGTGACCCCGAGCCGGTAGACGACGTAGACGATGATCCCCACGACGAGCACGGCGCCGACCACGCCGTAGAGCGAGTTGCGGACCCGCGCCTTGGGGCCGGGGATGTCGTACAGCACCGCGGTGCTCATCGGGCCACGCTCCAGCGGCTCTCCAGGTTGCGTTGCAGCAACGTCAGCGGGGTGACCAGGACCAGGAAGCCCAGCGCGACCCACAGCAGCCCGACCATCACGCTGTAGCCCCGCTCGGACAGCGACACGTAGATGCCGCCCGCCTCGACGACGGAGAACCCGGCCGCGATCGTGGTGTTCTTCAGCAGCGCGATCATGATGCTGGTCAGCGGGGGCACCACCGCGCGCAGCGCCTGCGGGAGCACGATCTCGCCGAGGGTCTGGCCGAAGGTGAAGCCGAGCGCGCGGGACGCCTCGGCCTGGCCCACCGGCACGGTGTTGATCCCCGAGCGGACGACCTCGCAGACGAACGCCGAGGTGTACACGGTCAGGCCGATGGCGGCCAGGGTGAAGAACGACAGGTCGGCGATCTTCAGCGCCGGGTAGGCGAAGGCGAAGAAGAACAGCACCAGGGTCAGCGGGGTGTTGCGCAGCGTGTTCACGTACCCGGTGCCGACCACCCGCAGCACCGGTACCGGGCTGACCCGCATCGCGGCCAGGACGGTGCCGCCGATCAGCGAGCCGATGCCGGCCACCACGAACAGCTCGATGGTGCCCAGGAACCCGGCGCCGAACAGCGGCAGGTTGTCGAGCAGGACGTCCACGGGTGCTCCTCCGACTCTCCCCGGCGGCCCGGGCGGCGGGACGGGAGCCCCGCCGCCCGGCGCGGGCTCAGTACCGCTGGAGCGCGGGCGGGCTGGCCGGCGCGCCCGACTTGCCGAGGGTCTGGTCGTAGATCTTCTGCCAGGTGCCGTCGTCGATCGCGGTCTGCAGGATGTCGTTCACCTTGTCCCGCAGCGCCTTGTCGTCGTGCGGCAGGCCGATGCCGTAGGGCTCGCTGGAGAACGTCGCGCCGACCACCTTCAGCTCGTCGGGGGACTGCGCGGCGTAGCCCTTGAGGATGGCGTCGTCGGTGGTGACGGCGTCGACCTGGCGGTTGCGCAGCTGCTCGACACACTGCGTGTAGGTCTGGAACGAGATGATGTTGGCCGGCTCGGTGAGCTGCTGCTGCTGGACGCGCTGCAGCGGGGTCGACCCGGTCACCGAGCAGACCTTCTTGCCCTTCAGCGTGTCCTTGCCGGTGATCGCGGTCTCGTCCTTGCGCACCAGCAGGCCCTGCCCGGCGATGAAGTACGGGCCGGCGAAGGCCACCCGCTGCTTGCGGTTGTCGTTGATCGTGTACGTGCCGACGTAGTAGTCCACGTCGCCCCGGGAGATGGCGTCCTCCCGCGCGGCGGACTGGACCACCGTGTACTTGATCTTTTCGGGTCCGAAGCCGAGCTTGCTGGCCACCAGCCGGCCGATCTCCACGTCGAAGCCGCTGTAGGTGTTCGTGGTGGGATCGACCTGGCCGAGGCCGGGCTGGTCGTTCTTCACCCCGATGACGACCTGGCCGCGCTGGGTCATCTTGTCGAACGTGGGGGAGCCCGCCACCTGCACGCCGGTCGCGGCGGGCTCGCTCACCACCGGGGCGCCGCCCCCGTCGGGGCTGCCCTCCTTGCCACACGCGGTCAGGGACAGGGCGCCGACCATCAGCCCCACGGCGAGCGTTCGCCACTTCATGAGCGTTTCTCCCTCGTGCTCCGGGATGTCGTACGGGCCGCCCGAGGGCGGATCACCAGCATGCCTGAGACGTTCTCAGTGGGTGAGGATCTTGCCAAGGAAGTCCTTGGCCCGGCTGGACCGCGGCTGGGTGAAGAAGTCGTTCGGGGTGGAGTCCTCGACGATCTCCCCGTCGGCCATGAACACCACCCGGTGCGCCGCGCGGCGGGCGAAGCCCATCTCGTGGGTGATCACGAGCATGGTCATGCCCTCCTTCGCCAGCCCGGTCATCACGTCGAGCACCTCCTGGACCATCTCCGGGTCCAGGGCCGAGGTGGGCTCGTCGAACAGCATCACCTTGGGCCGCATGGCCAGCGCGCGGGCGATCGCCGCCCGCTGCTGCTGACCGCCGGAGAGCTGTGCCGGGTACTTGTCCTTCTGGTTCGCGATGCCCACCCGCTCCAGCAACTCCAGGCCCCGCTGCTCGGCCTCCGCCCTGGGCGTCTTCCGCACCTTGACCGGACCGAGCGTGACGTTCTCCAGGATGGTCTTGTGCGCGAACAGGTTGAAGCTCTGGAACACCATCCCGACGTCCGCGCGCAGCTTCGCCAGCGCCTTGCCCTCGGCGGGCAGCGGCTTGCCGTCGACGGCGATGACGCCGCTGTCGATCGGCTCCAGCCGGTTGATCGCCCGGCACAGGGTGGACTTGCCGGAACCGGACGGCCCGAGCACCACGACGACCTGGCCGCCGGCCACCTGGAGGTCGATGTCCTTGAGTACGTGCAGGTCACCGAAGTGCTTGTCGACGTGCTCGATACGGATCATGGGTTCGCCGCTCGGGCCGGGCTGATCCACAGTCTCAGCGTCCTATCAGTCGAGGGCGGGTCCGGCGAGGCTAAGCGGCGCCGGTGAGAATCGTCCAGGGTCTTGAGCAACCTTTAGGGTTTCACTTGGGTCACGCGTCAGTGATCGGACACGTGGAGTGACAGAGTGCGGATTCTGCTGGTCGAGGACGACGACCGGGTCGCCGCGGCGCTGCGGCCGGTGCTGCGCCGGCACGGCATGACCATGGAGCGGCTGGACCGGGGCAGGGACGTGGTGGGCCACCTCGCCGACGTCGACGTGGTGCTGCTCGATCTCGGGCTGCCCGACATCGACGGTGTCGACGTGTGCCGGGCCATCCGGGAGACCAGCGACCTGCCGATCATCATCGTGTCCGCGCGGGGCGAGGTGGACGACCGGATCCTGGGGCTGCACGTCGGCGCGGACGACTACCTGGTCAAGCCCTACGACGTCGGCGAGCTGGTGGCCCGGGTGGAGGCGGTCTACCGGCGCAGGCGGGCCGCGCTGCCCGGCGCGGCCGCCCCCGAGGTGATCGACGTCGACGGGGTCACGGTCGACCTGGCCCGGCACACGGTGCTGGTGGACGGGGTGTCGGTCACCCTGTCCCGCAAGGAGTTCCAGGTGCTGGCGCTGCTGGCCACGGCGGGCGGGGCGGTGTGCACCCGGGGCCGGATCGTGGCCGAGGTGTGGGGGCGGAGCTGGCCGGGCGCGAACCGCACCTTGGACGTCCACGTGGCCACGCTGCGCACCAAGCTCGGCCGCCCCGAGCTGGTACAGACGGTACGCGGGGTGGGCTACCGGTTCGGGCCGGACGAGGGTGAGTAGGTGATCCGGTGCGCCGCCGGCTGCTGGTGACCGTGCTGGTGCTGGTCGCCATGGTGCTGGTGGGGCTGGGCGTGCCGCTGGCGATCAGCGACGCGCGCACCGGCACCCAGCGGCAGTTCGTGGACCGCCTGGCCGACACGGTGCGGTTCGCCGCGCTGGCCCAGCGGCCGCTGGTGGACGCCGACCCGGCCGCGCTGCTGCCCGAGATGCGCCGCTACGACGAGGTGTACGGCATCGCGGTGGCCCTGGTCGGCCGGGACGCCGCGCCGTCGGTGGCCTCCCGGGCGGGGATCCCGGTCACCGCCGACCGGGTGCAGGTGGCGCTGGCCGGCCGCCGCTCCGAGCCGTACCCGGTGGTCTGGCCCTGGGACGGCGACCCGATGCTGCTCGCCGAGCCGGTGCTGGTGGACGGCGAGGTGCGCGGCGCGGTGGTCACGGTGTCGACCACCGGGTCGCTGCGCCGCGACGTGCTCGCCGAGTGGCTGGTGCTGCTCGCGGCCGGGCTGGTCGCGCTCGGGCTGGCCACCCTGGCCGCGCTGCCCGTGGTGCGGTGGATCCTGCGCCCGGTCCGGCGGCTGGACGCGGGGCTGTCCCGGGTGGCCGGCTCGGTGCTGTCCGGGCAGCCCGCCGAACCGGTCGCCGACGGGCGGGGTCCGGCCGAGCTGCTCCGGCTGACCGAGTCGTTCGACCGGATGGCGGCCACCGTGACCCAGACGCTGGCCACCCAGCGGGCCTTCGTCGCCGACGCCTCCCACCAGCTGCGCAACCCGCTCACCGCGCTGCGGCTGCGGCTGGACAACCTGGACGGCCAGGACGGGCCGGCCGCCGCCGAGGAGCGGGCCGCCGCGCTGGAGGAGGCCGACCGGCTCGGCGAGGTGCTGGACGGGCTGCTCGCCCTGGCCAGGGCGGAGCGGGCACCGACCGGGGCGACGGTCGTCGAGCTGGACGACGTGCTGGCCGACCGGCTCGACGCCTGGCGGGTGCTGGCCGAGCACGAGGGTCTCCGGCTGCGGCGCACCGGCACCAGCGGCCTGCGCGCGTGGGTGCCGTCCGGCGCGGTGGAGACCCTGCTGGACGCCGTGCTGGACAACGCGGTGAAGTTCAGCCCGACCGGGGGTGTGGTCGCCGTGCACACCGAGTCCGACGGCGGGCAGGTCGTGCTGTCGGTGCGCGACCGCGGCCCCGGGATCCCGGCCGACGAGCTCGAGCGGGCCACCGACCGGTTCTGGCGCGCCCCGGCCCAGCACAACTTTAGCGGCTCCGGGCTGGGGCTGGCCATCGCGCTGAGCACGGTCCGGCGCTGCGACGGGGAGCTGACGCTGGACCTGCCGGACGGCGGCGGGCTGCGGGTGTCGGCGCGGCTGCCGTCGGCTCAGTCGTAGTCCTTGGCCGCCCGGTAGTAGGCCCGCGCGCCGGGGTGCAGCGGCACGGGCTGGGTGCCGATCGCCGCCCGCGAGTCGATCACCCGGCCGGACGGGTTGGCCCGCACCAACCGCTCCCGCTCGTCGAACAGCGCGGCCACCAGCGCCTCCGCCAGCGGGTCCGGCATCTCGGCCGCGACCAGCAGGAAGTTGCGCACCAGCAGCGTGTTCACCGGGTTCGGTATCCCGTAGGTGGCGGCCGGCACGGTGCCCACGTCGTACACCGGGTACCGCCGGCGCACCGCCGCGATGGCCGGGGACAGGTCGAGCAGCCGGATCGGGCGGACCGTCGCCAGGTCGGCCAGCCCCCTGGTGGGCAGCCCCCCGGACCAGAAGAACGCCTCGATGTCACCCCGGCCCAGTGCCGCCACCGACTCGTCGATGCCCAGCATGCTGGCCGTGAGGTCGCGCTCGGCGGACAGCCCGGCCGCGGCGAGCAGCCGCTGCGCAATGACGATCACGCCCGAGTCGGCGGCGCCGATGGACACCCGGCGGCCGCGCAGCTCGGGCAGCGCGGTGACCGGGGAGTCGGCCGGCACCACGACCTGCAGCGCGTCGTCGTAGATCCGGGCCAGCGCGCGTGGCGTTCGTCCCGGCGGCGGCGCGCCGGACGGCCTCGGGTCGGTCGGGGTCGGGTCGGTCGGGGTCGGGTCGGACAGCGCCATGTCCGCAACGTCGGCCGCGCTGAAGATCACGTCGGCGGCCCCGGTGCGGAGCAGGTCCAGGTTCTGCACCGAACCCGCCGTGGCCAGCACCCCGGGGCGTTGCCGCAGGTCGAGGCGTTCCTGCCAGGCGTCGGCGAGCGCCTCGCCCAGCGCGTAGTACACGCCCTGCGGAAACCCGGCGCCCACGCTCACCCGGGTACCGGCGAAGTCGGCGGCGCAGCCCGAGGCCCCCGCACCGAGCAGCCCGGCCGCTCCGGCCGCGGCGCCGGCGCGCAGCACCGCGCGGCGGGTCAGCGTGGCCCCCCCGATCCGCCGCGGCCGGTGACGCATCCCGGAATACTGCCCGCCCCGCCCGCCCCGCGTCACGGCCGGGCGGCACCGGAGCCCGCCCGTCGGCGCGCCCGCGCAGCGTCCGCGCGGGCTCGGTGGGCCGGTCCGGCGGTGTGCCCTCGGGGCGGGAGGCGAGCGCCCCGGCCCGGTGACCGGGGCCTACCCTGGAGGTGCAGCACACCCAGCGAGACCGCCCCCGAGGTGGACCGGAGAGGCCAGCGTGACCCGCAGCTACGCGATCCGCACCTACGGGTGCCAGATGAACGCCCATGACTCCGAACGGCTCGCAGGCATGCTCGAGTCCGCCGGGTACGCGCCCGCCGACGAGGGCGCGCAGGCCGACGTGGTCGTGTTCAACACCTGCGCGGTGCGGGAGAACGCGGACAACCGGCTGTACGGCAACCTCGGTCACCTCCGCCCGGTGAAGAAGGCCCACCCCGGCATGCAGATCGCGGTCGGCGGCTGCCTGGCGCAGAAGGACCGCGCGGAGATCGTCCGCCGGGCGCCCTGGGTGGACGTCGTGTTCGGCACGCACAACCTGGGCTCGCTGCCCGCGCTGCTGGAGCGCGCCCGGCACAACGAGTCCGCGCAGGTGGAGATCAAGGAGTCGCTGGAGGTCTTCCCGTCGACGCTGCCGGCACGGCGCGAGTCGGCCTACTCCGCCTGGGTGTCCATCTCGGTGGGCTGCAACAACACCTGCACCTTCTGCATCGTCCCGTCGCTGCGCGGCACGGAGGTGGACCGCCGGCCGGGTGACGTGCTCGCCGAGGTGTCCGCGCTCGCCGCCGAGGGGGTGCTGGAGGTGACGCTGCTCGGCCAGAACGTCAACTCCTACGGCGTGGAGTTCGGCGACCGGGCCGCCTTCGGGAAGCTGCTGCGCTCCTGCGGGGAGATCGGCGGCCTGGAGCGGCTGCGGTTCACCTCGCCGCACCCGCGCGACTTCACCGGCGACGTGATCGCCGCGATGGCGGAGACCCCGGTGGTGTGCCCGCAGCTGCACATGCCGCTGCAGTCCGGGTCCGACGCCGTGCTCAAGGCGATGCGCAGGTCGTACCGGTCCGCCCGGTTCCTGCGCATCCTGGACGACGTGCGGGAGTCCATCCCGGACGCGGCGATCAGCACCGACATCATCGTCGGCTTCCCGGGGGAGACCGACGCCGACTTCGAGGCCACCCTGGACGTGGTCCGGCGCGCCCGGTTCGCCAACGCGTTCACCTTCCAGTACTCGCCGAGGCCGGGCACACCGGCCGCCGTGCTGGACGACCAGGTGCCGAAGGCCGTGGTGTCCGAGCGCTACCAGCGGCTGGTCGACCTGCAGGAACAGATCTCCTGGGAGCACAACCGGGCGCTGGTCGGCCGGGAGGTCGAGGTGCTGGTGTCCGAGGGTGAGGGCCGCAAGGACGGCGCGACCGCCCGGATGAGCGGCCGCGCGCGGGACGGCCGGCTGGTGCACTTCAGGCCCGGCGAGGACGCGGTGCGGCCCGGTGACGTGGTGCGCACGGCCGTGACCTACGGCGCCCCGCACCACCTGGTGGCCGACTCCGTGCCGCTGTCGGTGCGCCGTACCCGGGCCGGCGACCTGCACGAGCAGGCCGCGTCCGCTCCCACCCGGCCCGGGGTCACCGGGCTGGGCCTACCCGGTGTCCGGCGCCCCGGGGAGACCGTCACCGCGGGAGCGACCGGTCCCGCCGGAGTGACCGGCTCCGCGGGAGTGACCGACAAGGCGCTGGGAGGTGCCCGATGACCCCGCCCGACACGTCCGACGAGCTCAACCGGCTGGACGCCGAGCTGTCCGGCCGGCAGGTCTGGCACCGGATGGACCTCGGACCGTCCGCCATGGTGGTGGCGATCGGCGTCCTGCTCGTGCTGCTCGGCCACGCGCTGAGCTGGACCGGCGATATCAGCGGCTGGGAGGTGCTGCTCGGCAGCGGCACGCTCGGGCTGCTGCCTCGGCTGTTCTCGGTGACCTCGCTGCTGTTCGGAGTGGTCGGATCGGCCACCGCCCTCACCACCCGGCTGTGGGGCATCGGCTGGGCGTGCGCCCTGGGCTGTGGGTTCTCCGTCGTCAACGGCCTGTGGGCGGTGTGGTCCCGGCAGACGGCCGCGAACGGGGCGCCCGGGCCGGGTTTCGGGCTGATCCTCGTGGAGCTGGCGATGGCGCTGTTGGCGCTGATGTGGGTGCGGCTGGCGTGGTCGCGCCCCGGCGGCCGCGCGCACGGCTGACCGTGGCGCGCACGGCTGTCTCCGCGCACGGCTGACCGCCGCGCACCGCTGACGGGGTACGGCATCGCCGCGCACGCCGGCCGCGTCGGCCGACCGGCCGTGCCCTACCTCGTCAGCGCTGGCCCGTCAGCGCTGGCCGGTCAGCGCTGGACGGCCTTCTCCGCGGTGGCCAACCATTCGCGCCACTGCTCGGCCTGGTCCTCGGCCTGCCGGGCGCGGCGGTCGTCGCCGGCCGCGCGGGCCTTGGCCGCCTGCGCCTCGAACTGCGCCACCCGCTCCCGGAACTGTGCCACCCGCGCGTCGACCTCCGGGTCGGACCGCCGCCACTGCCGGTCCACCGCGTCGCGCACCCGGTCCTCGGCGACCTTCAGGCGGTCCTCCAGCTCCCGGATCCGCTCGCGCGGCACCTTGCCGGCGGCCTCCCAGCGCTCCTGGATCGAGCGCAGCGCCGCGCGGGCCGCCTCCGGCTTACCGGTGTCGATCTTCTCCGCCTCGGTGAGCAGCTGCTCCTTGCGCTCCGCGTTTCCGGAGAACTCGGCGTCGCGCTCGGCGAACACCGACGAGCGGCGGCTGAAGAAGGTCTCCTGCGCGGCGCGGAACCGCTGCCACAGCGCGTCGTCGGCGTCCTTCTGCGCGCGGCCGGCCGCCTTCCAGTCGGTCATCAGCCGCTTGTAGTGCGCGGCGGTGGGCCCCCAGTCGGTGGACTCGCTGAGGCTCTCCGCCTCCACGACGAGCTCCTCCTTGCGCGCCTTCGCGGCCGCGCGCTGCCGGTCGAGGTCGGCGAAGTGCGAGCCGCGACGGCGGTTGAACGCGTCCCGCGCCCGGGAGAAGCGCTTCCACAGCTGCTCGTCGGTCTTGCGGTCGATGCCCTTGATCGTCCGCCATTCCTCGAGGATGGCCTTGAACCGGTCGCCGGCCTGCTTCCACTGGGTGGTGTCGTTGGCCAGGCCCTCGGCCTCGGCCGCCAGCTCCTCCTTGCGGGCGATCGCGCGGCCCCGGGCGGCGTCGCGCGCCGAGCGGGCACCGCTGACCGCCGACTCGGCCTTGGCGGCCAGCCCGTCGAGGTGCGCGGTGAGCCCGGTGACGTCGCCGACCACGGATGCGTCGGCCAGGCTGTCGCGCAGGTGGCGGACGCTGCTCAGCGCGTGCTTCGGGTCGCCGCCGCCGACGGCCAGCCGGGCGGCGAGCAGTTCGGCCTCGGTGCGCAGGTCGTCGAACCGCCGGGCGAAGTGGGCCAGCCCCTCCTCGGGAGCGCCGGCCTGCCAGCTGCCCACGGCGCGCTCGCCGGCCTCGGTGCGCAGGTAGACCGTGCCGTCGGGATCCACCCGGCCCCAGCGGGACGGGTCCGCGGTGGCCAGGCTGACCGGGTGCACCACCGACGGGCAGTCAGCGGCCGGCGGCTGCTCGGGCGCGGGCCGCTCGGCGCCGGGCCGGGCCGCCGGCGCGCCGGGGGCCGAGGGCGGCGCCGCGGCCGCCGGTGCGGCGGGGGACGGCGGGCCGGGCACCGCGCGCGGCGGCGCCGGTCGGGGCACCGCCCTCGGTGCCGGGGCGACCGGCCGGGGGCGATCCGGCTCCGCCGCCCGCTCGACGCGCGGGGCGGGGGCCATCGCGGCTGTCGGTGCGGTGTCCTGGCCTGTGGAACCGTCCTCGGTCCGTGGTTCGTCGGTCGCCTCGAGTCCGGCCACGTCCGTCCGGGTCGTGTCCTGCTGCCCCACTGTCGGCCTCCCTGCTTCGGCCCGCCGCCTCGGCTGGCGGGCGCTCCGCACGCGGCGGAGCCCTGTCGTAGGCCGCACCTCCCCGCGCGACCCGCCCGCGATTGAAACAGCTCGCGGGGTCCACCGAAACCACATCCGCAGTATCCGCGCAGTCAGCGGCACTTCCGGGGAGACGAGTCGCCGGATCGGGCGAGTCGTGAGGGCTCCGGGCGGCCGGGTGACGACCCGGTTAGGCTCACCGATCGTGGTCGAGATGGTGGCGGTGGTGCCGTCGCCGCCGCTGATGATCCCTCAGCTCACGGTGGGTCGGGCGGCGGAGTCCGCGCCGATGCGGGAGGCCGCGCTCGCCGCGGCGGCGGCGCTGGCGGAGTCGGCCGGCCGCTGGTTCGTGATCGGCGGCCACCCCGGCCCGGCGGGTGACCTGGGGGACCGGGCGGGCGCGGGCAGCTTCCTCGGGTACGGGGTCGACGTGCCCGTCGCGCTGACCCCGAGCCCGGTCGCTCCGGCCGACCCTGACCTGCCGCTGCCGTTGCTCATCGCCGGGTGGCTGCGCGGCGAGGTGGCCCGGGCGACGGTCACCGCGACCGCCGCGCTGGTCACCGAGGAGCTGCCCACCCCGAGGTGCCGGACGGCCGGCGCCGAGCTGGCCGCGCGGGCCGACGCGGCCGGCGAGCCGGTCGGGCTGCTCGTCGTCGGGGACGGCGCCACCACGCACACCGAGAAGGCGCCGGGGTACCTGGACCGCAGGGCCGGGCCGTTCGACGACGCGGTGGCCGCCGCTCTGGCCGACGCGGACCCGGCCGGGCTGCTCGCGCTGGACGCCGGTCTCGCCGCCGAGCTGGGTGCGGTCGGCCGGGCGCCGTGGCAGGTGCTGGCCGGTGCGGCGGAGGCGGCCGGCGGCCGGTGGCGCGGCGAGCTGACCTACTCGGCGGCCCCGTTCGGGGTGGGGTACCACGTGGCGCTGTGGCACCGGTGAGCGGCGTGCCCGCCCGGCTGGTCGCGATCCTCGGGCCGACCGCAACCGGCAAGTCCGACCTGGGCGTGGAGCTGGCCGAGGAGCTCGGCGGCGAGGTGCTCAACGCCGACGCGATGCAGCTCTACCGGGGCATGGACATCGGTACCGCCAAGCTGACCGAGGCCGAGCGGCGCGGGGTGCCGCACCACCTGCTCGACCTGCTGGAGGTCACCGAGTCCGCCTCGGTGGCCGAGTACCAGGTGCAGGCCAGGGCCACCGTGGAGCAGGTGTTCGCGCGGGGGCGGGTCCCGGTGCTGGTCGGCGGGTCGGCACTGTACCTGCGCTCGGTGCTGGACGACCTGCGCTTCCCGGGCACCGACCCGGCGGTGCGTACCCGGCTGGAGGACGAGCTGGACACCCTCGGCGCGGCGGAGCTGCACCGCAGGCTGGCCGAGCTGGACCCCGACGCGGCGGCGAACGTGCTGGTCAGCAACGGGCGGCGGATCGTGCGGGCGCTGGAGGTCATCGAGATCACCGGCGAGCGGTTCAGCGCCCAGCTGCCCGAGGTGGGGGAGCCGAACTACGGCGCCGCACTGCTCGGCCTCGAGCTGCCCACCGAGACGCTGGACGCGCGGATCGCCGAGCGGGTGCGCCGGATGTTCGACGCTGGGCTGGTGGACGAGGTGCGTGGGCTGATCGACCGGGGTCTCCACGAGGGCCGAACCGCGTCCCGCGCCGTCGGCTACCAGCAGGTGCTAGCCGCGCTGGAGGGCCGGTACGACCTCGCGCACGCCGCCGAGGACACCGCCAAGGCCACCCGGCGGCTGGTGCGGCGGCAGCGTTCCTGGTTCCGCCGCGACCCCCGGATCCACTGGCTGGACGGCCTGGACGACGACCCGGTCGGAGCCGCGTGGCGTGCCCTGCACGTAGCCTGGTCGGATGGCTGACCCGGAGGCGGGTGTCCCGTTCCGCAAGGGGCACGGCACGGAGAACGACTTCGTGCTGCTGCCCGACCCGGACGGCCGGTTGGAGCTCACCGACGCACGGGTCCGCGCGCTGTGTGACCGGCGGCGCGGTCTGGGGGCGGACGGGGTGCTGCGGGTGGTGCGCACCGCCGCGCTGGGCGAGCCGGTGTCCCCGGAGGTCGAGCGCACCGACTGGTTCATGGACTACCGCAACGCCGACGGCTCGCTCGCCGAGATGTGTGGCAACGGGATACGGGTGTTCGCCCGCTACCTGGCCGAGGCGGGGCTGGTCGGCCGGTCCGAGCTGGCGACGGGTGTGCCGGTGGGTACCCGGGGCGGCGTCCGCCGGGTGTGGTCGGACCCGTCCGACCCGTCCGACCCGTCCGACGGTTCCGGCGCGGTCGGCGTCGACATGGGCGAGGTCCGGGTGGGCGGCAGCAGCGGCGCCGAGCTGGGCGGACGGCGGTTCGACGGGCTGGTGGTGGACGTCGGTAACCCGCACCTGGCCTGCGTCACCGGGCTGCCGCTGGACGGGCTGGACCTTTCCCGCGCGCCCGCCTACGACCCGGTGGTGTTCCCGCGCGGGGTGAACGTGGAGCTGGTGTCCCCGCCGCTCGACGGGGCGGCCCGGATGCGGGTGTACGAGCGCGGCGTGGGGGAGACCCGCTCGTGCGGCACCGGCACGGTGGCGGCCACGGTCGCGGCGCTGCGGCACGCGGGGCGGGACGAGGGCACGCTGGCCGTCGACGTGCCGGGCGGCCGGGTGCGCGTCGAGCTGGCCGCCGGACGGGCCACGCTGACCGGGCCGGCGGTGCTGATGGCCGCCGGTGAGCTCGACCACGCATGGTGGCGGTCGATCGCCGAGGGGTGATACCCGCGCGCACCGGCGGAAATCGGGTGCGGACCGTGGGACTATGGACGGTATATGAATCAACCGTCAGTGTTTGTGCAACCGACCGCCGGTGAGCTGGAGCTGGAGGAACGGTCCTCGCTGCGCCGCGTGGCCGGGCTGTCCACCGAGCTGGCCGAGGTCACCGAGGTCGAGTACCGGCAGCTCCGGCTGGAGCGGGTGGTGCTCGTCGGGGTGTGGACCGAGGGGTCGGCCGAGCAGGCGGCGGCCTCGCTCACCGAGCTCGCCCGGCTGGCCGAGACGGCCGGCTCGGCCGTGCTCGACGGACTGGTGCAGCGCCGGGGCCGGCCCGACCCGGCCACCTTCATCGGCGCCGGCAAGGTCGACGAGCTGCGCGACTCGGTGCTGGCCAGCGGCGCCGACACGGTGATCTGCGACGGCGAGCTCTCGCCCGGCCAGCTGCGCCAGCTGGAGGACAAGCTCAAGGTCAAGGTCATCGACCGGACGGCGTTGATCCTGGACATCTTCGCCCAGCACGCCAGGTCCAAGGAGGGCAAGGCGCAGGTCGAGCTGGCGCAGCTGTCCTACCTGCTGCCGAGGCTGCGTGGCTGGGGTGAGGCGCTGTCCCGCCAGGTCGGTGGCCGGGCCGCGGGCGGCGTCGGGATCGGCGGCCGAGGCCCCGGCGAGACCAAGATCGAGCTGGACCGGCGGCGGATCCACCGGCGAATGTCGAAGCTGCGCAGGGAGATCGCCGCGATGCGCACGGTGCGCGACACCAAGCGCGGCGCGCGGCGGCGCAACGAGGTGCCGGCGGTGGCGATCGCCGGGTACACCAACGCCGGCAAGTCCAGCCTGCTCAACGCGATCACCGGCGCCGGGGTGCTGGTGGAGGACGCGCTGTTCGCCACGCTGGACCCGACGACGAGGCGGTTCCGCACCACCGACGGGCGGGCCTACACGTTGACCGACACCGTGGGGTTCGTCCGGCACCTGCCGCACCAGCTGGTGGAGGCTTTCCGGTCCACCCTGGAGGAGGTCGGGCAGGCCGACCTGCTGCTGCACGTGGTCGACGCCTCGGACGGAATGCCCGAGGAGCAGATCAGGGCCGTGCGGGAGGTGCTCGCCGAGATCGGGGAGCAGGGCGAGGGCGTGATGCCGCCGGAGCTGCTGGTGGTGAACAAGGTCGACGCCGCGGGTGAGCTGCAGCTGGCCCGGCTGCGGCACCTGCTGCCCGAGGCGGTGTTCGTCTCGGCGCGCACCGGTGAGGGGCTGGCCCGGCTGCGCGCGATGGTCGCCGACCGGCTGCCCCGGCCGAGCTACGAGCTGGAGGCGCTGGTGCCCTACGCCGACGGCTCGCTGGTCGCGCGGGTGCACGAGCACGGCGAGATGCTGGCCGAGGAGCACCGCACCGACGGCACCTGGCTGCACGCCCGGGTCAGTGACGAGCTCGCCGCCGCGCTGCGTCCGCACCTCGTCGCGGACCACTCCGCCGGTGACCGGTCCGGCGCGTCGGCGTCCGACCGGGCGTCGTCGGTCGGCTCGGCGGACGACTCGGTGCCGCCCGCGCCCGCCGACCCGGTGCACGGGGCCGGCTAGGGGCCTTCAGAGTCGACGGAGCACCGCGACCACCCGGCCGAGGATCGTCGCCTCGTCGCCGGGGATCGGCTGGTAGGCGGGGTTGCTGGGCAGCAGCCAGACGTGCCCGTCGCGCCGCTTGAAGGTCTTCACCGTGGCCTCCCCGTCGATCATGGCCGCCACGATGTCGCCGTTCTCGGCCACGGACTGCTGGCGCACCACCACCCAGTCGCCGTCGGTGATGGCGGCGTCCACCATCGAGTCGCCGCTGACGGTGAGCAGGAACAGGGTGCCCTCGCCGACGATCTCCCGGGGCAGCGGGAACACGTCGGACACCGCCTCCTCGGCGAGGATCGGCCCGCCGGCGGCGATCCGGCCCACCACCGGCACGAACGCGGGCGACGGGCGCAGCGCCCGCAGCTGCTCGGTGACCTCCGGGTCCTCCTCACCGGCCGCCGCGACCACACCGCCCGGGTCGGTCGGCGCGTCCTCCGGGCTGCGCACATCGACCGCGCGAGTGCGGTTCGGGTCGCGCCGGAGGAAGCCCTTGCGCTCCAGCGCCCTCAGCTGGTGGTGCACCGAGGAGGTGGACGTGAGGCCGACCGCGTCGCCGATCTCCCGGACGCTCGGCGGGTAGCCGAAGCGCTCCACCCAGTCCCTGATCACCTCCAGCACCTTGCGCTGTCGAGGGGTGAGGGCGGTGGACTCCGCCCCCGGCGGGTCGGGGAACGCGTGCACCTGCGCTCCGCTTGTCCCGCCGTCGTCTGTCGACCCGCGCGCCATCGTCGCCGATCCTCCTCGCTGCACGGCACCGCCCACCGGTCCCTTCGCCGCTCGACGGTAGACCGCAGGCCCGACAAGTCCAAACACATGTTCGAACGACACGCCCACGACTTCTCCGGTTTTGTCGGGGGCCGGTGGTAGACACATCGCACGGACGTTCGATCGAACGTCCGTGCGACGGCGAGGAGGCGTGATGGGCGCGAGGGTGCCGGTGACGGAGTCCGAGGAGGCCGCTGGCATGGGTGGCCCCGCCGGGAGAGCGGCGGTCGGCCCCACCCGGGGTGTCGGCCGGTCCGGTCGTCCCCGGCCGGTCGCGCCCGCGCCGAGCGGTCCCGGCCGTCCCCGGCCGGTCCGGCGGGCCGCCGCGTCCGGTCGGGCCGCCGCGCCGGCCACGAGTGCCCGCGCGGCGCGTCCGGTGGCGGTGCGTCCGGCCCCGGTGCGCGCGGCGATGGCCCGGCACCCCTCGGCGGGTGCGGTGGCTCGCGGTGCGGCGGTCCGCCGGTCGGGTGCTCCGGTCCGGCGTACGGCTCCGCGTCGGGGTGGCGCCGGCGCGCTGGTCGCGCTGGTGCTCGTGGTGGCCGTGGTGGTGGCCGCGTTGGGGCTGCTGGCCGGCGCGGTGCGCAACGCGCGGGTCCCGGAGGTCACCGGGGTGGTCCAGGTTCACGACGGGGAGTCGCTGTGGCAGGTCGCCCGGCGGGTGGCGCCGTCCGCCGATCCGGGGGTGGTCGTGGCTCGGATCGCCGAGTTGAACGGCCTCGTCTCACCGTCCGTGCGGAGCGGTCAGGAGCTGGTCACTCCCATCGGGTGAAGCACGGTGAAAGCCGGTATATTGGGGTTTGAAAGTTGGCAGCACCCCACATGTTGTGCTTACATGGATGTAGTCCGATGAACCGTCGGACGGTGCCCGAGCGCTGACCACGGGGGAGGTTTACCGACGGTGCGGTGTCCCTTCTGTCAGCACAACGACTCCCGGGTGATCGACTCCCGGGACGTCGACGATGGTAAGGCCACCCGCCGTCGACGCTCGTGCCCGGAGTGCGGCCGCCGGTTCACCACGGTGGAGGAGCCGGTGCTGGCCGTGGTGAAGCGCAGCGGGGTCACCGAGCCGTTCCTGCGCGACAAGGTGGTCAGCGGGGTCCGCAGGGCCTGCCAGGGCCGGCCGGTCACCGAGGACGCGTTGCAGCAGCTGGCGCAGCGTGTCGAGGAGGCCATCCGGGCCGGTGGCGCCGCCGAGATGCCCAGCCACGAGGTCGGCCTCGCCATCCTCGGTCCGCTGCGGGACCTCGACGAAGTCGCGTACCTCCGTTTCGCGAGCGTCTACCGCTCGTTCTCCAGTATCGAGGACTTCGAGAAGGAGATCGCTGATCTCCGCGACGGGCAGCCACCCACGTAGTGCCGCGCCGGTGGCGCCCAGGCCGCCGTTCCGGACGCGCCGACCGCGCGGTTGACGGACGACCGCCAGAACCGAGAACTGCTATCGACCTGCATTCGCACGAGGGGGAACGACCACAGATGGGCGACGTCGTGGAAGACCGGAACCAGCGGGACGAGCAGCCGGCGGCAGTGGTCGCGGCCGCGACCCAGAAGGGCAAGGGGCGCAAGCGGGCCGCCGCGCTGACCATCGAGCGGGTGCACACCACTCCGGGCGTACACCCGTACGAGGAGGTCCGCTGGGCGCGTCGCGACGTCGTGATGACGAACTGGCGGGACGGCACCGTCAATTTCGAGCAGCGCGGCGTGGAGTTCCCCGAGTTCTGGTCGGTCAACGCCACCAACATCGTGACCAGCAAGTACTTCCGCGGCGCGGTGGGGTCGCCGGTACGGGAGCACAGCCTGCGTCAGCTGATCGACCGCGTCGTGGCCCGTTACGTCGACGCGGGCCGGGTGCACGGTTACTTCGCCTCCCCTCAGGACGCGGAGATCTTCGAGCACGAGCTCACCTGGATGCTGCTGCACCAGGTGTTCAGCTTCAACTCGCCGGTCTGGTTCAACGTCGGTACTGCCTCCCCGCAGCAGGTCAGCGCCTGCTTCATCCTGTCGGTTGACGACACGATGGAGTCGATCCTGAACTGGTACCGCGAGGAGGGGCTGATCTTCAAGGGCGGGTCGGGGGCCGGGCTGAACCTGTCCCGCATCCGGTCGTCCAAGGAGCTGCTGTCCTCCGGCGGCACCGCCTCCGGCCCGGTCTCCTTCATGCGCGGGGCCGACGCCAGCGCCGGCACCATCAAGTCCGGCGGGGCGACCCGGCGGGCGGCGAAGATGGTCGTGCTCGATGTCGACCACCCCGACATCGAGGAGTTCATCAAGACCAAGCAGCGCGAGGAGGAGAAGGTCCGCGTGCTGCGCGACGCCGGGTTCGACATGGACCTCGGCGGCTCCGACATCGCCTCGGTCCAGTACCAGAACGCGAACAACTCGGTGCGGGTCTCCGACGAGTTCATGCGCTCGGTGGAGGACGACGGCGAGTTCGGCCTGCGCGCCCGGATGACCGGCGATGTGATCGACACCGTGCGCGGCCGCGCGCTGTTCCGGCAGATCTCCGAGGCGGCCTGGGCCTGCGCGGACCCGGGCGTGCAGTACGACGACACGATCAACGACTGGCACACCTGCCCCGAGTCGGGCCGGATCACCGCGTCCAACCCGTGCAGCGAGTACCTGCACCTGGACAACTCCAGCTGCAACCTCGCCTCGCTGAACCTGCTCACCTTCCTGGACGACGACGGCAGCTTCGACGCCGTGCGGTTCGCCAGGTGCGTCGAGCTGGTGATCACCGCGATGGACATCTCGATCTGCTTCGCGGACTTCCCGACCGAGGCGATCGGCGACACCACCCGGGCGTTCCGGCAGCTGGGCATCGGCTACGCGAACCTGGGCGCGCTGCTGATGGCCACCGGCCGGGCCTATGACTCCGAGGGTGGTCGTGCGCTGGCCGCGTCGATCACCTCGCTGATGACCGGCACGGCCTACCGGCGCTCGGCGGAGCTGGCCGGGGTGGTCGGTCCCTATGACGGCTACGCCCGCAACGCCGAGGCGCACCAGCGGGTCATGCGCAAGCACGCCGCCGCCAACGACCAGATCCGGTCGCTGCACGAGATGGACGGCGCGGTGCACAGGGAGGCCACCCGTGCCTGGCAGCAGTGCCTGAAGCTCGGTGAGCGGAACGGCTGGCGCAACGCGCAGGCGAGCGTGCTGGCGCCCACCGGGACCATCGGTCTGATGATGGACTGCGACACCACCGGGGTGGAGCCCGACCTGGCGCTGGTCAAGTTCAAGAAGCTGGTCGGCGGCGGCTCGATGCAGATCGTGAACCGCACGGTGCCCCGCGCGCTGACGGCGCTGGGCTACCAGCCGGAGCAGGTCGAGGCGATCGTGGAGTACGTGGCCGAGCACGGCCACGTACTCGACGCGCCGAGCCTGCGCCCGGACCACTACGAGGTGTTCGACTGCGCCATGGGCGAGCGGTCCATCCCCGCGATGGGCCACGTGCGGATGATGGCCGCCGTGCAGCCGTTCATCAGCGGCGCGATCTCCAAGACGGTCAACATGCCGGAGGCGGCGACCGTCGACGACATCGAGCGCATCTACCTGGAGGGCTGGAAGCTCGGCCTGAAGGCGCTGGCCATCTACCGCGACAACTGCAAGGTCGGCCAGCCGCTGTCGGTGGCCAAGTCCTCGACGGCGCGCGCCGGAGCGGACGCGGAGCCGGCGACGGCGGCCGTGGCGATGGAGTCCCGCCCGGTACGGCGGCGGCTGCCCAAGAAGCGGCCCAGCCAGACGGTGTCGTTCACGGTCGGCGGTGCGGAGGGTTACCTGCACGCGGGTTCCTACCCGGACGACGGCCTGGGTGAGATCTTCATCAAGCTGGGCAAGCAGGGCTCCACGCTGGCCGGTGTGATGGACGCCTTCTCCATGTCGATATCAGTCGGTCTGCAGTACGGGATCCCGCTGGAGTTCTACGTCTCGAAGTTCTCCAACCAGCGCTTCGAGCCCGCCGGGATGACCGACGACCCGGACATCCGGATCGCCACCAGCGTGCTGGACTACCTGTTCCGCCGCCTCGCGCTGGACCACCTGCCGTACGAGAAGCGCGCGCAGCTGTGCATCTTCTCCGCCGACGAGCGCACCGCCCAGGTGGCGAGCAGCTACGGCGAGCCGGATGTCGACGTGGAGGCGCTGCGCAGCACGGTCGACGCCCCCACCCAGGGGTCGGGTGCACGGCCGGTCGGCATCTCGCCGGCCCCGGTGGAGGTCGGTAGCTCGACCGAGCTGGCCGAGCTGCGGCAGGGCACCGTGTCCGACGCGCCGCTGTGCATGACCTGCGGCACCAAGATGCGGCCTGCCGGCTCCTGCTACGTGTGTGAAGGCTGCGGCTCGACCTCCGGCTGCAGCTGACCCGGGCTCGCCCGCTCCCCATCTCGGCGGCCGCCACGTCCAGGCGTGGCGGCCGTCGAGGTGCGCGGACCACGGAGCGCTGCCCGGGATTCCCCGCGGTTCTCCGGGTTCTCCGGGTGCGGTTCCGGTGGCCCCCTGATGTGCCCGCACGTCCGGCGCGGTGTGCTGGAGGCATGCTGAAGGTTGTCGGGATCGCGCTCCTGGTCGTCCTCGGACTGGCCCTGATGAACGCCCTGGCCAAGCTCGTGCTGGGCCTGGTCCTGATCGGTGTGCTGGTGGTGATCTGCCGCAACGCGCACCACGCCCTGACCGGGCCGCCGACCCCGCCCACCCCGGCCGGCTGAGTGACCGTGCCGGGGTCGGCCCGCGCGGCGACCGGGGGTCAGGTGGCGGTGCGTTCGCTGGCCACGTGCTCCTCGGTGGTCAGCGGTGCCACGGTGTGCCCGACGCGGAGCAACTGCCGCCACTGCTCCAGGTTCCAGGTCGCCGGGCGGGTCTCGGCGAGGAACTTCTCGACGGTGGCCACGAACCGCCCCGGGTCGGAGTGGAACGGGAAGTGCCCGGCGCCGTCGAAGATCTCCAGCCGGCTGCCGGGCATCGCGCCGTGCGCCCGGTGACCGTGCTCGACCGGCACGACGGCGTCCCGGGAACCCCACACCAGCAGGGTGGGCATGCCTTGGGTCAGGTAGCAGCGGTCGAGCATCGTGATCACCTGGCCGCGCCAGTCCACCACCGACCGCAGGCTGCGGGTGAACGCCGCGCGGGCCGTGGCATCCGGCAGCGCGTCCACCACCCGCAGCAGGTCGGGGGCGTCCTGGCCGAGCGCGGTGCCCAGCCCGCGCATCACGGCGGCCACCATGCTGACCTGCCACCGCGCGGTGGGCATCCGCAGCAGGTGCAGCAGCGCCTGCGCCCCGGGCAGGCTGAGCAGGCGGAGCATGACGCTGACCTCGGGGCCGCCCCCGCCGCTGCCGACCAGCACGAGCCGCTCGGTGCGCTCCGGGAACTGGTAGGCGAACTGCATGGCCACCCCGCCGCCCAGCGAGTGGCCGACTAGCGTGGCGCGGGGCACGCCGAGCACGCCGAGCAGGTCGCGCACCCCGTTGGCGTAGGCGGCCACCGAGTAGTCGGCGCGTGGCTTGTCCGACTGCCCGTGGCCGAGCAGGTCGGGGGCGATGACGAGGTGCCGCTGGGCCAGCGCGGGCATGACGCTCTCCCAGGTCTCCGAGGAGTCACCGATCCCGTGTACCAGCACCAGCGGCGGCCCGGAGCCCGCCACCCGGAACGCCCTGCGATAGCCGTGTACCGTGCGGAACCGCAGGTCGGGACCGCGCACCGGAACCGGACCCAGCCGCCCGGCGCACTCCTGGTAGTCCCGGCTGGCCGACATGTCGCTCGCATTCCGCGCACCGCGGGGCTCGCCTGGCCCCGGCTGTGCAGGAAGGCTAGGACCGCCCGGCGGCGATGAGGTGCCGGGCAGGTTTCCGCCGTGTTGCGGCTCGTGCATCGGTGGCGCCGGCCGCACCCGCGTCAGCGCCCGGCCGCTCACGCGTCGGCCCGGCCGCTCACGCGCCGACGGCCGAGCCCGGGTTCGGGGCTCGGCCGTCGGGCCGTGCGGGACGCGGCTCAGCCGGCTCCGGTGTCGTGGTCCTGCTCGGCCAGGAACCGCTCCGCCTCGGCGCCGATCTCGTCGGCGCTGGGTAGCTCCTGGTCGTCGGCCAGCAGGGACGGCCGGCCGTCGGCGCTGACCGCCGAGTCGTAGCGCCGCTCCAGCGCGCGCACCACCTTGCTGGCCTGCTCCGAGTTGGCCACCTTGCGTTCGATGTCGGCGCTGATCTGCTCGGCGGCCTCGGTGAGTGCCTCGGTCGGCAGCAGCAGCCCAGTGCTGACACTGACGTGGTCGAGCAACGTGCGGGCGGCCTGCGGGTACTCCGTCTCGGCGAGGTAGTGCGGCACGTGCGCCGCCAGCCCCATCGCGTCGCGGCCGAACTGGCCGAGGCGCAGCTCCAGCAACGCCGCCGCGCTACCCGGCAGGTCGGCGTTGGCCGACCACTGCTCGCGGTGCTCCAGCAGCTCGGAGCGGGTGGCGTGAGCGGTGACCCCGGCCGGCCGGGTGTGCGGCACGGCCATCGGAATGGCGTGCATGCCGACGGTGAGCCCGACCTCGAACCGGTCGATCAGCTCGGCGACCGCGACCGCGAACCGCTCCCACTGCACGTCCGGCTCGGGGCCGGCGAGCAGCAGGAACGGCGTGCCGGCCAGGTCGCGCATCGCGTACAGGGCCAGCATCGGCTCGTCGTAGTCGACCCACTGGTTGCCCTCGAAGGTCATCGTGGGTCGGCGGGACCGGTAGTCGATCAGCTGGTCGACGTCGAAGGTGGCGACCACGCTCGCCTGCAGCGTGGTGAGCAGGTGGTCGGTCGCGAGGTGGCCGGCGTGCCCGGCGTCGATGTACCCGCCCAGGTGGTGCAGGAGCACCCGCGGGCGCGGCGTCTCGTCGACGACCGCCTCCTCGGACGGCTCCAGTGCCGCGTCCGCCTCGTCCTCGATCTCGTACAGCTCCGTGGGATCCAGCACCTCGGACCTCCTGCTCGTCACACCCATCGGCGCGGCCCCACATTCCTGGCGCGCCCTCCGCAAGTCTCAACGCGCGGCGACGTCAGATCCATCCCATTCCGGCGCGGACACGCGTCGGGTCGGTCACCATGGAGTCGTTATGGGTGCGCGCGGTGGACCATGGCTGGTCTGGTCGGTGGGGGTCTTCGCCTACCTGGTGGCGGTCCTGCAGCGATCGTCGTTCGGGGTGGCGGGGTTGGCGGCCGCCGAGCGGTTCCACATCGCGCCGGTGGCGCTCTCGGCGTTCGTCGTACTGCAGCTCGTGGTGTACACGTCACTGCAGGTGCCGGTGGGATTGTTGCTCGACCGGTTCGGAGCCCGGCGGCTGATCCTCGCGGGCGGCCTGGTGATGACGGTCGGCCAGCTGCTGCTCGCGGTGGCCTCGGCGTTGCCGCTGGCCTACCTGGCGCGGGTGCTGGTCGGCGTGGGCGACGCGCTGACCTTCATCAGCGTGCTGCGGGTGGTCAACTCCTGGTTCCCGCCCCGGCGGGCACCGCTGATGACCCAGCTCACCGCCCTGATCGGGCAGCTCGGCCAGGTGCTGAGCGCGGTGCCGCTGGCGCTGCTGCTGCACAGCTCGGGGTGGACGGCCGCGTTCGGGTCGGCGGCGGCGATGGGTGCGCTGGCGGTGGTGCTGGTGATCGCGGTGGTCGCCGAGCGGCCGGTCCCGGCACCGGCGACCGGGCGGCCGGGCGAGTCCGGTGGGCGGCCGGGGGCCGCGGCGGAGCCGGGTGAGCGGCCGGGCGACGCCGAGCCCGGGGGGCGGCCGCCCCTGGCCGAGGTGCTGCGCGGGCTGCGTGCGGCCTGGGCGACGCCGGGCACCCGGCTGGGCTTCTACACGCACATGGGTACGCAGTTCTCCGGCACGGTGTTCTCGCTGCTGTGGGGCGTGCCGTTCCTGGTCGCCGGGCAGGGGCTGCGGCCGGCGCAGGCGAGCGGTCTGCTCACCGTGCTGGTGCTGGCCGGCATCGTCGCCGCGCCGGTCGTCGGGGAGCTGACCGCCCGCCACCCGCTGCGCCGCTCCTGGCTGGTGCTCACCGTGATCGGGCTGACCGCGGCCGTCTGGACGGTCGTGCTGGCGCTGCCCCCGCCGGTGCCGTACTGGCTGCTGGTGGTGCTGGTGGTGACCCTCGCGCTCGGCGCCCCGGGGTCCATCGTGGGCTTCGACTACGCCCGTACCTTCAACCCGACCGGGCGGCAGGGCACCGCGGTGGGCATCGTCAACAGCGGCGGGTTCAGCGCGTCGGTCGTGGTGGTGCTCGTGGTCGGCGTGCTGCTCGGCGTCGTGGGCGGCCCGGAGGGCTACACCGGGCAGGCGTTCCGGGTGGCGTGGTGCGTGCAGTACCTGGTGTGGATCTTCGCTACCGTCGGCGTGCTGCGCACCCGCCGGGCAGCGCGGCGGCAGCTGGCCGAGGAGGACGGGATCGTGGTCCCACCGCTGCGCGAGGCGCTCGCCCGGCGGCGGGGGACCGGCCCCGGGCGGTGAGTCGATCACCCGTTCGTGACAATGGTTATCATTGCGCCTCGTTTGCACGGACGTCTCCGACGGGCAGTCACAGCTGTGCGTATCGCATTCGTGGGCAAGGGCGGCAGCGGCAAGACCACCTTGGCCGCGCTGTTCACCCGCTACCTCGCCGAGTCGGGCCACCGGGTCCTGGCCGTGGACGCGGACATCAACCAGCATCTCGGTCAGGCACTGGGGGTGTCCGAGGGAGCGGCGGCCCTGCCGCTCGGGCACGACCTGCGCCGGCTGAAGGACCACCTGCGCGGCGACAACCCGCTGGTCCCCTCGGCGGACGTGATGATCAAGACGACGCCGCCGGGCCGGGGCTCGCACACGGCCCGGCTGGACGACGGGGACGAGCTGCTGGCCCGGTACGCCGTGCCGGTGCCCGGCGGTGGGCGGCTGATGGTGACCGGCGAGTTCGACAGCGACGACATCGGGGTGTCCTGCTACCACGCCAAGACCGGCGCGGTGGAGCTGTACCTGAACCACCTCCTCGACGGTCCGGGCGAGTACGTGGTGGTCGACATGACCGCCGGTGCCGACGCCTTCGCCTCCGGGCTGTTCACCCGGTTCGACCTCACCGTGCTGGTCAGCGAGCCGACGCAGCGGGGCGTCGGGGTGTACCGGCAGTACCGGACGAACGCCGCCGGGCACCGCGTCGCGCTGCGGGTGGTCGGCAACAAGATCGCTGACGAGGCGGACGCGGGCTACCTGCGCGAGCAGCTGGGCGACGCGCTGCTGGCCACCGTGGGCCACTCGGGCTGGGTGCGCGCCGCGGAGCGGGGTGCACCGGAGCCGCTGGCGACCCTGGAGCCGGCCAACCGGGCGGCGCTGGGCACGCTGCTCGCCGAGCTGGACGCCACCGAGCGGGACTGGGCGGCCTACCACGCGGAGACCCTCGAATTCCACCGGCGCAACGCGCTGGCCTGGGCCAACGACTCGCTGGGCGTCGAGCTCACCGACCAGATCGACCCGGAGTTCGTCCCCGGCCCGCAGCCGGCCGCCGCCCGGGGCTGATCGCGGTACGGGACTCGGCGAGCCGAGGGTCAGCGGGGCGCGCCGGGACCGGGCGACATGTGCACCGCGTCCGCCTCCGGCCGCTCCCCGCACCGGGCGCAGCACACCTCGGCGTGCACCTCGCCGCCGCAGCCCACGTGTCGGCCCAGCCTCGGCGGGCCGGACGGGCCGGCGAGGTGCTCGTCGCCCCACTGGGTCAGGGCGAGCACCGGCGTGCCCAGCGCCCGGCCCATGGGGGTGAGCCGGTACTCGAAGCGGTCCGGCCGCCGCTGGTAGCGCACCCGTTCCAGCACCCCGGCGTCGACCAGCCGGGACAGCCGGTCGGTCAGCACGTTACGCGCGATACCCAGGCTGGTGGAGAACTCCTCGTAGCGGCACAGGCCGAGGAGCGCGTCGCGCACGATCAGCAGGGTCCACCGCTCGCCGACCACCTCGAGCGCGCGGGCGAGCGAGCAGATCTGGTCGTCGTAGGTCCGTCCGAGCACGGCCCCAGGTTAGCAGGTGGGTTGCTTCACGAATCGGACCTGCTCTAGTGTGCATTGCGTGACGCAACGAGGTCGGAGTTCCCGGCTCGAGCAGCATCCGGACGTTCGGGCCGTGCGCGAGCGGACGGCGGGCGGGGGTCTCGAAGCGCCGCCCGAGGTGCTGGACGCCGACTGGCTGCGCCAGGTGTGCCGCGCCGCGGGGGCCGACGACATGGGGTTCGTCGAGATCGGACGTCCGGCGCTGGCCGAGGAGCGGCCGCACATCGAGGCGGCGTTCCGGTCGCCCCGCGCGTTGATCAGCTTCGTCTGCCGGATGAACCGGGAGAACACCCGTACCCCGGCGCGCTCGGTGGCGAATCTGGAGTTCCACCTGACCAACCACGACACCAACGAGGTGGCTCGCCGGGTGGTCGCCGAGCTGGAGTCGGCCGGGGTGCGCGCGGTCAACGGCTCGGTGGGCTTCCCGATGGAGATGGACCGGTTCCCCAGCGACCGGATCTGGGTGGTCGCGCACAAGCCGGTCGCGGTCGAGGCGGGGCTGGGGCGCGTGGGTATCCACCGCAACGTGATCCATCCCCGGTTCGGCAACTTCGTGCTCCTCGGCACCGTGGTGGTGGACACCCCGATCAGCGACTACGACCGTCCGCTGGACTACAACCCGTGCCTGGAGTGCAAGCTCTGCGTGGCGGCGTGCCCGACGGGGGCGATCAACCCGGACGGCCGGTTCGACTTCTCCGCCTGCTATACGCACAACTACCGGGAGTTCCTGGGCGGGTTCGGCGACTGGGTGGAGAACGTGGTCGAGGCGCGCGACGCCACCGACTACCGGGCGCGGGTCACCGAGCCGGAGACCGCGTCGATGTGGCAGAGCCTGTCGTTCGGGCCGAACTACAAGGCCGCGTACTGCGTGTCGGTGTGCCCGGCGGGGCAGGACGTGCTCGGGCCGTTCCTGGACAGCCGCAAGACGCACCTCGCCGAGGTGGTCCGGCCGCTGCAGGACAAGCCGGAGACCGTCTACGTGGTCGCGGGCTCCGACGCCGAGGCGCACGTCGCGCGCCGGTTCCCCGGCAAGACCACCAAGCGGGTGGGCAGCGGGCTGCGCGCGCGCACCGTGGACGGGTTCGTCACCGGGCTGCCGCTGCTGTTCCAGCGGGAGGCCTCCCGGGGGCTGGCGGCGACGTACCACTTCAGCTTCACCGGTGCCGAGCGGCGGGCGATCACGGTGACCATCCGGAACGCCGAGCTGACCGTCCGGGACGGCCACCACGGCCACGCCGACCTGCGGGTGCGTGCCGACGCCGCCACCTGGTTCGGTTTCCTGGCGGGGGAGCGCTCGCTGGTCGGGGCGTTGCTGCGGGGGCGGCTGCGGCTGCGGGGGCGCCCGGCCCTGTTGCGCGCGTTCGGCCGGTGCTTCCCGAGCTGACGCGGGTCGGCCGGACAGGGGTGCGGCCCGGACCGTCGCCGGTCCGGGCCTCGGTGGTGCGGACGCGCCCGAGCTACTCGGCGAGCAGCCGGTAGATCGCCTTGCGCGCGTCGGCCAACGCGGTGGCGGCCTGCTCGCGCTGGGCGTCGGTGCCCGCGGTCATGATCTGCAGCACGGCCGCGTGCAGCTGGCCGTACTGGCTGCGCAGGTCGACGACGGCGTCGCTGACGTCGTCAGCCTCGACGTCCCAGACCTTGGCGAGCTCGTCGCCGTGCTGCTCGACGTACTGGGTGCCGGCGTCGGTGAGGGACACCGTGCGCCGCCCTTCGGTCTCCTCGGTGCGGACCAGGCCCTCGTCCTCCAGCTGCTGGATCGTCGGGTAGACCGACCCGGGGCTGGGTTTCCAGGCCCCTCCGGTCCGCTCGGCGACCTCCTGGATGATCTCGTAGCCGTGCCGGGGCTGCTCGGCGAGCAGCGCGATCACGGCCAGCCGGATGTCACCGCGGGAGCGCCGGCCGCGCCGGCCGCCCCTCGGGCCGAAGCCGAACCCGGGCGGCGGACCGCCGGGGCCGAATCCGCCGGGGCCGAAACCGCCGGGGAAGCCCGGCCCGAAGGCGCGTGGGTCGAAACCCCGGGCGTCGGTCCCCCGGGGGCCGCGCCGTCGGCCGCGTCGGCCGTGGTGCCGGTCGTCCCCGGGGGTCTGATCGTCGTCGTGCTCGTCGCCCCGTTCGCGCTGGGCGGCGAAGGCCGCCATCCGGGCGCGGTGGCGCATCGGGCCGCGCAGCGCGGCCCACTGGGTGTCCCATGCAGGGTTCATGGTGCTCATGATGTGTTCCTCCGTGTGATGTTTCGTCATGTTGCGACCGTCTAAGATCGGTCGCTTGCGCTAACGATATATCGGAACACGTCGGTTGGCAAGAGTATTCCGGCGCGCTGAACCGCCTGCGCGCCCGCTCCGTGTGTGAGGTGGGCGCCGACACCCCCGAGCCGGCGCCGCACATCGTGAGGAGAAAGCCATGTCCAGGCTCAGCGCGCTGCTGGTCATCGCGGCGCTGGCGCTGGTCGCGCTCGGTACCTACTCCGTACTGCGTGGCTCGCCGGCGGACCCCACCGCCGCCCCCGCTTCGGCGTCCAGCCAACTCGCTCTGGCCACCGCCAGCACCCCGCTCGGCCAGGTGGTGACCGGCGACGGCGCCACCCTCTACCGGTTCGACAAGGACACCGCCAAGCCCGCCAAGTCCAACTGCGCGGGTGCCTGCGCGAAGACCTGGCCGCCCGTGCTCGCCCGGAGCGGCCAGCCCGAGCTCGGCGGGATCGACCCCGCGCTGGTCGGCATCGTGGTCCGGCCGGACGGCTCGGAACAGCTCACCCTCGGCGGGTGGCCGCTGTACCGGTACGCCGGCGACACGATCGGCCAGACCAAGGGTGAGGGCGTCGGCGGCACCTGGCACGCGGTCGGCCCGACCGGCAAGCCCGCCGTGAAGTCCGGCGCGGGAGCCGCGGTGCAGAAGTCGGCGGAGAAGTCGACCGCGAAGTCGGCGGGCGCCCCCGGCTGGCAGGCGGAGAAGCCCGCCGAGAAGCCCGCGCCGGCGCCCGCCGCCCCCGCGCCCGACACGGCCGACGACGGCGGCGGGTACAGCGGCGGTTACTGACCGGCACCCGCGACCCGGCCGGCCACCCCCTCCGGCCGCCGGTCGCCGGACCGGGGCTCGGCCGTGCCGGGCAACGGCACGCGGACCATCCCGGCCGCGGCCGCCGGGGAACCGGCACCGGCGGCGGCGCGTTGAGCGGTCATGACGTCCGTGGCGAACCTGCGCCGGGTCAGCGCCTTCCGGGCGCTCGGCCGCGCTCTGCTGGCGGGCCGCAGGCCCGGGTCACCCACGCTGGCCGACCGGGCTCGGGCGCTGCCCCGGATGTTCTCCGCGACGCTGGTCGGGCGGTACGTGGGCGTCAGCCGGGTGCGGCTGGTGCTGCTGGTGCTCGGGCTGGCCTACCTGGTGTCCCCGGTCGACCTGATGCCCGAGCTGCTGCTCAACGTGTTCGGCCTGGGCGACGACGCCGTGGTCGCGCTCTGGCTGGCCGGGGCGGTGCTCGGCGAGACCGAGCGCTACCTGGGCTGGGAGCGGGGCCTGCGTGCCGACCCGGCGGTGCCGGGGCGATGATCGGGCGCGCGCGGCGTGCCGCCCCGGAACGGCCGGCCACGATCCGCTAGACAGGACGCATGGAGTTCATGCGCGCGGTGGTCATGGATCGCTTCGGCGGTCCGGAGGTGCTCTCCGTCGTGCAACGGCCGGCGCCCGCGCCGCTGCTGCCCACCGAGGTCCGGGTCCGGGTCGCCGCGGCCGGGGTGAACCCGGTGGACGCCAAGACCCGCTCCGGGGCCGGTATGAGCCCGTTTCTCGGCGATCCGCCGTACGTGCTGGGCTGGGACGTCGCCGGGGTGGTCGACGAGGTCGGGCCGGGGGTGACCCGGTTGGCGGTCGGCGACCCGGTGTTCGGCATGCCGTGGTTCCCCCGGCTGGCCGGCGGCTACGCGGAGTACGTGACCGCCCCGTCGCGGCACTTCGCCCGCCGCCCGCCGGGCCTGGACGCGGTGGCCGGTGCCGCGCTGCCGCTGGCCGGGCTGACGGCGTGGCAGGCGCTGGTGGACGTCGCGGGGGTGACCGAGGGGCAGCGCGTACTGGTGCACGCCGCCGCCGGCGGGGTGGGCCACCTCGCCGTGCAGATCGCCAAGAGCCGGGGCGCGTACGTGATCGGCACGGCCAGCTCCGGCAAGCACCGGCAGCTGGGCCGGCTCGGGCTGGACGAGGCGGTGAACTACCAGGGCACCCGGTTCGAGGAGGTGCTCGACCCGGTGGACGTGGTGCTGGACCTGATCGGCGGCGAGGTGACCCACCGCTCGTTGGACGTGCTGCGCCCGGACGGGCTGCTGGTCTGCCTGCCGTCCCGGGAGGCAGCGGCCGCGGTCGAGGCGGCCCGCGACCGGGGGCTGCGGGCCACCGGGATGGTCGTGGAGCCGGACGGGCACGGGCTGGACCAGCTGGCCGCGCTGGTCACCAAGGGGCGACTGCGGGTGCTGGTCGACCGCACGCTGCCGCTGGAGCGGGCGGACGAGGCGCACCGGCTGGTCGAGACCGGCCGGACCACCGGGAAGATCGTTCTGACCGTGTGAGCCCGGTGCGCGGTCCGGCTCGGTGAGGCAGAGTGAGGGGCAGTGCCGCCGGGCGTCGGCGGCCCGAGCCCCTGGAGCGTGATCCGGTGACCCTGCAGTCCGATGTGACCGGTCCGGCCACCCCCGTCGAGTTCTCCCTGGCGCAGCGGTACCGCGCCGGGGCCGGGCCGGTGCTGCTGACCGGGGTGCAGGCGCTGGGCCGGATGCTGGTCGAGCAGCACGCCGCCGACGCGGCCGCCGGGTCGCGCACGCTGTCCTTCGTGTCCGGTTACCAGGGCAGCCCCCTTGGCGGGCTGGACAAGACGTTCGCCGGGGCGCCCGAGCTGGCCGACACCGCGGGGCTGTACCTGGTGCCGGCGGTCAACGAGGAGCTCGCCGCGACCGCGATCTGGGGCAGCCAGGTGGAGGTGCCCGACCGCCGTCGCGGCGTCGACGGGGCGGTCGGCGTCTGGTACGGCAAGGCGCCCGGGGTGGACCGCGCGGGCGACCCGATGCGGCACGGCAACATCTGCGGGGCCGACCCCCGCGGCGGGGTGCTGGTGCTGGCCGGCGACGACCCGGCCTGCAAGTCGTCCACCATCCCGTGCATCAGCGAGCGGGCGCTGGCCGGCTTCGGGCTGCCGGTGCTGTTCCCGGGGTCCGCCGAGGAGGTCGTCCGGCTGGGCCGCTACGGCGTCGCGCTGTCCCGGGCGTCCGGCATGTGGGTCGGCATGAAGATCGTCGCGGACGTCGCCGACGGGGTGTGGACGGTCGACGGGGCGGTGGGCGACGTGCCGATCACGGTGCCGGAGCTGGAGTGGGAGGGCCGGCCGTGGCGCTACGAGCAGGTACCGATGCTCCTCCCGCCGGCCTCGCTGCACGCCGAGGAGCAGCTCTACGGGCCGCGCAGGGCGATGTTGCACGAGTTCCTGGCCGCGAACCCGGTCAACGCTGTCGAGGTGGACACCCGGGACGCCTGGCTGGGCGTGGTGGCGGGCGGCAAGGCCTTCGGCGACGTCCGGCAGGCGCTGGCCGACCTGGGCCTGGACTCGGACGACGCGCTGCGCCGGGCCGGGATCCGGCTGCTCCGGCTCGGCATGATCAACCCGCTGCAGCGCGACCTGATGCGCCGGTTCGCCACCGGGCTGGACACCGTGCTGGTGGTGGAGGAGAAGACCGAGTTCGTCGAGTCGGCGGTGCGCGACGCGCTGTACCGGCTGTCCGACGCGCCGGAGGTCATCGGCTCGGCCGACTCCGAGGGGCGCCCGCTGGTGCCGGTGTCCGGCGAGCTCACCGCGGGTGCGCTGGCCGGTCCGCTGCGCCGGGTGCTGCGCGCGCGGCCGGAGGTGGCACGGCGGCTGGCGCCGCCGGCCGGAGCGCCCCGGCCCTCGCTGGAGCTGCTGCCGGTCGCCCGCACGCCCTACTTCTGCTCGGGCTGTCCGCACAACCGCTCGACGCTGCTGCCGGAGGGTTCGGTGGCCGGCGGCGGGATCGGTTGCCACGCCATGGTGGCGATGGACGACCGGCCCGGCAGCCAGGTGTCCTCGCTGACCCAGATGGGCGGCGAGGGGGCCCAGTGGATCGGCCAGGCACCGCTGCTGGACGGCGCGTTCGGCCCGGTGCACATGTTCCAGAACATGGGCGACGGGACGTTCGCGCACTCCGGGCAGATGGCCGTGCAGGCCTGCGTGGCGGCCGGGGTCTCGATCACCTACAAGCTGCTCTACAACAAGGCCGTGGCGATGACCGGCGGGCAGGACGCCGAGGGCGGGCTGGAGGTACCGGCGCTGACCCGCAAGCTGGCCGCCGAGGGCGTCGTGCGGATCATCGTGTGCGCCGACGAACCCGAGCGGTACCGCGCGATGGAGTCGCTGGCCGCCAACGCCACGCTGTGGCACCGCGACCGGCTGGACGAGGCGCAGCGGGAGCTGGCCGCCGTCGCCGGGGTCACCGTGCTGATCTACGACCAGCGCTGCGCTGCGGAGTCGAGGCGGCTGCGCAAGCGCGGCACGATCCCAGTCCGGCCCACCCGGGTGGTGATCAACGAGGCCGTCTGCGAGGGCTGCGGCGACTGCGGGGAGAAGAGCAACTGCCTGTCCGTGCAGCCGCACGAGACCGAGTACGGCCGCAAGACCCGCATCGACCAGACCTCGTGCAACACCGACTACACCTGCCTCACCGGCGACTGCCCGTCCTTCGTGACCGTGCAGGCCCCGGCCGGCGGGTCCCGCACGCCTGCCCGGCCCGCCGCGCCCACGCCGCCGGAGCTGCCCGCGCTGCCCTGGCGACCGCCTGACGGCACGGCCGACGTGTTCCTGGCCGGCATCGGCGGCACCGGGATCGTGACCGTCAACCAGGTGCTGGGCAGCGCGGCGGTGCGCGACGGGCTGGCTGTGCACGGGGTCGACCAGACCGGGCTCTCGCAGAAGGCCGGCCCGGTCACCTCGCACCTGCGGGTGGCGGCCGACCCGGCGACGCTGGCCCCGGCGAACCGGGTCGGGCAGGCCCAGGCCGGCTGCTACCTGGCGTTCGACCTGCTGGTGGGTGCCGACTCGCGCAACCTCGGCTACGCCAGCCCGAACGCCACCACCGCCGTGGTGTCCACCTCCGGGGTGCCCACCGGAGCGATGGTCCGCGACCCGGGTGTCACCGCGCCGACCGAGGGATCGCTGGTGGACCGCATCGCCGGCACCGTCCGCGAGGTGGTGACCCTGGACGCGGCCGCCGCGGCCCACGCGCTCTTCGGCGACACCATGCCGGCGACGTTCCTGCTGGTCGGCGCGGCCTACCAGGCGGGCGCGCTGCCGCTGTCGGCCGCTGCCGTGGAGTGGGCCATCGAGCTCAACGGGGTCGCGGTGGCGGCCAACACCGCGGCGTTCCGCTGGGGCCGGGTGGCGGTCGCCGACCCGGCCGCGTTCGCCGAGGCCACCGGCTCGGACCGGGCGCAGGTACGGCCGGCACCGCCGGAGCTGCCCGCCGGGCTGGACCTGGGGGAGCTGGCCGGCGAGTCGCGGCGGCTGGCGGCCGTGCGCGCGGCCCAGCTGGTCGAGTTCCAGGACCTGGCCACCGCCCGCCGCTACCTGGCGACGGTGCGGTCCGCCTGGCGGGCGGAGCGGGTGCTGCCCGGCGAGCGCACCGGCTACACCGAGGCGGTGGCCACCGGGCTGCACCGGCTGACCGCGTACAAGGACGAGTACGAGGTGGCCCGGCTGCTCACCGACCCGGAGTTCGAGCGCGCGCTGGCCGCCGAGGTGCCGGGCGGGACGCGGATGCGCTACCGGCTGCACCCGCCGCTGCTGCGCGCTCTCGGCCGGGACGAGAAGATCGCGTTCGGTCCGTGGCTGCGGCCGGCGCTGCGTGGGTTGGCCAGGGCCAAGCGGCTGCGGGGCACCCCGATCGACCCGTTCGGCCGCACCGGGGTCCGGCGGCTGGAGCGCGAGCTGCGCGACTCCTACGCCGCCATGGTCGGCCGGCTGACCGAGGGGCTGACCGTCGAGAACCACGCGCGGGCGGTCGAGGCCGCCGAGGCCGCCGACCTGGTGCGCGGCTACGAGGACGTGAAGCTGCGCAACGTGGCCCGGTACCGCGCCCGGCTGGCCGAGCTCGGTATCGGGACCGACTGAGTCGGCCGCGGCCCAGCACGCAACCAGGCCGCTCGGCCGGGGCTCACCGGCGAGCGGTCGCCCGGAACACCGGCACCAGCACGGCGGCCACCGCCAGGTGCAGCACGGTCAGCCCGATGCGGGTGCCGGTGGTGGCGTGCTCGAGGAAGATCGGCACGATGGACAGCGCGGTGATCGCGACGGCCAGCCCGGTCCAGATCGCGCGGGCGCGCCGGGTGAACCGCTCCAGCAGCGCGAGCGTGCCCCAGCCGAGCAGGCCGAAGATCGCGGTCGCCACCGCGGTCACCGGCAGCGAGATCGCCGCGGTGCCCATGTCGTCGCTCAGTACGAAGTCCACCCCGGTGGCGGTGAACATCGCCCAGATCAGGGCGTTCACCGCGACGGCTCCGAGGACGGCCGCCGCGCGGCGGACTCGGCGCGCGGTGCGCGGACGGCGCTCGGTGCTCGGGGTCTGGGTGCTCAGGATCTCGGTCATGGCGGGCTCCCGGGGGTGCGGTGGGTTCTTCGGGTCGGTTGCTGACGCGTCGAGTGGGCGGCCCCGGTTTCGACACGGCATGCGGTGATTTTTCTCAGCTGGCGACGAACTGTGTCCGGTGGATACTGTGTACGGTAGACACAGCCAGCTGACCTGGCAAGACCCTGAGACAGGAGGTCCGGTGAGAGCCACCCCGGAGACGTCGGAGGCCGAGCTCGGCACGGCGGAGCTGCTGTGGGGCCGGCGGGAGCCCCCTGCCAGGGGTCCCCGGCCGGGTCTGTCCGTGCCGGCCATCGCCGAGGCCGCCGCCCGGATCGCCGACCAGGAGGGATACCCGGCGCTGTCCATGCAGCGGGTGGCCGCCGAGGTCGGGGTCACCAAGATGGCGCTGTACCGCTACGTGGCGGGCAAGGGCGAGCTCGACGCGGTGATGATCGAGCTGTCCGTCGACGAGCCGCCGGACCTGTCCGGGGTGCCCGGCGGCTGGCGCCCGAGGGTGGAGCGGTTCGTCCGGGAGCTGGGCGAGGTGTGGCGGCGGCACCCCTGGCTGCCCTGGGCGACCGTGGGGGACCGGGTGATGGGGCCGCGCGAGGTCGGCTGGGTGGAGTGCGCGTTCGCCGCGTTCGACGGGGCCGGGCTGACCGCCGACGAGCGCCGGCAGGCGGTGTTCGTGCTGTTCGGGCACGTCCGCAACACCCAGTCGCCGGCCACGGCGGGCACCCAGCCGTGGAGCGGGGGGGCCGGCCCGTCGGCGGTGCTGCGCGAGGTGCTCGACCGGCACGCCGACCGGTTCCCGGTGCTGGCCGCGCTACCGCCGCCGGCCGGTCCGGACGACGACCTCGGCCGCGCGTTCGGGCTGCGCTGCCTGCTGGACGGGATCGAGACGCTGGTTGCGGGCCGGGCGGCCGCCGCGCGCTGACCGTCCGGCGGGCGAGGAGCTCACTCCTGCCTGCGCGCGGAGGCGGCCGGGTCGGGCCTGGCCAGCCGGGAGTGCTTGCGGCTGTAGAACACGTACACCAGCAGCCCGATCACGAACCAGCCGACGAACCGCAGCCAGGTGAGCGGCTCCAGGAACGAGATCAGCCACGCCGAGAACGCGATCCCGATGACCGGCACCACCGGCATCCCGGGGCAGCGGAAGCCTCGCGGCAGGTCCGGCTGGGTGTACCGGAGCACGATCACCGCGACGCACACCACGATGAACGCGAGCAGGATCCCGATGTTGGTCAGCTCGGCGGCCTCGTTGATCGGCAGCAGCCCGGCGATCAGCGCCGAGGCGATGCCGAGCACCCAGGTGGTCCGGGCCGGGACGCGGCGGGTCGGGTGGGTCTTGCCGAACCACGCCGGCAGCAGCCCGTCGCGGCTCATCGAGTAGCCGACCCGGGCCGCGCCCATCAGGAAGGTGAACAGCACGGTGCAGATGCCCACGATGGCGCCCACCGCGATGATCAGGCCGAGCACGTCGAGCCCCAGCGAGGCGAACGCGCTGGAGAACGCCGCCTTGGGGTTGATGTCCCGGTAGTTGACCATCCCGGTCAGGACCAGGCAGGCGGCCACGTAGAGCACCATCGACACGGCCAGCGAGTACAGGATGGCCTTCGGCATGTGCTTTCGGGAGTCGGCGGACTCCTCGGCGGCGGTGCTCATCGCGTCGTACCCGAACACCGCGAAGAACACCGTGGCCGCGCCGGCGAACGCGCCGGACAGGCCGAAGGGCGCGAACGGGGTGTAGTTGCCGGCCTTGATGTGGAACACGCCGACCACGATCACCAGCAGCACGATGGCCAGCTTGACGTACACCAGGCCGGTCTCCACCCTCGCCGCGCTGCGCATGCCCCGGTTCAGCACGAACGCGATGAGCAGGCACAGCAGCGCGGCGAACAGGTCGATCCGGTACGAGCCGGACGGCACCCCCACCGGTTCGGTCCCCGGCGCGCCGGACATCCACAGCGGCAGCTTGAGGTGCAGGAACCCGAGCAGGTCGTTGAAGTAGCCGGAGATGCCGATGGCCACCACCGAGACGATCGCCGTGTACTCCAGCAGCAGGTCCCAGCCGATGAACCAGCCGACCGGCTCGCCCAGCACCGCGTAGCCGTAGGTGTAGGCCGAGCCGGCCCGGGGGATCAGGCCGGCGAACTCGGCGTAGGAGAACGCGGCGGCCGCACTGGCCACCCCGGCGATCAGGAACGACAGCACCACCGCAGGCCCGGCCTTGCCGTTGGCCACCGACCCGGCCAGGGAGAAGATCCCGGCGCCGATGATGCCGCCGATCCCGATCGCGGTGAGCTGCCACAGCCCGAGGGTGCGTCGCAGCCCGGTGTCGGTCTCGTCGACGATGTAGTCGATCGGGAGGCGGCGGAACAACCCGGTGGACCCGGGCGCCGGGGGCGTTGTCGTCATGCGGACCCCTCTCCGTCCGGCGTCAGTGCCGGCTGCTCAGCGACCGTAGGAAGAACATCACATTGGCCGGCCGTTCGCCCAGCCTCCGCATGAAGTACGGGAACCACGCGGCCCCGTAGGGCAGGTACACCCGCAGCCGGTTCCCGGCGGCGGCCAGCTCCCGCTGTGCCTCGGGACGGACTCCGTGCAGCATCTGGTACTCGAACTCCCGATCCGCTCCCAGCTCGGCCGCGTACCCGATCAGGGCCGGGTCGTGGGTGGCGACCATCGGGTAGCCCCGCCCGGCCATCAGTACCCGCAGGCACCGCCGGTAGGACTCGTCGACCTCGGCGCGGGTACGGAAGGCCGCCGACGCCGGCTCGTCGTAGGCGCCCTTGCACAGCCGCACCCGCGACCCGGGGCCGGCCAGCTCGGCGCAGTCGCCCTCGGTGCGCCGCAGGTAGGCCTGCAGCACCGCGCCGGTGGCCGGCCAGTCGCCGCGCAGCGCCCGCACGGCCTCCAGCGTGCCGTCGGTGGTGGTGTGGTCCTCCATGTCCACGGTGACCGTGGTGCCGACCTCGGCGGCCGCCGCGCAGATCTTGGCGGCGTTGTCCCTGGCCAGCGCGGGTCCGTCGGCCGGCAGCGAGCCACCCAGGGCGGACAGCTTCACCGACACCTCGGCGCGGTCGGCCAGCCCCTCGTCACCCAGGCGGCGCAGCAGCGTCAGGTAGGCGTCGGCGGCCCGGTCGGCCTGGGCCCGGTCGGCGGTGTGCTCGCCGAGGTGGTCGAGGGAGACCAGCCGGTCGGCGGCCAGCTCGCGGGCCACCGCCAGCGCGTCCTCCAGGTGCTCCCCGGCGACGAACCGGTTCACCACCGGGCGTACCAGCGCCGAGTGCTCGGCCGCCGACCGCAGCGTCGGGTTCCTGGCCGCTGTGAGCAGCGCGGATCGCAACATGGCCGGTCACCCCTGGTGCGGGTAGGCCGACGAGGTCGGCGGGTTGAGGTTCTCCTTGATCGAGCGGGGGCTGGTCCAGCGCTGCAGGTTCAGGATCGAGCCCGCCTTGTCGTTGGTGCCCGAGGCCCGCGCGCCGCCGAACGGCTGCTGGCCGACCACCGCGCCGGTGGGGCGGTCGTTGAGGTAGAAGTTGCCGGCGGTGAACCGCAGCGCCCGGCTCGCGCGGTGCAGCGCGGCCCGGTCGGTGCCGATCACCGCCCCGGTCAGCCCGTACGCCGCGCCCCGGTCTACCAGGGCCAGCACGTCGTCGAAGTCGGTGTCCTGCCGGTCCGGGTAGACGTACACGGCCAGCAGCGGGCCGAAGTACTCGGTGCGGAACACCTCGTGCTCGGGGTCGGTGCAGGCGACCAGCGTCGGCTCGACGAAGTAGCCCTCGGCGTCGTCGCACGAGCCGCCGGCGAGCACCTCGCACGCCGGGTCGTCGGCGACCCTGCGCAGCACGGCGGCCAGCCGGTCGTAGGAGCGGCGGTCGATCACCGCGCCGGTGAAGTTGGCCAGGTCGGCCACGTCACCCACCCGCAGCGAGCGGACCTCCTCGACCAGGCCGTCCCGCATGCGGTCCCACACCGAGCGCGGCACGAACGCCCGCGACGCGGCGGAGCACTTCTGCCCGGAGTACTCGAACGCGCCCCGGACCAGCGCGGTCCGCAGCACGTCGACCTCGGCCGACGAGTGCGCCAGCACGAAGTCCTTGCCGCCGGTCTCGCCGACCAGCCTCGGGTAGCCCCGGTACCGGGCGATGTTCGCGCCGACCTGGCCCCACAGGTACTGGAATGTCGAGGTCGACCCGGTGAAGTGGATGCCGGCCAGGTGCTCGTCGGCCAGCAGCACGTCGGACAGCGCCCGCCCGTCCCCGGTGACCATGTTGATCACGCCCGGGGGCATCCCGGCGGCCTCCAGCAGCCGCATGGTGTACCAGGCGGACAGCGTCTGGGTGGGGGAGGGTTTCCAGATCACCGTGTTGCCCATCAGCGCGGGGGCGGTGGGCAGGTTGCCGGCGATCGCGGTGAAGTTGAACGGGGTGACCGCGTAGACGAAGCCCTCCAGCGGGCGGTGGTCCATCCGGTTCCACACCCCGGGCGAGGACACCGGCTGCTCGGTGAGGACGCGCCGCGCGTAGTGCACGTTGAACCGCCAGAAATCGGCCAGCTCGCAGGCGGAGTCGATCTCGGCCTGGATCGCTGTCTTGGACTGGCCGAGCATGGTGGCGGCGTTGATCGTGTCCCGCCACGGGCCGGAGAGCAGGTCGGCCGCCTTGAGCAGCACCGACGCCCGCTCCTCGAACGGCAGCTCGCGCCACGGGACGGCGGCGCGCAGTGCCGCGTCGACGGCCAGCTTGGCGTCGTCCGGGGTCGCGGTGCCGAAGGTGCCGAGCACGTGAGCGTGCCGGTGCGGCGCGACCACGTCGCCGGCGGGGCCGCCACCGAGGTGCTGCTCGCCGTCGATGGTCTGGGTCAGTTCGTGCCGCAGGTCGGCGAGCTCGGTCAGCCGCGCGGTGAGGCTCGCCCGCTCCGGCGAACCGGGTGCGTAGTCGTGCACCGGCTCGTTGCGCGGGGCCGGGGTCGTGATGATCGAGTCCACGGTTGTCGCACCTCCGGGGCGTGTCGGTGGGAGAACGGTAGGCCCGGGCGACCCCTGGAGGATTAGCTGGTCGGCTATCGTCGAGGTCACATCGTTGTCGGATCGGACAACGTAGTGACGGGAGACGACCCGAGTGACATGACGGGGTCCGTGGCGGCGGCCGGCGTGCCGCTGGATGAACTGGTGGTCGGCGCCGGCGCGCTGGCAGAGGTACGCGGCGTGCCCGCCGCCGGTCCACCCCGGGTCACCGGGGTGGCGATCCTCGACCCGGACGACGAGTTCGGTGACCACCACGGCGAGCTGGTGCTGGTCATCGGCGTGCGGGGGCGCGCCGCGGTGCCGTTCCTGCGGGCGGCCGCCCGCAGCGGCGCCGTGGCGGTGGCGGTCAAGGCCGGGGCGGCGGAGCTGGACGAGGTGGTCGCCGCCGCCGTCGACGCCGGGGTCGCGCTGCTGGTCGTGCTGCCGGGCGTGCGCTGGGACCAGCTCGGCGGCCTGCTGCGCGACGGGCTGGAGACCGCCGAGGTCGTCCGGGGCGGGCCGGGAGCGCCGGCCGGCGCCGAGGACCTCTACGCCCTGGCCGAGACCACCGCGCTGCTCACCGGCGGGATCGTCAGCATCGAGGACACCGGCAACCGGGTGCTGGCCTACTCCCGCTCCGAGGACGACATCGACGAGCTGCGCAGGCTGTCCATCCTGGGCTGGCAGGGCCCGGAGACCTACATGGCGATGCTGCGGCGCTGGGGGGTGCTCGACCGGCTGCGTGACCGGGACCGGGTGGTGCGGGTGGACGAGCATCCGGACCTCGGCATCCGCGCGCGGCTGGCCGTCGGGGTGCACGCCGGGACCCGCAGGCTGGGCACGATCTGGGTTCAGCAGCGCTCCGGAGGCCACCCGTTCACCGAACGCGCCGGGGACGCCCTGCTCGGCGCCGCGCGGCTGGCGGCCACCGAGATCCTGCGCCGGCGCGCCGGGCTCGGCTCGGCCTCCGACCCGCGCGAGGAGCTGGCCCGGCTGCTGTCCGGCCGGGCGAACACCGACCTCGCCGCCGGGCGGCTGGGCTGGGACCCGGAGGCGTCGGCGCTGGTCATCGGCTTCGGCGCGCCGTTGGAGGGCGACGCGGCGGACCGCCAGCTGCGCCGCGAGCAGGTGCGCGGCGTGGTGTCGGTGTACGCCATCGCGTATCACCGGGGTGCCCTGGTGGCCGAGTGGGGCGAGCGGGTGTACGCGGTGCTGTCCGGCGTCCCGGTGCGTGCCGACGGGGTCCGGCCGGGCTGGGTGTCCGACGCGGTGGCGGCGGTCCGGGCGCGCACCGGGCAGGGCTGGCGGGCCGGGATCGCCGCCCCGGTCGCGGTGCTGGCCGGGCTGGCCGCCGGCCGCGCCGAGGCCGATCGGGTGCTCGACGCGCTGGCCCGGGGTACCGCCCGGGGTGGCCGCCGGGCGCCGGGTCCCGCCGTGGCCACCATCTCCGAGCTGCGCGCCGAGGTGCTGCTCGGGGAGGTGCTCGACGTGCTGGCGCGCCGCCCCGAGCTGGGTCACCCGGGCGTCGCGCGGCTGGTGGAGCACGATGTGGACTCGGGCGGCGAGCTGGTGGACTCGCTGCTGGCCCACCTGGACGCGCTGGGCGACGTGCGGGCCGCGGCCGACGTGCTGCACGTGCACCCCAACACGCTGCGCCACCGGCTGCGCCGGGCGCGGGCGGTGTCCGGCGTGGCGCTGGACGACCCGGGTGAGCGACTGGCGTGCCATCTGGAGCTGCTGCTGGTCACCCGGTCTCGGCCCCGGCGGGACGGCGGACCCGGCGGCCCTCGGCGGGGCAGGCTAGCCGCGCCGTCCGACGATCCGGCCCGCTGACCCCCGCGTTGTCCACAGCCCGCGGCGTTCGCCCGGGGTTGTGCACAGCCGAGGCCGACCCCCTCGCCCGGAATCCGGGACCGCCGCATTCTCGACGGCATGGACCTCGACCCCGCCCTCCCTCCACCGCTGCCCCGACCGCGCAGGCCCCCGTCCCGGCCCGGGCCCGACGACCCGGAGGGCCCGGTGCGCGCGCGGCTGCACGGTCCCGCCGAGCTGGTGGCCGCCGTGCCCTACCTGATCGGGTTCCACCCGCGCGACTCGCTTGTGCTGCTCGGGGCGCAGACAGGCGACCTCGGCATCGCGGTCACCCTCCGGCTCGACCTGGCCGACGTCGGCTCGGCGCTCGCCCGGCGTGAGGTCGCGGCGATGCTCGCGGCCCAGGGCTGCGCGGCAGCCTTCGTGGTGGTCGTCGGCGGGGGCCGCGCGGGGCGGTCGGGGCCTCCCCGGCGCCGGATGGTGGCCGCTCTCCGCGATGCGTGCGACGCGGCGGGCATCAGCACCCGGGCGGCGGTGTGGGCGGCGCGGACGGCCCGGGGTGCGCCGTGGGCCTGCTACGGCGCCTGCCGCTGCGCGGGCGAGCTGCCCGACCCGGCGTGCTCGACCGTCGCCGCCGCGACGGTGGCGGCCGGGCAGGTGGTCTACGCCGACCGGGCTGAGCTGGAGCGGCTGGTGGCACCGGGCGACCGGGCCGCGCTGCGCCGCCGGTCGGCGCTGCTGGAGCGCCTGCTGGACCGGGCGGCCGACGGTGCGCCGGTGACCGGCAGGGCGGAGTGCGCGGTGCTGCTGGAGCGCTGGGTGGCCGCGTCGGCCTCGGCGGTGCCCGAGCCGACCGACGACGACGTGGCGCGGCTGGCTCTCGCGCTGGCCGACCCACTGGTCCGGGACGCGGCGATGGGCTACGCGCTGGGGCGGCACGCGGCCGCCGCGGAGCGGTTGTGGCTCGCCCTGGTCACCCGGTTGCCCGATCCGGAGGCCGCCGAGCCCGCGGTGCTGCTGGCGCACTGTGCGCTGATGCGGTCCGACGGCGCGCTGGCCGGCGCCGCGTTGCGTCGAGCCCAGCGGGCCTGGCCGGGGCACCGGTTGAGCGCGCTGTTCCAGGAGGCGCTTGCCCGCGGCATCGGGCCCGACGAGCTGCGCACCTGGTTCGCCGAGGGCCACCGGCAGGCGGCCGCGATGATCGCCGAGGGCGGGCCGGCGTGAGCGCCCAGGCAGCGTGGCTAGTGGGAGCCGGCGAGCTGGCCCTGGACGAATCGCCACGCGTCGCCGACGATGCGGTCCAGCCGGGTGCGGCTGGGCCGCCAGCCCAGCTCCTCGCGGGCCCGCTCGCTGGAGGCCACCAGCACCGCCGGGTCGCCGGCCCGGCGCGGCGCGGCGAGCGCCGGCAGCGGGTGTCCGGTCACCTCGCGGCAGGTCTCGATCACCTCGCGCACCGAGAACCCGGCCCCACTGCCCAGGTTGTACACCCGGTGCTGCCCGGGCACGGCGTGTTCCAGCGCCAACACGTGCGCCTCGGCGAGGTCATCGACGTGGATGTAGTCCCGGACGCAGGTGCCGTCCGGGGTCGGCCAGTCCTCGCCGTAGATCCGCACGGACTCGCGCTGGCCCGCCGCCACCTGCAGCACGATCGGGATCAGGTGGGTCTCGGTGGCGTGCCGCTCGCCGAACCGGCCGTGCGCGCCGGCCACGTTGAAGTACCGCAGGCTCACGCCGGCCAGGCCGAAGGCGGCGCAGTACGAGGCGATCGCGTTGTCGATCGCCAGCTTGGTGGCACCGTAGGTGTTGGTGGGGCTGGTGGGCGCGTCCTCGGTCACCGGGCCGCGGTCCGGCTCGCCGTAGGTGGCGGCCGTGGAGGAGAACACCAGCCGGGGGGTGCCGTGTTCGCGGATCGCCTCGAGCAGCCGCACGGTGGCCACCACGTTGCCCAGCCAGTAGCGGTCCGGGTGCTCCATCGACTCGCCGACCAGCGATTTCGCCGCGAAGTGCAGCACGCCGTCGAAGCCCTCGGCGAGCACCGGGCCGGCCGCGTCGGCCAGGTCCCCCTCGACGAACCGGCAACCCTCGGGCACGGCGTCGCGATGTCCGGTCGACAGGTCGTCCAGCACGACCACGTCATGCCCGATGTCCACCAGGTGCGCCGCGCAGACGCTCCCGAGATAGCCGGCCCCACCGGTCACCAGCACGCGCACCCGAGTCCTCCAGCCGGTTCGTTCGCCTCGGGGCACACCGTCTCACGGTCGCTCTCGGCGGCCGGTCGGGGGCGGTCGGACGCGGTCGGCCGAGCGCGTCCGGGCGGGTCAGCGTACGCGCACCAGCACGGCGTGCGCGAGCAGCGGCTGTACCGTGGAGCGGTCGTCGCCGGCGCCGACGGGTACCGCGTCCCCGAACCGGGGAATGGCGCCGACCACGACGTCCTGGCCGGGCACGATGCCTGCCGCCTTGAGCTCGGTCATCAGGTCGGTGTCGGCCTGTACGTGCTCCGCGATCCGGCGCACCTCCACCGAGCCGCCGCCGCGCCGGGCGAACTCGTCGAGCCGCTGCAGGCCCAGCTCCAGGGTGGGCACCTCGGAGGCCGCGTCGTGGTCGTCGCCGTCGTCCTCGAGCTGCTCCAGGCCGGGGATCGGGTTGCCGTAGGGGGAGACCGTGGGGTCGCCGAGCAGCCGGACCAGCTTGCGCTCCACGGCGTCGCTCATCACGTGCTCCCAGCGGCACGCCTCGGCGTGCACGTGCTCCCACTCGAGGCCGATCACGTCGGTGAGCAGGCGCTCGGCCAGCCGGTGCTTGCGCATCACCGAGATCGCCCGCGACCGTCCGGCCGGGGTCAGCTCCAGGTGCCGGTCACCGGCGACCACGACGAGGCCGTCCCGCGACATCCGGGCGACCGTCTGGCTCACCGTGGGGCCGCTCTGCGTGAGCCGCTCGGCGATGCGGGCCCGCAGGGGAACGATGCCTTCCTCTTCGAGCTCGTAGATGGTGCGGAGATACATCTCTGTTGTGTCGATGAGATCGTTCACAGCTGCCGCCCCTTCGTGTGGCCTCCATGGTATCCGTTCGCGGCACCTTCCGATCCCGCTGACCCCTTAGAGTTAACCGGCGTGGTACCCGCCGCCGAGCAGGATGAACAGGTGTCCCCACTGACCTCTCCCGCGCGGCTGTCCCAGCTCATGGCCGGACCCGGTTCCCAGTCTCACCCCGTCGTGCTGGACGTGCGCCACCGGGTCGGCGGGCCACCCACCGAGCCCGACTACCGCGCCGGGCACCTGCCGGGTGCGGTGTTCGTCGACCTCGACAGGGTGCTGGCCGGTCCACCGGGGTCCGCCGGCCGCCACCCGCTGCCCGACCCGGCGGCACTGGCCGACTGGTTCGGAGCCGCGGGTGTGGTGGACGGCACCTCGGACGCGGCCCCGACCACGGTGGTCTGCTACGACGACACCGACGGATCCATGGCCGCCCGCGCCTGGTGGTTGCTGCGCTGGCTCGGCCTGCCCGCCGAGCGCGTGGCGGTGCTCGACGGCGGCTACCGGGGATGGGTGGCGGCCGGGCT
>DASXJJ010000091.1:0-11633 GCA_036497465.1 Pseudonocardia sp. | reverse complement strand
GTCCCCGCCGGTCCCCGGCGGGGACGTTCGCACGCCCGCCCCACCCGGCGACCCAATCACCTGGAGCGGATGGTGCCGGGCCACCCGGCCCGGTGCACAGTGCCGTGGCCGGGCGAGGCGCGCCCCGGCACCGCGCGGAGGGAGGGACGTCATGGTCGCTCCGGCCGCGATCCCGGTGACCGGTACCCAGCGGGCCGCGGCGGCCGTCGCGTTGCTGTCCGCAGCGCTGACCGTGCTGCTCGCGGTGACCGTGGCGATCTCCCGCTTCCCCTCCGGCCTCGGGGTGCTCGCGTGCGTCCTGGTCGCGGTCACGGCGGCCTGGTTCGCGGTGGTGCGCCGGGGCACCCCCCGCGTGGTGGGCATCGTGCTGGCCGCGCTCGCCCTGGTCGGGACCGCGGCACTGCTGTTCCGCAACAACGGGTGGCTCACCCTGGCGCTGCTCGTGCTCGGGGTGGTGATCTGGCACGCGGCGGCCCGGACCGCGTTCCGGGTGCACCTGCGGCTGCCCGCCGCCGACCCGCCCCGCAACGCCGTGCTGTTCGTCAACCCGTGGTCCGGGGGTGGGAAGGCGGCGAAGGTCGGGTTGGCCGCCGAGGCCGCCGACCGGGGGATCAGGACCGTGGAGCTGACCCGGGGTGCCGACCTCGAGGAGCTGGTCCGGCTCGCCGTCGCCGAGGGGGCCGACGGGCTCGCCGCGGCGGGTGGGGACGGCACCCAGGCCATCGTCGCCACGGCGGCCGCCGAGCACGGCCTGCCGTACGCGTGCATCCCGGCGGGTACCCGCAACCACTTCGCCCTCGACCTGGGGGTGGACCGGGACGACGTCGTCGGCGCCCTCGACGCCTTCGTCGACGGCGGTGAGCACGTGGTGGACCTGGGCGAGGTCAACGGGCGGGTGTTCGTCAACAACGTCTCGATGGGCCTCTACGCCGAGGCGGTGCAGCGCACGGGCTACCGGGACGCGAAGATCCGGACGCTGCTCGACACCGCACCGGCTGTGCTGGGCCCCTCGGGTTCGGAGCTGGACCTGCGCTGGGTCTCGCCGGACGGCACGGTGCACGCGTCGGCGGCGACGATCCTGGTGTCCAACAACCCGTACCGGCTCGGCCACGCCGTCGGTTCCGGAACCCGGCCCCGGATCGATGCCGGCCGGCTCGGCATCGCCGTCGTCCCCGCCCGGTCCGGCGACGGAACCGGGCACGGCGCGGGGCAACGGGGGCCGCGCGCCACGCTGCGGCAGTGGTCCACCGCCGAGTTCGAGGTCGACTCGGCGCGGCCGGTCCCGCTGGGCATCGACGGTGAGGCCGTGGTGCTCGACCCGCCGGTCCGCTTCCGGATACGGCCGCGCACGCTGCGGGTCCGAATCTCGCCCCGGCACCCGGGAGCGTCGCCGTCCGCCGTGGAGCCCGCTCACGCCGGAGCGGGCGTGCGCGCGCTCGCCGCGATCGCGGCGGGTCGGCTGCCGTCCGACGGGCCGGTCTCCGGGTGACCGCCATCGAGGACCTGACGGAGCTCGTCGAACGCGCGGCCGCGGCGGAGCGGGCGGCGCTCGCGTCGAAGTGGAAGGAGCGCTCCGACGTCGAGGGGCTGCGCCGGACCGTCCGGCGGGCGGTCGACGAGCAGCGCGAGGTGGAGCGGCGGTCCACCACCACCGGCGGGCTGACGACCCGGCGGGCGGGGCTCCGGACGGCCCTGCTTGCCGGTGGCCCCGACCTCGCCGGTGGCCCGGACGGGGCCGTGCCGTCCACGCCGCCCGCCGGCGACCCGCCCTCCGGCGACCGGCCCGCCGGCGACCGGCCCGCGGCCAGGGCCGACGGCCCGGACGGCGCCGACCGGGACCCATCCGGCCCGACCGACCCGACCGGGCCGGCGACCGGGCCGAGCCCCCCTCCGGTCAGCCATGCCGAGGCGGCACGGGTCGAGGCCGACGCGGTGGCCGCGGTGACCGTGGCCCGGCTGGCCCTGCTGGAGGCCCACCTGGCGGTACTCGACGCCCGGCTCGCCCGGATCGACGCCGGCGAGGCCGAACCCGAGGCGGCGACCGTCGACGGGCACGTCCCGCTGACCGGGCGGAACGCGGTGAGCCGCCACGGTCCCGCGCTGGCCCACGGCCTGCGCGGCGAGATCGGCTACATGCTGACCCGCAGGCCCCGCTCGGTGGTGAAGAGCCTGGCCATCAGCCTGGCCATGGGCCTGCTGTACCTGGGCTTCCTCCGGGTGTTCGAGTGGGACACCAAACAGCGGCTGCTGCCCTACCTCGGGCTGTGGGTGATCTCGGTGGTGATGGGCGGCGCGGTGTGCCTGAACGCGATGAGCTTCGACGCCATGCGGGTCCGCGCCGCGCTGGACAGCGGCGCCCGGCTGTGGCACCTGCTGGTGATCAAGAACTTGGCACTGGCCAGCCTGGTCGCGCCGATCGGTTTCCTGCTCAGCGCCCTGCTCGCCTGGCGGGCCGGTGAGCCGAGCGCGTTCCTGAAGGCCTGCGCCCTGATGATCTGCTTCATCCTGCTCTGGCTGGGCGTCGGGAACGTCCTGTCGGTGTTCCTGCCGATCCGGGACGAGCCGATCCGAAACCGCAAGCGGTCCGGCACGCTGAAGCAGTTCCTGATCGCCTTCTCGGTGTCCTACGTGATCGGCTACCTGGTCAACCTCATGCTGATCTGGCGGGTGTTCGCCGCCCAGGAACTGACCGCGAGGCTGGGCAGCGCGATCATCCCGGCGATCCTGGTGATCTTCAGCAGCGCCACGATGTGGATGCTGCTCACGGTCTTCGCGGTCGCCCTGTCCCAGCAGCCGAAGGTCCACCGGGCGCTGTTGCGGGAGATCACCGACTACACCGCCAACGCCGAGGCGAAGGCGTTCGCCGAGGAGGCCGCCCGGTCCTCGGCCTCGGCGCCCGGTGCCGCCGAGGAGCGGCCCGGCGCCCACGCGGAACCGAGGACATGACGTTCACCGAGGCGATGGACCACGTCGCCAAGGCCTTCGAGGCTCTCGGTGCCGCGGTGCTGGTCCTGGGCCTGCTGCTGTCGCTCGGGCTCGCCGGGCGGGTCTGGCTGCGGGCCGGCGACGGCCGCGCCGCCTACCAGACCCTGCGGGAGACGTTCGGCGGCGTGCTGCTGCTCGGTCTGGAGATCCTGGTCGCCGCCGACCTCGTGCGCACCGTCGCGGTCGACCCGACCGTCCAGAACGTGGCCATCCTCGGGCTGATCGTGCTGATCCGGACGTTCCTGAGCTTCTCGCTGGAGATCGAGATCGAGGGGGTCCCGCCGTGGCGCCGGGCGCGCGCCGGCGGCGCGTCGCACCTGTCGCGGGCGGTGTCCCACGCCGCCGACGCGGCGCGGCCGAAGTAGCCGGAGGTGGCCGGGGCGGGGGTGCCCGCCCGGGGCGGCCCGATCATCCGCGCCGGGTGATGGCAGCCGGTCGAGGCGGCGGGATCCTGCCGCTGACCGGCGAGAAAGGCACCCGCATGACCACGACCCCAGCCACGGACCAGGCGGGCCGGGCCACCGGTGGCGTACTGCTGACCCTGGGCGCCGGGCAGTTCCTGATGACCCTGGACATGTCGGTGATGAACGTGGCGATCGCGACGGTCGCCACGGACGTCGGCACCTCGGTCACCGGGATCCAGACCGCGATCACGCTCTACACGCTGGTCATGGCGATGTTGATGGTCACCGGCGGGAAGATCGGCTCGATGATCGGCAGGCGGCGCGCGTTCACGATCGGCTGTGTGATCTACGGGTTGGGCTCGCTGACCACCGCCGTCGCGCCGAACCTGACGGTCCTGATCATCGGCTGGTCGGTGCTCGAGGGGATCGGGGCGGCGCTGATCCTGCCCGCGATCGTCGCGCTGGTGGCCGGGAACTTCCCGCCCGCCGCGCGGCCCCGCGCGTACGGCCTGGTGATGGGCGCCGGGGCCATCGCGGTGGCCGTCGGGCCGCTGATCGGCGGCATCGCCACCACCTACTTCTCCTGGCGCTGGGTGTTCGCCGCCGAGGTCCTCGTCGTGCTGGTCATCCTCCTGCTCGCCCGCCGGGTCGCCGACGCCCCGCCCGAGGCGCGGGCGGCCTTCGACCTGCTCGGGGCCGTGCTGGCGGCGGCGGGCCTCGGGACGTCCGTGTTCGGCGTCCTGCGATCGGCGGAGTGGGGATGGGTGGCCCCCAAGGATGGGGCGCCGTCGTTCCTCGGCCTCTCCCCGACCCTGTGGCTGATCATCGTCGGGTTGCTGATCATCTGGGTGTTCTTCGAGCGCGAGTCACGCCTGGAGGGGGCGGGCGGCGATCCGCTGGTCAGGCCGTCGCTGTTCGGCAACCGCCAGATGACCGGCGGCCTGCTGATGTTCTTCCTGCTCTACCTGGTGCAGGCCGGGCTGTTCTTCACCATCCCGCTGTTCCTGTCCGTCTCGCTGGGGCTGACCGCGCTGGAGACCGGGCTCCGCATCCTGCCGCTGTCGATCACCCTGCTGGCGGCGGCCGTGGGGATCCCCCGGTTCTTCCCCGCCGCCTCGCCGCGGCGCGTCGTGCGGCTGGGGCTGCTCGCCATGTTCCTCGGGATCGTCGTGCTGCTGGCCGCCGTCGGCCCGGACGCCGACGCCCGGATCGTGACCGTGCCGCTGCTGCTCGCCGGGCTGGGCATCGGCACGCTCGCCTCGCAGCTCGGTGCGGTGACCGTCTCCGCGGTGCCGGACGAGCTGAGCCCGGAGGTCGGCGGGCTGCAGAACACCGCCACCAACCTCGGCGCCGCGCTGGGCACCGCGCTGGCCGGATCGATCTTGATCACCGCCCTGACCACGTCGTTCCTGCAGGGCGTCGAGCAGAACCCGGCCATCCCGGCCCAGGTCAAGGCCCAGGCCCACGTCCAGCTCACCGGCGGGGTCCCGTTCTCCTCCGATGCCGACCTGCGCGCCGCGCTGGGCGGCGCCGGGGCGTCACCGGAGGTCACCTCGGCGGCGCTGGAGATCAACGACCAGGCGCGCGTCGAGGGGCTGCGGTCGGCGCTCGCCGTGCTCGTGGTGATCGCCCTCCTGGGCCTGTTCGCCGCCCGGCGGATACCCGCGCGGCAGCGGCAGCCGATCGAGGCCGTCCCGGCCGACTAGCACCCGGGCAGGGCCACCCGGCCCACAGTGCCCGCGACCACCGTGGAGGACCGGCGTGACCGACGACCCGAGCAAGCCGTCCAAGCTCGCCCAGCTGCGCGAACGCCATCCCTGGCTGGACCATCTGGTGCGCGCGGAGGAGCGCTACACCGAGCGGCACGGCGACCACTACGCGGCGGCGATCACCTACTTCAGCATCCTGGCGCTGGTGCCGCTGCTGATGGTCGCGTTCGCGGCGGTCGCCCTGGTCCTGCTCACCCAGCCGGAGCTCCTCGCCCAGCTGCAGGCCGACATCGCCAGATCGCTGCCGGCCGGGCTGGACCAGATCCTGAACCCGGTGATCGACCAGGCCATCCACTCCGCCACCACGGTCGGGATCGTCGGCCTGCTCGTCGCGCTGTACTCGGGGCTGGGCTGGATGACCAACCTGCGCGACGCGCTGTCCGAGCAGTGGGGGCAGCGTCACGAACAGCCGACCTTCCTGCGCCGCGTGCTGGTCGACCTGGCCTCGCTGGTCGGGCTCGGGCTGGCCCTGGTCGTCTCCTTCGGCCTGACGGCCGCGGTCAGCGGGTTCGCCGGGCAGATCCTCGCCCTGCTCGGCCTGGCCGGGTACGGCTGGGCGCACTGGGTACTCCAGCTGCTCGGCATCCTGCTCGGTCTGCTGTCCGGCTGGCTGGTGTTCCTGTGGGTATTCGCCCGGCTCCCCCGCGAGCCGGTGACCTGGCGCAGCGCGGCCAGGGCCGCGCTGGCCGCCGCGATCGGCCTGGAGATCATCAAGCGGGTGATGGTGATTTACCTCGGTGCGGTGACCGAGACGCCGGCGGGTGCCGCGTTCGGCCCGATCCTCGGTCTGCTGATCTTCGTCTTCACCGTGTCCAGGTTCGTGCTCTACCTCACCGCCTGGGCGGCCACCGCACGGGAGAACCGGGTCGAGCTCCCGCCCCAGCCCCCGCCACCCGCGGTGATCCGCCCGGAGGTGACCGTGCACGCGGGTCCGGGGGCGGGCACCACCGCCGGCCTGCTCGGCGCGGGAGCGGTGGCCGGGCTGCTCGGCGGCCGGTTGCTCAGCCGCCGGCCGTGACGTCCCGCCACGCCGGGCGACACCACCCGGCCGCCGGGCGTACCGACCGGCGACCTCGCCCGCCGGGGGTGATGTCCGACGGGGTGAAGGTCCGCAGGGTAGTGATCGGGCGGCCAGGGATGACGCGCTCGTCCCGGCGGTCGCCGGGCCGGAGCGACCCGGCCGGCCCAGTCGTCGGCTGAGGATCTCCAGGAGGCTGGACATGGGCACCTTGACGGTGTGGAAGTTCGACACGGCGGGCGGGGCGGACAACGCGCTCACCCTGTTGCAACGCTTGCAGAAGGAGGAGCTGATCCAGGTCAACGACGCCGCGTGCGTCTCCTGGCCGGAGGGCCGCAAGAAGCCGAAGACCGAGCAGCTGCACAGCCTGACGGGCGCGGGCGCGCTGGGCGGTAGCTTCTGGGGGCTGCTGTTCGGGCTGATCTTCTTCGTGCCGCTCCTCGGGCTGGCGGTGGGTGCCGCGATGGGCGCGCTGAGCGGGTCGCTGGCGGACGTGGGGATCGACGACGACTTCATCAAGAAGGTCCGCGACCACGTCACGCCGGGGACCTCGGCGCTGTTCGTGATGACCTCGAACGTCGTGGTCGACCGGGTGCTGGACAACTTCAAGGACAGCGGGGCCACGCTGCTGTCGACCAACCTGTCCACGGCGCAGGAGCAGCAGCTGCGGGAGGCGTTCGCCGAGGCCGAGTGACACCGGGGGAGAGATCGCCGGTGCGGACCGGGTGCGCGCACCGTGCTCGACGTGGTCTGGTCATCCTCGCTCCCGCCGGGCCGGGTCGTCCCGGCGGGGCGGGATGATCCGGCCCGCCCCGCGGGTCCACCGGGTCCACGTCAGGAGGTACCCATGGTCGCGTTCGCGGCCCTCATCCCGCTCCTGGCCGGTTCGTTCCTGCTCGCGATGGAGTGGGTCGAGGCAGGCCTGGTCCCGCTCCCCGCCGACGACCCGCCCGCCACCGAGCACGAGAACCCGCTCCCGGTGTAACCGCTAGTCGGCCCAGTGGAAGGCCCGGCACATGGACGTATCCGTGATCGTCGTGGTGGTCGTGCTGACCGCGTTGATCTTCGATTTCACCAACGGCTTCCACGACACGGCCAACGCGATGGCGACCTCGATCGCCACCGGGGCACTGCGCCCCCGGACAGCCGTCGCCATAGCCGGAGTCCTCAACCTGATCGGCGCGTTCCTGTCCGTCCAGGTCGCGAAGACGATCTCGGGCGGGCTGGTCGACGAGTCGCTCATCAACCCGGTGGTGATCTTCGCCGGGCTGGTCGGGGCGATCCTGTGGAACCTGTTGACCTGGTTGCTCGGGCTGCCCTCGAGCTCCTCGCACGCGCTCTTCGGCGGGCTGATCGGCGCGACCTGGGTCGCCGGGGGGTCGGCGGCCATCCACTTCAGCACGGTGCTGAACAAGGTCATCCTGCCCGCGGTGCTGTCGCCGGTGGTCGCCGCCCTGATCGCCACGGCCGTGACCTACCTGGCCATCCGGGTCACTACCCGCGCCGACGCCCGCACCGTCGCCCGGGGCTTCAAGCTCGCCCAGACGGTGTCCGCGTCGATGGTCGCGCTGGCGCACGGCACGAACGACGCGCAGAAGACGATGGGCGTGATCACGCTCACCCTGATCACCGCGGGCCTGGTGGTCCCGGGCTCCGCACCGCCGTTCTGGGTCGTCGCGTCCGCCGGGCTGTCCATCGCCCTCGGGACCTACATGGGCGGCTGGCGGATCATCCGCACACTCGGGTCCCGGATCGCCGACATCCACCCGACCCAGGGTTTCACCGCGGAGACGACCAGCACCGCGGTGATCCTGACCTCCACCCACCTCGGGCTCCCGTTGTCCACCACCCAGGTGTGCACCGGCTCGATCTTCGGGGCGGCGGCGGGGCGGCGGCTCGCGGCGGTGAACTGGGGCGTGGCCGGCGGCATAGCGCTGGCCTGGACGGTCACCCTGCCCTCGGCCGCGGTCGTCGGCGCGGCGGCGTCCTGGCTGGCCTCCACCGGCACCGCCGGGGTCGTCGTGGTCGCGGTGGGCGGTGCGGCGCTCGCGGCGGGTATCTACGCCGCGTCCCGGCACAACGCGGTCACCGCGGACAACGTGACCGACGTACCGCCGCAACCGGCCGTCGGCACCGCGGTCTGACCCGGGGGGGAGCGCCCGTGCACATCGACTGGAGCACGCTGCTGGACGTCACGGTGGTCTCCGCCGCGGCCGCCCTGACGGTGGTCCTGCTCGTCAGCTACGCGTTCGTCGGCCTCTCGCCCGGCTCCGCGCGCCGCACCGGCGACCCGGAGCGCGCCACCCCGGCCGCCACCCGCGCGGGCATCGCGACCGCCGTGCTCTGCCTTCTCGCCACCGCACTCATCGTCGGGTACGGCGTCTACCTCATCGTCGGCTGACCGCGAAGACCGGTGCGAGCCAGGCCGCCGCCACGTGGGCCGTCACGACGGCCACGATCACCAGCGGCATCACCGCCAGGCCGTCGGAGAACAGCAGCAGGGTGGCCAGCAGGACCGACGTCATCGGCAGCCGGAGCATGACCACGCACATCGCGCCGATCCCCATCGCCACGCCCGCGACCAGCGGCAGGCCCGGCAGGTGCGAGAGCGCCAGCCCGCCCGCCGCCCCGATGAACATGGACGGGAACACCGGGCCGCCGCGGAAGGCGCTCAGCGACAGGCCGTAGCCCAGGCTCTTGCACAGCACCAGGACCAGCAGCACGCCGACCGAGTAGCCACCGCTGTTGCTCAGCAGCGGCCCCATCGCGGACTGCCCGGAGAAGAGCACCTCCGACCCGGGGTGACCCGTCGTCATGGCGTAGAGGACGGCGAGGCCGCCGACCACGAGGCCGACCACCGGGGTCACCAGCAGACGGTGCCCCGCGACGTGCGGCCGGACCAGCAGCGCGAGCCGGCGCACACCGGTACCCAGCACCGCGGCGAGCAGCCCGATGAGCAGCGCGTAGCCGAACTGCGCGACGTCGGGGTGGCCGAACGGGGGCAGGCCGGGCAACGCCAGCGAGACCGCGCCGAATCCGGTGAGGGAGTCCAGCCCGACGAAGACCAGCGTGCCCACACCGGCCGCCAGCAGGCCGGGGACCAGCACCAGCCCCAGGATCGCCCCGCCGAGCCCGGAGGCCTCCATCAGCAGGAACGCGCCGAGGATCGGCGAGCCCAACAGCGCGCTGATCGCGGCGAAGCTGCCCGATGCGGCCACCACCGCGGCGGCCTCGTCGGGCACGTCACGGCGGGACAGCCGCACCGCGCAGACCCCGAGACCGGCGCCCAGGGCGATCAGCGGACCCTCCGGACCGAGCACCACGCCGAGTGCCAGGCTGGTGACCGCGGCGAGCAGTACGCCAGGCAGCTCGGCGACCCGCGGGGCACCTCCGGGGGCGAACCCGTCCGCGGGCTCGTGGCCGCCCGTGCCCGGCAACCGGGAGATGGTCAGCGCGACGAGGACCCCGGCGACCGCGAGCACGGGCAGCGGCCACCACACCGGCGTCCCGGCGAACCCCAGCAGGCGCGGGAGGTCGGCGAACACCCAGCGCTGCAGCACGGCGACCAGCTGCAGGAAGTAGTAGGCGGCGGCCGAGACCGGGACACCGAGGACCGCCGCGAGCAGCAGCAGCCGCAGGTACGCCGGCGACCGCAGCCGAGCGGCCGGATCGGGCGCGGGATCGGCCGCGGCACCGGGCGCCGTGTCCGCCGTGTCGGGCGCCGTGTCGGCGGCGTGCCGGGGGCCGTGCCCCGGTGTCGATGGCGATGGCGCTCGGGTATCCGCCATGGGATGGTCCTCCTCGGACGCCGTCGTGGGCTGTCAACACTGGTCAGTCGGGGACCCGGTGCATGGACACCACAGTGATCCCGAGGAGTTGGAGCTGGGCGATGATGCCCTGCACGTGGCACTCGTCGAGCGCCTCTCCGGACAGGACGGTCTGCGGCGGTGTCTCGCTGATCCGCAGGTCGGCCAGGTCGGCGCGGTCCGCCTCGGACAGGGTGCCCTCGACCCGGAACTCGACCCGCATAACGACATCAGCCTTCCCCGCGCGGGGCCGGGCAACGACGTGCTGCCGTGACCGACCCCGGGAACCGTCGCAGCCCGGCCACCCGGCGGCATCGCCTCCCTCGGGTGAGCTACGCCGGCGCCCCGGCCGCACCCGGAACCGGGTGGCGACGCCAGCCGAACCATCCCCCGAGGATGACGTCGCCCGCGAGCCCGGCGTCGATCCTCTGACCATGGCCAGTGGGGGCGGGCTCCGCGAGGAGGTCGGGTACGGCGGCAGGCCCGGGCACGGCACCGGATCCGCGCGGTGAGTCTTGAGGCGCTCGTCCTCGGCCTGTCCACGGTGATCCGTCCGACCAGTGCGGCGGCCGTGTACGCGATGCTCTCCGCCCACCGCCCTCGGCGGCTGCTGGTCGCCTACCTCGCCACCGGCCTGGTGTTCAGCCTGGCCATCGGGGTGGTCATCGTCCTGGCCTTCCAGGGCCGCACGACCGCCGCCGCGACGACCGTCGGTCGCGCGGTGCTCGACATCGTGCTCGGCGCCGCCGCGCTGGGGTACGGCGCCGGTGCCTGGAGCGGACGGCTGCGCCGCAGGCCGTCGCGCGTCGACGAGAGCTGGCTGCAGCGCAGGTTGCACCACCTCACCCCGCCGGTCGCCGCGCTGACCGGCGTCGTCACCCACCTGCCGGGCATCGTCTACCTCGCCGCGCTCAACGCCATCGTCGGCAGCGCCACCGGACCGACGAACAGCGTCCTGCAGGTGGTGGTCTACAACGCGCTGTGGTTCAGCCTCCCGATCGTGGCCCTGGTGCTGTCGGTGTACCGGCCGACCGTGTCGCGCGACCTGCTGGAGCGGGGCTCCGACTACGCCCGTCGGCACAAGCAGCTGATCGTGGTCGCGGCCTGCCTGCTCCTCGGCACCTACCTGGTGGTGAAGGGCATCGTCGACCTGCACACCGCGGCGGGCTGACCCCCGGATCCGGACGACCGCCCCGGGTGCGACTCCGGCGCCCGCGGCCGGTGCCCGCCCCGGCGGGTGTCACAGCTCGCTGCGGTCCATGGCGGGGGGCAACGCCTCGGTGGCCTGCCGGGGGACGGTGGTGACCGACGACCCGGCCTCGGCCCCGCCGGCCGCTCCCGACCCGGCAGCCGCCGGTTCGGCAGCCCCCGGCTCGGCAGCCGCCGGCTCGGCAGCCCCGGCCTCGGGCGGGTCGCCGACCGGCTTCTTGCTCCGGTCGGGCGACCGGATGAGGGCGTCGACCCAGGAGGCCCTCGGATCGGTGTCCACCAGCAGCGCCTTGACCAGCAGCGTCATCGGGATCGCCAGCAGCGCCCCGAGACCGCCGAGCACCCAGGCCCAGAAGATCAGCGCGACGAAGGTCACGGTCGCCGACAGGCCGACCGAGTCACCCACGAACCGGGGCTGCACCAGCGACTGGATCACCATGTT
>DASXJJ010000090.1:0-69151 GCA_036497465.1 Pseudonocardia sp. | reverse complement strand
CGGCGAGCTCGTGCCAGCGACCACGTCGGGCGGGCCGGGTCGGCCGGGGCGGGTCGTCCGCCGGGCCGCGCGACCGGGCCGCCACTGAAGAACCCGGACTCATAAGGAACACACAGGTTAGAACGAGCCCGTGCCCCGATGGCGACTCGACGGGGCGCCGTTACCAGCACCGTTCTCAGCGGGCGGGGTCCGCGCTGGTGACGGGCTCGCCCGCGGTGGCCCAGCCTGAGACGCCCCGGCGGAGAGTCTCTCAGTCGTCGACGAACGGGTCGTAGTGGATGCGGCCCAGGCCGACCCCGACCGAGAGCAGCGCCCGGACCGTGGCCCGGATCATCGCGGGGGACCCGCTGACCACCACGTCGGCGCCCTCGGTCCGGCCGTGCCGGACCACGACGTCGGCGAGCGTGCCGACCTCCGGGCCGGCCTCGTCGGGCTGCTCGCGCACCACCGGCAGCACGTCCAGCCACCGGTTGCGGAAGGACGCAATGCGCAGCGCGTCCAGCGCGTGCAGCTCCTCCCACCGCCGCGCGCCGTAGTAGACGGTCACTCCGGCCGGCGTGACCCCGGTGTGCTCCGCCGTGGTCTCCATGCCGCGCAGCAGCGCCTGGACCGGGGTGACGCCGGTGCCGCCGCCGATCATCACCAGGTTCCGGGCCGGGTCGATGCGGCCGGGCAGCCTGCCCAGCGGCGGTCCCAGGCGCCACACGTCACCGGGCCGGGTGGCGGACACGATCGCGCGGCTCACCCCGGCGTAGCCGACCGCCTTGACCATCAGCTCCAGCACGCCGTCCGGCTGCTCGGCCGCCGTCGGGGTGTAGCTGCGCCACGTCCTGGGCCGCTGCGGCACCTCCACCGACAGGTACTGGCCGGGCCGGCACCGCAGCGACGGGTCGGTGCGGACCCGCACCAGCGCCACGTCGCTGTCCAGCCGCTCGTGCTCGACGACCTCGCCGTGCCAGGCCGCCGGTCCCGTGTCGGCGCGCGCGGCGGCGATCATGGTGTCGGCGGCGTAGGTGTACACCCGGCTCCACGCGTCGGCCACCTCCGGTGTCCACCCGTCACCGGCCGCACCGGCCAGCGCGGACAGCAGCGCCTGGCCGAACAGCGGGAACTGCTCCTCGGTGACGTCGAACTTGCGGTGGTCCCTGCCGAGCTGGCTGAGGAACTCGGTCAGCTCGCGGGGCCGTTCCAGGGCGCCGACCAGGTAGATCAACACTCGGGCGAACCGGTCGCGCTGCGACTCCATGTTGATCGGGAACATCTCCCGCACACCGGGCGCCGAGGTGCACAGCACCGCGTAGAACCGGGAGATCACCGCGTCCAGCCGGGGGGCGATCTCGGCGAAGCTCGCCCGGACCAGGCCCGCCAGCCGGGCCAGCTCCTCGGGCTCCGGCGGCCAGGCCGGGGCCTCGGTCAGTGTCCCGGTGGACCGCGCCCCGTCAGCGTTCACGATGCACCGACCCCGGTCGCTCCCCGTGTCCGGCCCGCGCCGGCTCGACGCCCGGACGGGTCACCTGATCCACAGCACACACGGGCGCAGGGTAAGCCTGGGGCGTGTGTGCCGGACGTGATGCTCACCCGATGGGGCGATGGGACTCATCAGTGTGGTGCGCGGCCGGTCGCGCCCGGCCCACCCGCACCGCGACCGCGTACACCGCCAGCGCGAACACGGCGGCCAGCAGCGTGTCCCACGGCGCGGGCACCGCACCGGAGCCGCCGAAGGAGCCCAGCCAGGACAGCAGCACCAGCCCGGCCAGGTAGCCGATCACCCAGGCGCCGGCGCGCAGCTCGCTCCGCTACCGCCCGGCCGCCCGTTCGCCCCGGTGCAGCAGCAGGTACAGGGGCAGCCCGAGCAGGGTCAGCGGCAGCGCGATGCGCATTTGCGTCCAGCCCGACCAGTAGACGAACTCGGTGGCCACCACGAAGCTCGCCGGGGCGATCCAGCGCAGCCCGGGGACCCAGCCGGACAGCCGGTCCGGGGCGGCCACCAGGAACCCCCCGGCCGCGACGGCGGCGGAGGCGTACAGCAGCAGGTACAGGTCGCCCATCACCGCCACGATGTCCGTCCAGCCGCCGAACGGGAGCAGGAACACCACGATGACCCCGAGGTTCAGCGCCAGCGCGCGGCGCGGGATGCCCGAGCGGGGGTCCACGTGCATGACCGACCGGGGCAGCAGGCGGTTCTTGGCCAGCGCGTAGGTGTGCCGGGCGTCCAGCGCCACGCCGACGTAGGCCGAGCCGCCGGGGGAGACCACCGCGTCCGCGTACAGCACCGCGGCCAGCCAGTGCGGGTTGAGCAGCAGCGCGAGCTGGCCGAACGGCGAGTCGAAGTTCACCCCGCTCCAGCCCCCGGCCAGCTGCGCCGCCGGCACGCTGAACAGGTAGGCCACCTGCAGCGCCAGGTAGAGCGGCACCGCCAGCCCGATACCGGCCAGCACAGCCAGCGGCACGGTGCGGCGCGGGTCACGGGCCTCCCCGGAGAAGTCGATGGGCGCCTGGAAGCCGTTCACCGAGTAGACCACCCCGCCGGCGGCCAGTGCGGTCAGCACCGCCCCGTAGCCGTACGGAGCGAAGCCGCCGTGGTCGGTCAGCCGGCCGGGCTGGAACCCGGACGCGATCAGCGCGACCACCGTGACCACCGGAACGGCGATCTTGAACACTGTGACCAGGTTGTTCACCCGGCCGAACAGCCGCACCCCGAACCAGTTCAGCGCGGTGAGCGCCACACACAGGCCGGCGGCGACGAGCACGCCCGCCCAGGTGATCCCAGCGCCACCAGGGCGCACAGCAGCCCGGCCACCAGCCAGGTCAGCAGCGAGGCCGGGCCGGCCGTCTGGGGGCGTTCATCGCGGCGAACAGCCAGCCGGAGCCGACGATGTTGGAGAACCCGGTCGCGGTGAGGCTGCCCAGCCCGAGGTGCCGGCGCAGCCGGCGCTCCTCGACGCCGGGTGTCGGCTCGGCCGCCGGCCCCGAGGCCGGGAGCGGGACCTGCGCGGTCATCGCAGCGGCTCCAGGGACTCCACCCGCTCCAGCACCTCGACCGGGTCGCCCAGCCGGATCACCGCACCCGGGGTGTCCGGCGTGAGGTTGACCCCGAACCACAGCCCGTCACCCCAGCGCCGGTGCCGGGCCAGGGTGCGCAGCGGCTCCTTGCCCTTGATCGCCGTGTCCGGGTGCACCGTGGTCAGCACGCAGCGCGCGCAGGACTTCACCATCCGGAAGGTGGCGCCGCCGATCCGGACCCGCCGCCAGCTGTCCTCCACCCACGCGGGCTGCCCGGAGACCACCACGTTGGGCCGGAACCGGGCCATCGGCAGCGGCCACCCGGCCTGCTCCGGCTCCGGCCGGTCGGCCACCACCAGGTCGTTCAGCGCGTCCAGCGACTCCCGCGTGGTCAGCAGCAGGGCGAATCCGTCGGCCAGCGACACCCTGTCGTCCGGCCGGCTGTAGTCCTCCGGGGGCCGGCGGGCCATCGGGTCGTCCAGGAACACCAGCCGCAGCGGGACGCCCAGCACCCGGCTGAACCAGGCGTCCGCCTCCTCGGCGGCCGGGAGCGCCGGCACCGTCGCGGCGTGCACCCGCACCGGCCGCCGGACGCCGGGTCCCGGCTCGGCCACGGCCAGCGTCGGGGCACCGTCGGCGTGCAGCACCAGCCCGCCGGGCACGATCTCGGGGCGCACCAGCACCAGGCCGGGCACGGTCCGTGCGGTGACCGCCACGCCGTCGGCGTCGATCAGCGCCCACCGGCGGTCGCCGTCCAGGCCCCACGGGCGGACGCACGCCTCGGACACCGCGTGCCCCCGGCAGGACTTGACCGGGTAGCGGTGGATGGCGGTGAGCGTGGCGTCCCGGCCGGCGGTGGCGCGCCCCCCGGCGGCCCCGGCGTCGGCCGTGTCCGGGGCGGCGCCCGGGTAGGGATGGTCGGTCCGGGTCACCAGGCCTCCTCGGCGGTCGTCGTCCCCACGGTCCAACATCGCACGTCCGCCGACCAATCCGCGTCGGCTCACCGGCGCCGGAAGCGCTCGGCCAGCTCCGGGTGGTCCTCCCACCACAGCCGGGGCGCGACCGGTTCGCGCTCGCCGTGTCCCTCGCCGTGCCCCTCGCCGTGCCCCTCGCCGTGCCTACCGCCGGGTCCGGCCCGGTCGCCGGAACCGCCGGGGCCGGCGTCCGCGGCCGGGCCGCCGGCCGACACGGACGCGGCCTCCCGCCGGTCCAGCTCGGCGTCGATCTCGGCGGCGTGCCGGGCGTCCTCGCGGGTGAGCCTGCGCAGCAGCACGGCCAGGAACGGCAGCCCGGCGAGGTCCCCGCCGATCCACAGCACGCCCGCCCCGATGATCTGGTCGGTCCTCGGGTCGGGGCCCCAGGTGCGTCCCAGCGCGAGGTAGTGGTGCGGCGCGAGCAGTGGCCCGAGCCACACGGCGAGCCCGAGCGCGCCGTCGAGCACCACCTCGGCGGCGCTGATACCCATGCTGACCAGGTAGGGGTCCGCGCGCGGCGTGGGGTCCACCCGGAACCGGGTCCAGAAGTACACCCAGCCGGCCGCGAGCAGCCCCAACCCGGTCAGCGTGCCGACCCAGGGGTGGTCCAGGCCGGCCGGGTACAGCGGGGTGAGGTAGAGCAGCGGGAGCGGGGCCAGGAACACCGCCGTGACCACCAGCGGGAACGTCAGCGTCCGGGCCGCCCGGGAGCGCAGCGCCCGCCCGAGCGGGGAGCGCGCCCGCGCGGGCAGCAGCTCCCGCAGCAGGCTCAGCGGGGCACCCGCCGCGCAGCACATCGGGGTGATCATCAGCAGCGTCACGTTGCGGACCGCGAGCACCCAGAACAGCGTCCCGGCGTACACACCCAGCGCGCTGGAGGTCACCAGCAGCAGCGAGCCCACGCCGCCGGCGACGAACGTCCACGTCCGCGCGGCCGGCCAGGGCTGTCCCCGGCGGCGCACCGCGCGGACCCCGACCAGGTACGTCCCGCCGAGCCCGAGCGCGGCCGCCGTGCCCGGGGTGAACCGTCCGGTGGTCACCGCTCCGGCCAGGGTCAGCGGGGCCGGGCCGGGCGCGGCGAGCAGGGCGAGCACCCGGCCAGCCTGCCCCGGCGGCGGCGCGCGACGACCGGGCGGTCTCAGCGTTTCCTCAGGATCGGCCGGGTATTGAACCGCAACGGTGGAGTGATCGATGTGACACCTGAGGCGAACGCACCGCCCGGAGCAGCCACGACGCATCCCCGGACGGCCCGGATCACCCCCGCCGCGGCTCGCTGAGAGACCTCGGGTCGGCGGGCCCGGCGCGCTCCGTCCGGCGACGGGATGGGGCCGGAGTTAACGTTCCGCCACCGTCGAGACGCAGGGAGGTCGCGTGGACGACACGCCGAAGCACCCTACTGAGCTGTCCCAGATCACTGTCACCGACGACAAGACGATGCGGCGGGCGGTCGCGGCGGCGGCCATCGGCAACGTGACCGAGTGGTACGACTTCGGCGTCTACGCCTACCTCGTCCCGACGATCACCACGGTGTTCTTCGCCGGGCTCCCCAAGTCGGTGGCGATCGTCTACGCCTTCGCGGTGTTCGCGGTGTCCTTCCTGGTGCGCCCGCTGGGCGGGTTCATCTTCGGCCCGCTCGGTGACCGGATCGGCCGCACCAAGGTGCTGTCCATCACCGTGATCATGATGGCGGCGGGCACCACGGTCCTCGGCCTGCTGCCCAGCTACGCCACCGCCGGGGTGATCGCGCCGATCCTGGTGATCCTGGTGCGGGTGGTGCAGGGGCTGTCCACCGGCGGCGAGTACGGCGGCGCGATGACCTTCATCGCCGAGTACTCGCCCGACAAGCGGCGCGGCTTCCTGGGCAGCTGGCTGGAGTTCGGGACGCTCACCGGGTACGCGCTGGGCGCCAGCCTGACCTCGGTCATGCAGGCCACGCTCACCACCGAGCAGATGACCAGCTGGGGCTGGCGGCTGCCGTTCCTGCTCGCCCTGCCGCTGGGCATCGCGGGGCTGTACCTGCGGATGCGGCTGGAGGAGACCCCGGCGTTCACCGCGCTGCTGGAGGAGTCCGACCAGCATGAGGGCACCAGCACGAAGGACGCCCTGAAGGGCATCTTCGTGGAGCACTGGCGCACGATGCTGCTGGCCGGCGGCGTCATCGTGGCCTGGAACGTGACCAACTACCTGCTCACCAGCTACATCCCGACCTACCTGACCGAGACGCTGCCCTCCCGGCGCGAGCCCGGGCTCAGCGAGGGTCTCTCGGACATCCTGCAGATCGCGGTGCTGCTGATCCTGATGGTGGTCATCACCTTCCTCGGCCGGCTGAGCGACCGGATCGGCCGGCGCCCGGTACTGCTGATCGGGGGTGGTGCCCTGGTGCTGCTGGGGCTGCCGTCGGTGCTGCTGCTGCGGGTCGGCGGGCTGTTCACCACGTTCCTCGGGCTGCTGGTGATGGGCCTGATGCTGGTGTGCTTCTCCTCGACGGCCCCGTCCACGCTGCCGGCGATGTTCCCCACGGCCATCCGCTACAGCGGCCTGTCGATCACGTTCAACCTCTTCGTCTCCGCGTTCGGCGGTACCACCGCGACGGTGGTCGGCGCGCTGGTGCTCTCCACCGGCGACCTGAACTGGCCGGGCTACTACCTGATCGCGGCCGGCGCGGTCGGGCTGGTCTGCACGTACCTCCTGACCGAGAGCGCGGGCAAGGCGCTGGCCGGCTCGCAGCCCGCGGTGTCCACCGACGAGGAGGCCCGCGAGCTGCTCGCGGCGGAACGTTCCGGCTGACCGAGGGCGGCCGGTCGACACCACACCGACCGGCCGCCGACGGACCACCTCAGCCGCGCAGCCGGGTCATCCCCGGGTCCACCAGCGGCTCGGTCGCCACCGTCGCCGGCAGCCGGGTGTCGAACCAGCCGATCCGCACCGGCGTTCCCGGCACGGCCAGCCCGGCCGGCAACCAGGCGTACGCGATGCCGGCGCCGACGGTGTAGCCGTACCCGGCGCTCGTCACGTGGCCCACGCAGTCCGGCCCGGCGAACACCGGCTCGCCGCCCAGCACGGTCGCGCCGGGGGAGTCCAGCGTCAGGCAGGCCAGCCGGCGCCGGACCCGCCGGCGCCGGGCCAGCACGGCGGCCCGGCCCACGAAGTCGGCCTTGGCCGGCGCCACGGCGAACCCCAGGCCCGCCTCCCACGGGTCGTGCTCGGCGGTCATGTCGGTGCCGAACGCCCGGTAGCCCTTCTCCAGCCGCAGGCTGTCGAACGCCCCCCGGCCGGCGGCGATCAGCCCGTGCTCCGCGCCGGCCGCCCACAGCGTGTCCCACAGCGCCCGGCCCAGGTCGGCGGTGGTGTAGAGCTCCCAGCCCAGCTCGCCGACGTAGGACAACCGGAGCGCCGTGACCGGCACGCAGCCCACGTGGGTGCGGGTGCCCCGGAAGTAGCGCAGGCCGGTGGCCGACACGTCGGCCGGGGTGAGCGGCGCGAGCACGTCCCGCGCCCCCGGCCCCCACAGGCCCACGCCGCAGGTGCCGGCCGTGACGTCGCGCACCGATACCGAGCGGTCCGGCGGCAGGTGCCGGCGCAGCCGGTCGGCGTCCAGCGGGCCGTTCGCGCCGACCTGGAACAGCTCCTCGTCCAGCCGGGCCACCGTGACGTCCGAGCGGATGCCACCCCCGTCGTCCAGCAACAGCGTGTAGGTCACCGAGCCGACCGGTCGGTCGACCCGGCCGGTACACATCCGCTCCAGGAACGCGGCCGCGCCGGGGCCGGAGACCTCCAGCCGGGTCAGCGAGGTCATGTCGTAGAGCGCGACGGCGGTGCGGGTGTGCCGGGCCTCGGCCCCGACGACGGGTGACCAGTGCCGGGCGGCCCAGCCCTGCCGGCCCGGGATCGCGGGGTCGACCAGGGCCGCGTTCGCCTCGTACCACTGCGGCCGCTCCCACCCGCCGGCCTCCAGGAAGTGCCCGCCGAGGGCGACCTGCCGGTCGTGGAACGGGCTCGTGCGCAGTGACCGGAGCTCGGCGGACGGCTCCAGCGGGTGCTTGATGTCGTAGATCTCGGCGAAGTTGCGGCAGCCGCGCACCCGCACGAACTCGGGCGCCCGCTGGTGCGGGTGGAACCGGTTCACGTCACACCCGGTCAGGTCGAACGAGGTGCAGCGGCCGTGCACCAGCCACTCGGCCATCGCGCGGCCCACCCCGGCGGAGTGCGTCACCCACACCGCCTCGGCCACCCAGAACCCGGCCACCCGGTCGGACTCGCCGAGCAGCGGCAGGTCGTCGGGGGTGAACGAGAACAGCCCGTTGATGCCGTCCTCGATCTTGGTGTCCAGGGTGGCCGGCAGCAGCTCGGTGGTGGCCCGCCAGGCGTCGGCGAAGTCGGGCTCGGTGAACCGCTGCACCGACGGCATCCCGGTCGTCGCCACCGCCTCGGCCACGCTCGGGATGTCGCGCGCGTCCACCGGCATCGGGCGGTGCCCGTAGGAGCCGATGACCAGGCTGTCGTAGCGCTCGCGGTAGTACAGGTCGGCGTCCTGGTGGCGCAGGATCGGGCGCACCGCCTCCTCGACCTGCCCGGCCAGCGCGGGCACCGGCCCGGTCCAGGCGAGCTGGTGGGCCAGCGGGGTCAGCGGCAGCGCCATGCCGACCATCCCGGCGACCGTCGGCCCCCAGATCCCGGCGCAGCACACCACGATGTCGGCGGGCAGCTCACCGGCGTCGGTGCGCACCCCGGTGACCCGCCCGTCGCGGGTCTGCACGCCCAGCACCTCGGTGCGGTCCAGCAGCCGCACCCCGCGCGCGGCGGCCCTGCGCAGCTGCGCGGACACCGCCCGCACGGCCTTGGCCACGCCGTCGCCGGGCACCTGCAGCCCGCCGAGCACGCGGTGGCGGTCCAGCATCGGCACCAGCTCGAGGCAGCGCTCCGGCCCGACCACCTCGCCGGCCACCCCGGCCGAGGCCAGCCAGCCCGCCCTGCGGTGCAGCTCGGCCAGCCGCTCCGGGCCGGTGGCCACCTCCAGCCCGCCGACCGGCAGGAAGCACGGTTCGCCCGCGTCGTCCAGCGCGCCGAGCTTGGCCACCGTGTACGCGGCCAGCCGGGTCATCGTGCGGGAGGCGTTGGCCTGGAACACCAGCCCCGGCGCGTGCGAGCTCGACCCGCCCGGCTCGGGCAGCGCCCCCTGGTCGACCACGGTGACGGTGTCCCAGCCCAGCCCCGCGAGCTCGTCGGCCAGCGCGGCCCCCACCACGCCGGCACCGATGATGACGACCCGGGGTCCGACCATGACCGCCTCCGGTGCGTATTGCGCAACATAGTTCGTAGGGCGCAACGAGCGTGGTCCGCGCCGGTCCGCCGTGTCAAGGGGCCGAGTGGGGGCCGGCCCGGCCCGACCGGGAGGGCGGCCGGAGAGTGGCTCTAGAGGGCGGCGCGCACCGAGCGCTCGAACGCGTCGACGTGGGTCACCGCGAGCTCGCGCGCTGTGTCGGCGTGCCCGTCCAGGATCGCCTCGAGCATCGGCAGGTGGTGGGCGGCGTGATCGACCTCGGGCAGCCGGTCCAGGAACAGGTACCAGATGCGCAGCGACAGGTTGTAGTAGTGGTCGAGGGTCTCGGCCAGGTACCGGTTGCGGGCGCAGCGGTACACCGCGCGGTGGATCTCGGTGTCCAGCCGCATGCTGGCCTCGCGATCGCCGGCGGGGTGGTGTCCGGCGGGGTGCTCGGCGGCCCCGTCCACCCGGTCCCGCACCCGGCCGGTCAGCTCCGCCAGCATCGAGCGGTCGGCGCCGGCCAGTCGCTCGGCGGCCCGCCCCGCCGCGTGTCCCTCCAGCTGCCGGCGCACGTCGGCGATCAGCGCGTGGTCGCTGATGTTGACCTCGGCCACGAACGTGCCCTGGCGCGGGTAGATCAGCACCAGGTTCTCCGCCTCCAGGCGCTTGATCGCGTCCCGTAGCGGGGTGCGGCCGACGCCCAGCTCGGCGGACAGCCGCTCCTCGTTGATCGGCGAGCCGGGACGGAGGTCGAGGGTGACGATCCGGTCCCGCAGCGCGGTGTAGGCGCGCTCGGACAGCAGCGGCGGGCGGCCCTCGGTGGACCCGTTGACTCCCGGACTCATGGCTCCTAGCCTAGCCGACGTCTGATGTATCAGACGTACGCAACACGCCGACCCAGTGCCCGCGCACACCGACACCGTCGAGGAGTGGCATGCAGCCGCCCGAGCAGCCGGACCGCCTGTGGCGCACCCGCGAGCCGAGGCCCGGCTACGACATGGTGATCGTGGGCGGCGGCGGGCACGGCCTGGCCACCGCGTACACCCTCGCCCGGCGGCACGGGATCCGGGACGTGGCCGTGCTGGAGAAGGGCTGGCTGGCCGGCGGGAACATGGCCAGGAACACCACGATCATCCGGTCCAACTACCTGCTGGACCAGAGCACCGCGCTGTACGAGCACGCCCTGCGGCTGTGGGAGGGGCTCTCCGCCGAGCTGGACACCGAGCTGCTGTTCAGCCAGCGCGGCGTGCTGAACCTGGCGCACACCCTCCAGGACGTCCGGGACGGCATGCGCCGGGTGTACGCCAACCGGCTCAACGGGGTGGACGGGGAGTGGCTGGACCCGGGCCAGGTGGCCGAGGTGTGCCCGGTGCTCAACGTGTCGCCGGAGGTGCGCTACCCGGTGCTCGGCGCCACCTGGCAGCCCCGGGCCGGCATCGCCAAGCACGACTACGTGGCGTGGGCCTACGCGCGGCGGGCCGACGAGCTGGGCGTCGACCTGGTGGAGAACTGCGAGGTCACCGGGTTCCTCCGGGACGGCGCGGGCCGGGTCACCGGCGTCGAGACCAGCAGGGGACCGATCCGTGCCGGCCGCGTCGGGCTGGCCGCCGCCGGGCACTCCGGGGTGCTGGCCGGGCTGCTCGGGCTGCGGCTGCCGCTGCAGAGCCACCCGCTGCAGGCACTGGTGTCCGAGCTGCTCGAACCGGTGCAGCCGACCGTGGTGATGTCCAACCACGTGCACGTCTACCTCAGCCAGGCACACAAGGGGGAACTGGTGCTGGGTGCGGGCGTCGACTCCTACACGGGGTACGGCCAGCGCGGCTCCAGCCACGTGATCAGCGAGCAGATGGCGGCCGCGGTGGAGCTGTTCCCGATCTTCGCCAGGGCGCACATGATCCGGAGCTGGGCCGGGATCGTGGACATCACCCCGGACGCCTCACCGATCATCGGGCCGACCCCGGTGGAGAACCTGTTCATCAACTGCGGCTGGGGGACCGGCGGGTTCAAGGCGACCCCGGGTGTCGGCTCGGTGTTCGCCGACCTGCTGGCCACCGGAATCCCCACCGCACTCGCCGCGCCGTTCGGGCTGGAGCGCTTCGTGACCGGCGCGCTGATCGACGAGCACGGCGCCGCCGCGGTCGCGCACTGAGGGAGCACCCATGTTGTCGATCAGCTGCCCGTGGTGCGGGCCGCGCGAGGAGATCGAGTTCGGCTACGGCGGCGCGGCGCACGTGGCCCATCCGGCCGACCCGCCGGCCACCGACGACCGGACGTGGGCGGAGTACCTGTTCGTCCGGGACAACCCGAAGGGCGCGCACGCCGAGCGCTGGGTGCACGCGGCGGGCTGCCGGCGCTGGTTCCACGCGGTGCGCGACACGGTGACCAGCGAGATCGTCATGGTGTACCGGCCCGGCGAGCCCCGGCCGGTGACCCGGTGACCCGGCTGCCCGCCGGCGGCCGGATCGACCGGTCGGTCACCTGGCACGCGGAGGTGGACGGCGTGCGGATCGCCGGGCACCCGGGCGACACGGTGGCCAGCGCGATGCTGGCCGCCGGGATGATCCGGGTGGCTCCGTCGCTGTACCGGCACCGGCCGAGGGGCATCCTCACCGCGGGGGCCACGGAGCCGAACGCGCTGCTGCGGGTGGACGGCCCGCCCGGCCAGGTCGCCGAGCCGATGCTGCCGGCCACCGCGGTGGAGCTGTACGACGGGCTGCGCGCGAGCCTGCTGTCCGGTGTGGGCCGGCTGGACCCGGGTCCGGACACCGCCGTGCACGACCACCGGTACGCGCACCCCGACGTGCTCGTCGTCGGGGCCGGCCCGGCCGGGTTGGCCGCCGCGCTCGCCGCCTCCGCCGGGGGCGCCAGGGTGCTGCTGGTGGACGAGGGACCCGAGCCCGGTGGCGGGCTGCTGGCCGAGCCGGGCCCGGGGCCGCTCGCCGGGGCGCTGGCCTGGGTGGCCGACGCGGCGGCCGTGCTGGCCGGCCGGCCGGAGGTGCGGGTGCTGCGCCGGGCGACCGCGTTCGCCGTGCAGGGGACGAGCGTGCTGGTCGCCGAGCGGCGGACCGCCCACCTCGGCGGTCACGCCCCGGCCGGGCAGCCCCGGGAACGGCTGTGGCGGGTCCGCGCGCGGCGGATCGTGCTGGCCACCGGGGCGCACGAGCGGCCGGTGGTGTTCGCCGACAACGACCGGCCGGGGGTGATGCTGGCCGGCGCCGTGCGCGGCTACGTCAACCGGTACGCCGTGCTGCCCGGCCGCCGCGCGGTCGTGTTCACCACCGGCGACAGCGGTTACCCGGCCGCGCTGGACCTGGCCAGGGCCGGTGCCGACGTGGCCGCGCTGGTCGACAGCCGCCCGGACCCGCCGGCCGACCTGCGCGCCGAGCTCGCCGGGGCGCGGATCGAGCTGCGCGCCGGAACCCTGGTGACCGGCACCTCGGCCGGCACCTCGGCCGGTCCCTCGGCCGTCCCGGGGGGCTCGGTGGACACGGACCGGATCGCGGCCGTGACGCTGTCCGACGGTGGCGGACTGGCCTGCGACCTGCTTGCGGTGTCCGGGGGCTGGAGCCCGGCGGTGCAGCTGTACTGCCAGGCCGGCGGCCGCGCGGTGTGGGACGACCGGCGCGCGGCGTTCGTCCCGGGCGACGGGGGCGACGGAGTGCCCGGGGTGCGGGTGGCCGGCGCGGCGGCCGGAACCGCCGACCTGGCCGGGTGTCTGACCGAGGGGGCGAGGGCCGGTTCGGCGGCCGCCGCCGAGCTGGGCCTGCCCGGCGACAACCCCGCCCTGCCCGCCGTGCCGGTCCGCGTGCCCGCCCCGGACCGGCCGGTGTGGCTGGTGCCCGGCCCGGAGGAGCGGGCGTTCGTCGACCTGCAGCGCGACGCCACGGTCGCCGACGTGCGGCGGGCCACCGGGGCCGGGCTGCGCTCGCCGGAGCACGTCAAGCGGTACACCACAATCGGCACCGGCTCCGACCAGGGCCGCACGTCCGGGGTGGCCGCCGCCGGGGTGCTGGCCACGCTGCTCGGGCTGCGCTCGCCGGGTGAGCTGGGCACCACCACGTTCCGCGCGCCGTACGCGCCGGTGTCGTTCGCGCTGCTCGCCGGGCGGCACCGCGGCGCGCTGCATGACCCGGTGCGCACGACACCGCTGCAGCCCTGGCACGTGGCGGCGGGAGCGGTGTTCGAGGACGTCGGCCAGTGGCGGCGGCCGCGCTGCTACCCGTCGCCGGCTGAGGACATGGCGGCGGCGGTGGCCAGGGAGTGCCGCGCGGCCCGCACCGGGGTGGCGGCGCAGGACGTCTCCACGCTCGGCCGGATCGACGCGATCGGCCCGGACGTCGCCGAGTTCCTGGACCGGGTGTACACCGGCGACATCGCGCGGCTGGCCGTCGGCACCGCCCGGTACGGGGTGCTGTGCCGGGCCGACGGGATGGTGCTCGACGACGGCGTGCTGCTCCGGCTGGCCGAGCGGCACTTCCACCTGACGACCAGCACCGGGAACGCCGCCGCCGTGCTGGAGTGGCTCGAGGAGTGGTCGCAGACCGAGTGGCCGGAGCTGGCCGTCCGGTTCACCTCGGTCACCGAGCAGTGGAGCACGGTGGCCGTGGTCGGCCCGGGCTCGCGCGCCGTGCTCACCGCGCTGGCCCCCGATCTGGACTGCTCGGCCGCCGGGTTCGGGTTCCTGCGGGTGCGGCACACCACCCTGGCCGGCGGCGCCCCCGCGCGCATCGCCCGGGTGTCCTTCTCCGGCGAGCTTGCCTACGAGGTGAGCGTGGCGTCCTGGCACGGCCCGGCGCTGTGGGAGGAGGTGCTGCGGCTCGGAGCCGTCCCGTACGGCACCGAGGCGATGCACGTGCTGCGCGCGGAGAAGGGCTTCCCGATCGTCGGCCAGGACACCGACGGCACGGTCACCCCGCTCGACCTGGGGCTGCCGGTGTCCCGCCGGAAGGACTTCGTGGGCCGCCGGTCCCTGTCCCGCCCGGACACCGCGCGGGCCGACCGTCCCCAGCTGGTGGGCCTGCTGCCCGTCGACCCGGACGAGCTGCTGCCCGAGGGTGCACAGCTGGTCGCCGAGGACGTGCCGGTCACCCCGGAGCGGGCGCCGGTGCCGATGCTCGGGCACGTCACCTCCAGCTATCGCAGTGCCACGCTGGGCCGCACGTTCGCGCTGGCCCTGGTGCGCGGCGGCCGGGACCGGATCGGGCAGACGATGTGCGCCCCGCTGGGAGCGCGGACCGTGCGCGCCACGGTCTCCGAGCCGGTGTTCTACGACCCGACGGGAGCCCGCCGTGACGGTTGATCTGCTGTGGGAACGCCGGATGCGGCTGGCCGGGTGGTCGGTGGGCTCGCCCGACCGGGTGCGCTGCGCCGTGCTGCCCGCCGCCGCCCTGGTGTCGCTGCGGGTGGATCCGGCGGGGGAGTGGGCCGACCGGGTGGGTGTGCCGCTGCCCGGGCGCGGCGGGGTGGCCGCCGAGGGTGAGCACCGGGTGCTGTGGCTCGGGCCGGACGAGTTCCTGGTCGTCGGCCCGGACGGCGACCCCGCCCTCGGCCCGGACGGCGGCGGGGCGGCGCTGGCCGCGCGGCTGGGCGCGGCGGTGGGGGACGGGGGCTGCGCGGTGGACGTCTCGGCCGAGCGCACCGGGGTGTCGGTGACCGGTCCGCACGCCCGCGACGTGCTGGCGAAGGGCTGCCCGCTGGACCTGCACCCCCGCGTCTTCGGCCCGGGCCGGTGCGCGCAGAGCCTGCTCGGGCGGCTCCGGGTGCTGGTGTGGCGGCCGGCGGACGGCGGGTTCCGGCTGCTGGTGCGCGGGTCCTACGCCGACCACCTGGCGGCCTGGCTGACGGACACGACGGCGGAGTACCGCGACGTGTGATCACAGATCGCGAGGCGGTTGTGATCACAGATCACGACTACTATGGTGAGCCGGGTCACGTTCGAAGGAGACCCGCATGGCAGCACCGTCGCCGCAGTCGCGCAAACCCCGGCCGATCATCCCGCCGAAGCTGCACCACACGACGTTCCTCACGCTCAAGCTCGACGAGATGGTGCGCTGGTACGAGCAGGTCGCCGGGCTGGTCCCGGTGCACTACAGCGACAACGCGGCCTGGCTGACCAACGACGAGGCCAACCACCGGATCGCGCTGGTCGCGCACCCGGCGATCAAGCGACCGGTGGACAAGCGCACCAGCGCGGGCCTGCACCACACGGCGTTCGAGTACACCGACTTCGGGCAGTGGCTGGACAACTACCAGCGCCTCAAGGAGGCCGGGATCGTCCCGTTCATGTGCCTCGACCACGGCATCACGATGTCGATGTACTACGCCGACCCGGAAGGCAACGGCGTGGAGATCCAGGTCGACGCGTTCGGCGACTGGGCCGCGTCCACGGAGTGGATGTGGGCCTCGCGCGAGTTCGCGGAGAACCCCATCGGCCAGTTCTTCGACCCCGACCAGCTGGTCGCGGCCCGGGAGCGCGGGCTGTCCAAGGACGAGATCCACCGGGGCGCGCGCGAGGGCAAGTACCTCCCGGAGAACCCGCCCACCGACATCCTGCTCCCCGAGGTCTACTGACCGGCCGATCGAAGGAGATCCGCGATGAGCTCCGCCACGCACGACACCGAGGTGCCGGTCCTGATCGTCGGGGGTGGCGGCTGCGGCCTGTCCGCCTCGCTGTTCCTGTCCAACCTGGGCGTGGACCACCTACTGCTCGAGCGGCACGACTCGACCTCGCACCTGCCGAAGGCGCACTACCTCAACCAGCGCACGATGGAGATCTTCCGCCAGCACGGCATCGCCGACGCGGTGTACGAGGTCGGCACCCCGATGCGGAACTTCGGCAAGGTCCGCTGGCGCACCTCGCTGGGCGGCGACGGCCCGCTGGACGGCCGCACGTTCTACACGATGGACAGCTTCGGCGGCGGCGACACCGCGCAGCGGTACCTGCGGGACAGCCCATGCCCGTCGAGCAACTACCCGCAGCTGCGCCTGGAGCCGCTGATCCGCCGGCACGCCGAGGAGCGCGGGCCGGGCCGGCTGCGGTTCGGCCACGAGGTGCTGGAGCTGACCCAGGACGACGACGGGGTGACCGCCACCGTGCGGGACCGCGCCGCCGACGAGACCTACCGCGTCCGGACCCGGTACGCGATCGCGGCCGACGGCGGCAAGACCCTGGGCGCCGCGCTCGGCGTGGCGATGCGGGGGCCGACCGGGCTGCTGGACATGGTCAGCACGCACCTGTCCGCCGACCTGTCCGAGTGGGCCGACGAGTCCTGCCTGATCACCTGGTTCCTCAACCCGGACGGCGCGGGGTCCTGGGGCAGCGGCGCCATGGTGCCGATGGGTCCGACGTGGGGGGTGAAGTCGGAGGAGTGGGTCGTGCACTTCACCTTCGGCCCCGACGACCCGGCGCGGTTCGACGAGCAGGCGATCGTGCCCCGGCTCCGCGAGCTGCTCAAGCTGCCCGACCTGGACATCACCGTGCACAAGGTCAGCCACTGGATCCTGGAGGGCGTGCTGGCCGACCGCTACCAGGTGGGCCGGGTGTTCCTGGCCGGCGACGCCGCGCACCGGCACCCGCCGACCACCGGGCTGGGGCTCAACACCGCCATCCAGGACGCGCACAACCTGGCCTGGAAGCTCGCCGCGGTGCTGGCCGGCCGGGCCACGCCGGGCCTGCTGGACAGCTACCAGCCGGAGCGCCAGGCCATCGGGATGCGCAACGTCGACTGGGCGATGTTCACCTTCCTCAACCACCTGGTCATCGACGCCGGTATCGGGCTGCTGCCCGGCCAGCCCGCGGAGGCCAACCGGGCGGCGTTCGACGCGTACTTCGCCGACACGCCGATGGGCGCCACCCGCCGGGCGCGGGCCGCCGAGGTGATCCAGACGCAGCGGGCGGAGTTCCAGGCGCACGACCTGGAGATCGGCTTCCGGTACGAGCAGGGGGCGCTGGTCCCGGACGGCACCGAGCCACCGCCGAGCGACCCGATGGGCGGCGAGTACCGGCCCACCACCCGGCCCGGTCACCGGCTGCCGCACGCCTGGCTGGAGCACGACGGCGAGCGGGTCTCCACCCACGACCTGACGGCCCGGGACGGGTTCACCCTGATCACCGGCCCGGACGGCGAGGGTTGGGTCGCCGCGGCCGCGCAGGCGGCGGAGAAGCTCGGGGTGCCGGTGCGGGCGGTGCGGATCGGGCCGGACGCCGCCGACCACGCCGCCGACCACGCCGCCGACCACCGTGACGTGGACGGTGCCGTCGGCGGGTGGGCGGCGGTGCGGGAGATCTCCGACTCGGGCGCCGTGCTCGTCCGCCCGGACAACCACGTGGCCTTCCGGGCACCGGCCGCCGTGCCCGACCCGGCCGGGGTGCTGGTCCGGGCGCTGTCCACCGTGCTCGGCCACTGAGGGAGGACACCCACCATGTCGGTAAAGCTGATCTTCGTCGCGCGGCGCCGCCCGGAGATGACGCCCGAGCAGTTCCAGGACTACTGGGCCCACCAGCACGCCACGTTGGTCCGCGAGCTGGCCGAGACCTGCCGGATCCGCCGCTACACGCAGTGCCCGACGGTCGACACCCCGGCCAACGCGGGGTTCTGCGAGGCACGGGGCATCCCGGTGGAGGCGCCGCCGGACGGGGTCGCCGAGGTGTGGTGGGACTCGCTGGACGACCTGGCGGCCGGGTTCTCCGGACCGGAGGGTGAGAAGGCGGCCCGGCTGCTGATCGAGGACGAGGCGAAGTTCTGCGACTTCGCCACATCTCGGGCCTGGATCTCGGAAGAACGGCAGATCATCTGACGTGTCGGAGTCGACGTCGATGCGCCGGATCACCGCCACCTCGGTGGTCGATCAGGTGACCATCGAGATCCGCCGCTCGATCCTGTCCGGAGTGCTGCGGCCCGGGCAGGAGCTGTCGCTGCGCGAGCTGGCCGACCGGCTGGGGGTGAGCACGATCCCGGTCCGCGAGGCGCTGCGCCGGCTGGAGGGTCAGGGGCTGCTCACCACCAGCTCCGGGCGCAGCAGCCGGGTGGCTCCGCTCGACCCGGAGGACCTGCACGGGATCTACCGGCTGCGCCGCGCGCTGGAGCCGGAGATCGCCGGGCGGTCCTGCCTGCTGCTCACCGACGCCGAGCTCGACGAGCTGGCCCGGGTCGCGGCGTCCTTCGGTGACGAGCAGTACGGCACGGACGAGATCTACCAGGCGCACCACGACCTGCACCTGCGGCTGCTCGCCCCGGCGGCGACCGCCTGGGACGTGCGCACCCTGGAGAACCTGTGGCGGGCCGCCGAGCGCTACGTGCGGCTGGCGTTCGGGGCGCGCGACGACCGGGGCGACGAGCACCGCCGCCGCGAGCACGCGCACACCGACCTGCTCACCGGGTTCCGCACCCGGGACCCGGCGGTGGTGCGGGAGCGGGTGTACCAGCACCTCGAGGACAACGAGGCGATCGCGCAGCAGGCCATCGCGCCGGTGCGCTGACCGCCACCCCCGACCCGGCAGGAAGGCACTGGAGCGACATGCGAGTACTGAACAACGGCGGCCGGCTCGCGCTGGGCGTGTCCGGCGGCGTGATCGACGTGGCGCGGGCCAGCGACGGACGGTTCGGCCCCGAGGTGCAGCCGGTGTACGCCCGGTGGGACGAGTTCCGCGCGTGGGCCGGCGGCCTCGGTGACGTCTCGACGCACGTGGAGAACCTCGACCCGGCCCGGCTGGGGCCGCCGGTGCCGCTGCCGCCGCAGGTGTTCGCGGTCGGGCTGAACTACCGCGAGCACGCCGCCGAGGCCGGGCTGGAGCTGCCCGCGCAGCCGTTCGTGTTCACCAAGTTCCCGGCGTCGGTCACCGGGCCGTACGCCGAGGTCGAGCTGCCCTCGGACACCGTCGACTTCGAGGCGGAGCTGGTCGCGGTGGTGGGCCGCCGCGCGCACCGGGTCGCCGAGTCGGACGCCTGGGACCACATCGCCGGGGTCACCGCCGGGCAGGACCTCTCCGACCGCGGCCAGCAGCTGTCCGGGCCGGCCCCGCAGCAGTACAACCTGGGCAAGTCGTTCGCCGGGTTCGCCCCGATCGGCCCCGCGCTGGTCACCCCGGACGAGCTGGCCGACGCCGACGACCTGGAGCTGAGCTGCTCGCTGGCCGACGGGCAGATGCAGAAGACCCGCACCAGCGACCTGATCTTCCCGGTGGCGGTGTGCCTGGCGTTCCTGTCGGACATCCTGCCGCTGCTGCCCGGTGACCTGATCTTCACCGGCACCCCGTCCGGCATCGGCTGGACCCGCGATCCGCGCCGCACCCTGCGCCCCGGCGACGAGCTGGTCACCGTCCTGGAGGGGGTCGGCGAGATGCGGCACACCTTTCGCCGCCGCTGAGCCGACCCGGCCCACCCGCACCGGCCCCCGCTCGAAGGAGAGATCGTGGCCACGCCCAGCGTCACCCCCGAACCGGCCGGCGGCTTCGACCGGACCACCGACGTCGTGGTCGTCGGCACCGGAGCCGCCGGCTACGCCGCGTCGGTCACCGCCCGGCACGGCGGCGCCGAGGTCGTCCAGCTGGAGAAGGCGGACCGGGTCGGTGGCACCACCCGCAAGGCCGGCGGCTGGATCTGGGTGCCGCACAACCCGTTCATGCAGGCGGCCGGGACGCCCGACGACCGGGCCGGCTTCATCCGGTACGTGGCCCGGCTGGCCCGCCCGCACCGGTTCCGCGCCGAGGCACCGCACGGGCTGGCCGACTGGCAGTACGAGCAGATGCGGCGCCTTCCACGACCGCGGCGCCGAGGCACTGGCCCGGCTCACCGGGTGGGGCGCGATCAGCCTCCAGCACGCGGCCGGGGTGCCGGACTACTTCGCGCAGCTGCCGGAGAACACCGCGCCGGAGGGCCGGTGCATGTTCCCCCACCGGCTGGACCAGCCGGACGGCCCGATCGGCAGCGGCCAGGACATCGTCGGCCAGTTCGACCGGGACGCCCGCGCGGCCGGTGTCGAGGTGCGGGTGTCCCACCGGGTGCCGAGGGTGACCGTCGACGGCGGCGGCGCGGTCACCGGCGTCGTGGCCGAGACGCCCGAGGGGCCGCGCACCATCGGCGCGCGCCGGGGCGTGGTGTTCGCCACCGGCGGGTTCACCCACAACGTCGAGATGCGGGAGAACTTCCTGTCCGGCCCGCTGCTGGGCGGCTGCGCCGCGCACTCCAACACCGGCGACTTCGTGGCGATCGCGCAGGAGCTGGGCTGCGAGCTGGCCAACATGAACCACGCGCTGATGGCGCCGATGGTGCTGGACGTGGCCCTGGCGGACGACCCGGCGGCCACCGGAACCTGGCGGATGGCCGGCGACTCGATGATCTGGGTGAACCGGTACGGCCGCCGGGTCGCCGACGAGAAGGCGATGTACCACGAGCTGGCCCAGGTGTTCCACACCTGGGACCCGGGCCGCGCGGAGTACCCGAACCTGGTGCTCACCGCGATCTGGGACCAGGCAGCGCAGGACCACTTCTCCGCCGACCTGATCCCCGGCTACCCGTACGAGTTCGGCAACCCGCTGATCATGAACCGACCGGACCGACCGCACGTGATGCGCGCGGACACCCTGGCCGGCCTCGAGGCGCAGGTACGCGCGCGGCTGGACACGTTCGCCGGGGCCACCGGCGGTTACCAGCTGGACGCCGGTTTCGCCGAGCAGCTGGGGCAGACCATCGGCCGGTTCAACGCGGTGGCCGCGAAGGGCATCGACGACGACTTCCACCGCGGCGAGTCACCGATGCCGCTGTTCTTCAACGGCCCCGGGCGACCCGGCAACACCGCCAACCCCACGCTGTTCCCGATCAGCGGCTCCGGGCCCTACTACGCCGCGCTGATGTCGCCGTCGTCGATCGACACCAAGGGCGGCCCGCGCACCGACCTGGACGGCCGCGTGCTGAACCGCACCGGCGGCCCGATCCGCGGGCTGTTCGGCGCGGGCAACTGCGTGGCGTCACCGTTCGGCAAGGCCTACCCGGCGGCCGGCGCCACACTCGGCCCGTACCTCACGTCCGGCTACCTGGTCGGCCGCGCGCTAACCGGCTGACCCACCCGTCCCACGACGACAGGAGCACCCGAGATGGCCCACACGCTGGAACGGCTGGACGCCGAGGACCAGATCACCCGACTCATCCACGCCTACTGCACCGGGATCGACACCGGGAACCTGGACGACACCGCCCAGCTGTTCACCGACGGCACCTGGTACCTGAACCCGGACACCCCGTTCACCGGCTTCGCCGCGGTGTCCGGGTTCCTGCGCGACAACGTGCTGCTCTACGACGGCGTCCCGGCCACCCGGCACACCATCACGAACATCCGGATCGACGTCGCCGACGGGCCGGAGGGCGTCGGGGACACCGCGCGCGCGAACTGCTACGTCGCCGTGTACCAGGCCGCCCCCGGCCGCGCCCCGGAGGTCATCTTCGTGGGCAGCTACGACGACACGTTCGCCCGGGACGCCGGTACCGGCAGGTGGCGCTTCGCGGACCGGGTGATCAACACACTCGGGGTCGGCGACATGAGCAGGCACCTGCGGGCAGCCGGCAGCGCGGCGCTCTAGCGGACGGGCTCCCCCCGGCCGAGCCCGGAACCGCTCAGCCGTCCAGCCGCCCGGTGACCCACCGGTGGAACTCGCCGATGTGCCGCTCGCTGGGCACCAGCACCCCGCCCTCGGCGTAGAGCCGGGAGTCCATCCCGGGCTGGCACCGCTCGCAGGCGGCGAAGTCCTGCTGGTTGACCCGGTGGAACAGCTCGACCGAGGCGGACACGTCGGCGCCACCGAGCACCACCTCCGGCGCGTACAGCCAGTCGCACTCGACGACCGTGCGGTCGGGCGCGACCGGGTACATCCGGTGGAACACGACGTGGTCGGGCACCAGGTTGACGAACACCTGCGGGTTCACCGTGATCGCGTAGTACCGGCGGTCCCGGCCGGCGTCGACCCCGGGCAGCGTGCCGAAGCCCGGCCGGCCGTCCACGGTGAAGCCGCTCGCGCGGTCGCCGAACTCCGCGCCGTGGCCCACGTAGTACTGGGCCGCGTAGCCCTTGGCGAACTCCGGGAGCACCTCGGTGAGCTCGGGGTGGATGGTGGCGCAGTGGTAGCACTCCATGAAGTTCTCCACGATCAGCTTCCAGTTCGCGCGGACCTGGTAGGTGATGCGGCGGCCCAGCTCCAGCCGGTCGATGCCCCAGGCGTCGATCGCGGCCGGGTCGCCGAGCCGGGCGGCGACGGCGCCGACGACGGTGTCGGTGAACGACGGGGGCTCGTCGGCCAGGCACACCCACGCGGTGCCCAGCCATTCCCGCAGGTGCACGCGGTGCAGGCCGAGCACGGCACGGTCCAGGTCGGCCAGCGCGTCGATGTTGGGCGCGGCGAGCAGCGCGCCGTCGAGGCCGTAGCTCCACGCGTGGTAGGGGCAGCGCACCGCGTTGCGCAGCCGACCGGCCGGTTCCAGGCACAGCCGCGCGCCCCGGTGCCGGCAGACGTTCAGGAAGGCGCCGAGCGCGCCCCGACGGTCGCGCACCAGCAGCACGCTCTCCCGACCGACCTGCACGGCGCGGTAGTCACCGGGGCGGGGCATGTCGGCGGACCGGGCGGCGGCGAACCAGCTGGCGCCGAAGATCCGGTCCTGCTCGGTGGCGAACACCTCGGGGTCGCGGTAGGACCGGCCCGGCAGGGTGCGCACCAGGGTGCCGGGCTGCTCGCCGTCGGGTCGGGCGCCGGTCTCCCACCCGACGGCCCCGGTGGTCACGCGACCTCCGCCGCCCGGCCCGCGCTCCCGGCACCCTCGGCGGGGCCGGACAGCCGCACGTACACCGTCCCGTCGACCACGACGACCTGGTGGGTCCGTACCGGGGTGTGGGTCAGCTCGCCGTCCGGCTCGCCGGAGCGCAGGTCGAAGCACACCGCGTGCAGCGGGCACTCCACGGCGCCGCCCTCCACGAAGCCGTCGGCGAGGGACGCGCGCTGGTGCGGGCACGTGTCGTCGACGGCGTACAGCCCGCTCTCCGGGCCGTCCCCCTCCACCCGGAAGACGGCGATCGGGCCGTCGGCCGCCGCCACCCGGACTCCCTCGCCGACCGGGATGTCGGCGAGAGTCCCTACAGGGATCATCGCAACCTCCGTTGCAGTTTGTCTCGTATCACGCAACCGAACGTGCTATACGAAACAGCGTGCCCGGACGGGTGAGGGCCGTCAAGGGAATCCACCGCCGCGATTGCGCACAGTGTTTACTGTTGCGCTATGGACAACAGGCAACGCCGCCCTGAGGGTTCCCCGTCCCAGGTGCAGTCCGTCGACCGTGCGCTGAGCATCCTGGAGTACCTGGCCGAGCACGGCAGCTGCGGCGTCACCGAGATCGCGAAGAGCCTGGCCGTCCACAAGTCCACCGCGTTCCGGCTGGTGGTCGCGCTGGAGAACCGGCAGCTGGTGGAGCAGGTGGAGGAGCGGGGCAAGTACCGTCTGGGCTTCGGCCTGATCCGGCTGGCCGGCGCGACCAGCGCCCAGCTGGACCTGACCCGGCTGGGCCGTCCGGTGTGCGCCCGGCTGGCCGGGGAGCTGGGCGAGACCGTGAACATCGCGGTGATCGACTCGCGGTCGGCGGTGAACGTCACCCAGGAGCACGGCGACACGATGGTCGCGACCCGCGACTGGACCGGCAAGCGCACCCCGCTGCACGCCACCTCCAGCGGGAAGGTGCTGCTGGCCTGGGCGGCCGGCGACGCCGTCGGCACGCTGTCCCGGACGGACCTGGTCCGGTACACCGAGCGCACGATCACCGACAGCCCCGCGCTGCGCGCCGAGGTCGACCAGGTCCGCTCCCGCGGCTGGGCGCACTGCCGCGAGGAGCTCGAGATCGGGCTGAACTCGGTGGCCGCGCCGATCTTCAGCGCGGACGGCGACCTGGCCGCCGCGGTGAGCGTTTCGGGCCCCAGCTACCGGCTGACCGAGGGAATGCTGCCCGATGTTGCGCACAGACTGCTCGCGGGTGCTGGCGAGATCAGCTCCCGGATGGGATTCTTCCCGCCTAGGCGAGCGAGTCCGGGACCTGGTTGATCCGGGGTGCACCGGCGCGCCCGAGCCGAGGGGAGCCGCGCGTGCCGAGCCTGTTCATCGACGGAACCTGGACCGCGGGCGCTGGTTCGCGGCGTGACGACGTGGTCAACCCGTTCGACCAGAGCGTGGTGCGGGCGGTGGACCGCGCCGAACCGGAGGACGTGGCCGCCGCCGTCGCCGCCGCCGTCACCGCGTTCGCCGGGGAGTGGCCGCGCACCGCAGTCGCCGACCGCGCCGAGCTGCTGTCCCGGGTGGCCGACCTGCTCGTCCGGGACAAGGAGCGCATCGCGCACACCGAGACGCTCGACACGGGCAAGACGCTGACCGAGAGCCGGGTCGACGTCGACGACGTGACCGCGGTGTTCCAGTACTACGCCGCGCTGGTCGGGCAGGACGCCGGGCGGATCGTCGACACCGGCCAGCCCACCGTGCTCAGCAGGGTGGTCCACGAGCCGGTCGGGGTGTGCGCGCTGATCACCCCATGGAACTACCCGCTGCTGCAGCTGTCCTGGAAGGTGGCACCGGCCCTGGCCGCCGGGAACACCGTCGTGATCAAGCCGAGCGAGGTCACCCCGCTGTCGTCGATCCTGCTGGTCGAGCTGCTCGCCGAGGCCGGCGTGCCGCGCGGGGTGGTCAACCTCGTGCTCGGCGACGGCCCCGGGGTCGGCGTGCCGCTGGTCGAGCACCCGGACGTGGACATGGTCTCCTTCACCGGCGGCCTGCGCACCGGGCAGTCGATCATCCGGGCCAGCGCGGAGACGGTGAAGAAGCTGGCCGTCGAGCTGGGCGGGAAGAACCCCAACATCGTGTTCGCCGACGCCGACCGGGAGTCCGCGCTGGACTACGCGCTCACGGCGGTGTTCCTGCACGCCGGGCAGGTCTGCTCGGCCGGTGCCCGGCTGATCGTGCAGGACACCATCCACGACGAGTTCGTGGCCGAGGTGGCCCGCCGCGCGGAGCTGATCCGGCTGGGCAGCGGGCTTGACCCGGAGACCGAGTCCGGGCCGCTGGTCTCGGCCGCGCAGCGGGCGAAGGTGGAGGACTTCGTGGCCTCCGCGCTGGACGAGGGTGCGCGGCTGCTGGCCGGCGGCCGTCGCCCCGACGATCCCGAGCTGGCCAAGGGCTTCTTCTACCGGCCCACCGTGCTCGGCGACTGCCACCGGGGCATGCGGGTGGTCCGGGAGGAGACGTTCGGCCCGATCCTCACCGTCGAGCGGTTCACCGACGAGGCCCAGGCCGTCGAGCTGGGCAACGACACCGACTTCGGGCTGGCCGGCGCGGTGTGGACCTCGGACATGGCCCGCGCGCACCGGGTGGCCGGCGCGCTGCGGCACGGCACCGTGTGGATCAACGACTTCCACCCGTACGTCCCCGGCGCCGAGTGGGGCGGCTTCAAGCGTTCCGGCAACGGGCGCGAGCTGGGCCCGACCGGGCTCGCCGAGTACCGCGAGACCAAGCACATCTGGCAGAACACCGCGCCCGAGCCGCTGAGGTGGTTCAAGGGCTGAGCTCGAACTGGAGAAAGGTGCACCGATGACCGCGACACAGGACGGGTCGGGTTCCACAGGAGCGGGTTCCGACGGGGCCGCGCAGGGCGCGGACCACGGGCTCGCCGAGTTCGGGTACAACCAGTCCCTGGATCGGTCCATCGGCAAGTTCGCCAGCTTCGCGGCCGGTATCAGCTACATCTCCATCCTCACCGGCACCTTCCAGCTGTTCTACTTCGGGCTCGGCTTCGGCGGGCCGGCGTACTGGTGGTCCTGGCCGATGGTCTTCGTCGGGCAGCTGATGATCGCGCTGTGCTTCGCCGAGCTCGCCGGCCGCTTCCCGGTGGCCGGCTCGGTCTACAACTGGTCCAAGCAGCTGGCCAGCCCGGCGGTGTCCTGGCTCGCCGGCTGGATGATGTTCACCGCCTCGGTGGTGACACTGGCCGCGGTGGCGCTGGCCTACCAGGTGACGCTGCCGCAGATCTGGAGCGGCTTCCAGCTGGTCGGCGACGGGGAGGGCGCCAGCTTCGGGATCAGCGCGGTGATCTGGGGCGCCATCCTGATCTCCTTCACCACGGTGATCAATGCGTTCGGGGTCAAGCTGATGACCCGGATCAACAGCGCCGGGGTGTTCATCGAGCTGGTCGCGGCCGTGCTGCTGGTGGTGCTGCTCGGGGTGAACATCGTGAACCCGCCGTCGGTGCTGTTCGACACCCAGAACCTGGGCGCCACCCACCCGGCCGGCTACCTCGGGGCGTTCCTGGTCGCCGCGCTGGCCTCGGCCTACGTCATGTACGGGTTCGACACCGCCAGCTCGCTGGGTGAGGAGACCGTCGATCCCCGGCGCACCGCCCCCTCGGCGATCCTGCGCGCGGTGATCGCCTCGTTCGTGATCGGCGGGCTGATCCTGATGTTCGGCATCCTGGCCGCGCCCGACCTGTCCAACCCGAAGCTGGGCACTCCGGCGGGCGGCCTGCAGCTGATCGTCCTGCAGGCGCTCGGCGGCGGCGTGGGCACCGTGTTCCTGATCTGCATCGTGGTCGCGGTGACCGTGTGCGCGCTGGCCGTGCACACCGCCGCGATCCGGCTGATGTTCGCGATGGCCCGCGACAACGCGCTGCCCGCCGGGGCTGCCCTGGCCCGGATCCACCCTCGGTACAAGACCCCGATGGTGCCCGCCATCGTGATCGGGGTGGCCTCGGTGCTCATCCTGGTGGTCAACATCGGCACCCCGGAGATCTTCACCGCCGTCACCAGCGTGGCGGTCATCATGATCTACCTGGCCTACCTGCTGGTCACCGCGCCGTTGCTGGTCAGGCGGCTGCGCGGGCGGTGGCCCGACCCGACCGCGCAGTCCAGCGGCTACTTCTCCATGGGCCGGCTGGGGCTGCCGGTGAACATCCTGGCCGTGCTGTGGGGCGGCGGGATGGCGCTGAACCTGGCCTGGCCGCGCGAGGCGGTCTACGGCTCCGGGGCGCTGCGCTGGATCGCGTTCATCTTCATCGGCGCCGTGTCCCTGATCGGGCTGGGCTGGTTCTTCGCCAAGGGCCGCCACCAGCTCGGCACCCTGCCCGAACACATGGCCGAACAGATCGACCAGCAGCTGGGTGAGCCCACCGGCGCCGAGCCCACCACCAAGCCGACCGCGGGGGAGCAGGCATGAGCGACGACGGCACCGAGTTCGACTACGTGGTCGTCGGGGGCGGGTCCTCCGGCTGCGCACTGGCCGCGCGCCTGTCCGAGGACCCGGCGGTCACCGTCTGCCTGCTCGAGGCCGGCCCGTCCGACGTGGACGACCCCGCCGTGCTGCGCCTCGAGGACTGGATGAACCTCCTCGACTCCGGCTACGACTGGGACTACCCGATCGAGCCGCAGGCCCGGGGCAACTCGTTCATGCGGCACGCCCGCGCGCGGGTCCTCGGCGGCTGCTCGTCGCACAACTCGTGCATCGCGTTCTGGACCCCGCGCGAGGACCTGGACGAGTGGGCCGCGAGCGGCTGCACCGGCTGGAGCGCGGACGAGTGCTGGCCGCTGATCCGGCGGCTGGAGACCAACGACGGCCAGTGGGACGGGCACGGCCGCTCCGGCCCGGTCAACCTGCGGCAGATCCCGTCGGACGACCCGTGCGGCGTGGCGGTGCTGGAGGCGGCCGCCGCGGTCGGCCTGCCCACCGTGCGGTTCAACGAGGGCCACACGGTATGCGAGGGCGCCGGGTTCTTCCAGATCAACGCCTCGGCGGACAACACGCGCATGTCGTCCTCGCACGCCTACCTGCACCCCATCCTGGGCAGCAGGACCAACCTCGAGGTGCGCACCGGGAGCTGGGCGTCCCGGGTGCTGTTCGACGCCGCGAAGCGGGCCACCGGGGTGGAGTACCAGCTCGGGATCGGCCCGGGCCGGCTGGTCGTGTCGGCGCGGCGCGAGGTGGTCGTGTCCAGCGGGGCGATCGACACCCCGAAGCTGCTGATGCTCTCGGGCATCGGGCCGGCCGCGCAGCTGCGCGAGTTCGGGGTGGAGGTGCTGGTCGACTCGCCCGGGGTGGGGGAGAACCTGGACGACCACGTCGAGGGGCTGGTCATGTGGGACGCCGCCCGCCCGATGGTCACCACGTCGACCCAGTGGTGGGAGATCGGGCTGTTCACCCGCACCGAGGACGGCCTGGACCGGCCGGACCTGATGATGCACTACGGCTCGGTGCCTTTCGACCTGAACACGGTGCGCTGGGGGTACCCGAGCACGGACAACGGGTTCTGCCTGACCCCGAACGTGACCCGGGGGCGGTCCCGGGGCACGGTGACCCTGCGCAGCCGCGACTTCCGGGACCGGGCGAAGGTCGACCCCCGGTACTTCACCGACCCCGAGGACCACGACATGGCGGTGATGCTCACCGGTGTGAAGCTGGCCCGCCGCATCGCCGAGCAGGCCCCGCTCAAGGAGTGGGTGGCCCGCGAGCTGGCCCCGGGGCCGGACGCGGTGACCGACGACGAGCTGATCGACTACATCGGCAAGACGCACAACACCGTCTACCACCCGGCGTGCACGGCGAAGATGGGCCCGGCGTCCGACCCGATGGCGGTGGTCGACCCCGAGCTGCGGGTGCGCGGGGTCTCCGGGCTGCGGGTGGCGGACGCGTCGATCATGCCGTTCCTGCCGGCGATCAACCCGAACATCACCTGCATGATGATCGGGGAGAAGTGCGCCGACCTGATCCGGTCGTGATCGTCCACCTCGGCCGTGGACGGCAGCCGGCGGGCTTGATCTGATGGGTGCATGACCACGACGCACCGCATCGCGGTGATCCCCGGCGACGGCATCGGACAGGAGGTGTGCCCGGCGGCGCTGGAGGTGCTGGACGCGGTGGGGCAGCGGCACGCGGTGGCGTTCCGGTACGACCAGCTGGACTGGTCGTGTGCGCGCTACCGGGCCGAGGGCGCGATGATGCCGGCCGACGGGCTGGACAGGGTGCGCCACCACGACGCGATCTTCCTGGGCGCGGTCGGCGCGCCCGGGGTGCCGGACCACGTATCGCTGTGGGGGCTGCTCATCCCGCTGCGCCGGGGGTTCCGGCAGTACGTCAACCTTCGGCCGATCAGGGTGTTCGCGGGTGTGCCCAGCCCGCTGCGGCACGCCGAGCCGGGCGCGGTCGACCTGGTCGTGGTGCGGGAGAACGTCGAGGGGGAGTACAGCGAGGTCGGCGGCCGGGTGGGGCGGGGCACTCCGGAGGAGGCGGCGCTGCAGGAGGCGGTGTTCACCCGGACCGGGGTGACCCGCATCGCCGACTACGCGTTCGACCTGGCCGGCCGGCGCGGCGGCAGGCTCACCTCGGCGACGAAGTCCAACGGCATCGTGCACACCATGCCGTTCTGGGACGAGATCGTCACCGAGCGCGCCGCGGCGCACCCCGGCGTCACCTGGGACTCCGAGCACATCGACGCGCTGGCCGCCAAGCTGGTGCTCGACCCGGCCCGGTTCGACGTGATCGTGGCGTCGAACCTGTTCGGCGACATCCTCAGCGACCTGGCCGCCGCGCTGGCCGGCAGCATCGGGATGGCCCCGGCCGGCAACATCAACCCGGAGCGGGAGTTCCCGTCGATGTTCGAGCCGGTGCACGGATCGGCGCCGGACATCGCCGGCAAGGGGGTGGCCAACCCGATCGGCGCGATCTGGACGGCCGCGATGATGCTGGAGCACCTGGGGCACGCCGACGCGGCGGGCGAGGTGCTGGCCGCGATCACCGACGTGCTCGCCGGGTCCCCGGTGCGCACGCCCGACCTCGGCGGCACCGCCGGCACGGCCGAGTTCACCCGGGCAGTGCTGGACCGGCTGTGAGGACCGGCCCCGGGGCCGGTGGACTGAAGAGTTTCAGCGGGCGCTGTTGTCCTTGAGCAGGGCGGGCACGGTGCGGACCAGCAGCGACAGGTCGCCGATCAGGTTGCGGGTGCGCACGTAGGCGAGGTCGAGGTGCAGCATGTCCAGTGTGCTGACCGCGGAGCGGCCGCTGACCTGCCACAGACCGGTCAGCCCCGGGCGGACCGAGAACCGGGGCTGGAACTCGGCCGGGAACATCTGCGCCTCCCACTCCAGGCAGGGGCGCGGGCCGACCAGGCCCATGTTGCCGAACACGACGTTGATCAGCTGCGGCAGCTCGTCCAGGCTGGTCTTGCGCAGGAACGCACCCACCCCGGTGACCCGGGGGTCGTGGTCGATCTTGTAGCTGCCGTCCACCGAGGTGTCCTCGCCGCGCAGCTCGGCGGCGATCAGCTCGCGCAGCATCTCGTCACCGACCCCGGTGCGCATGGTGCGGAACTTGTACATCGTGAACGTGCGGCCGCCCAGCCCCACCCGATGCTGCCGGAACAGCGCGGGACCCGCGCTCGTCCACCGGATCACCATGGCGATGACCAGCATCGGGATGGCCAGCACGAGCAGGCCCAGCAGGGCCGCCGTGAGGTCGATGGCGCGCCGCGCGAACGACTCCCATGACAGTCCGAGCAGTGCTCCACCAGTGGAGTACCTGGTGTCACTTCCCAGAGTGACCATGCATTCCTCCATGCTCGTGGTGGTCGTTCGCGAGCAGCGCCTCAGTCGGCCTCGGAGAGCATGCCGCGTCGGGCACCCGAGCCGAAAGAACAATTGTGGTGTTTAACGAGTGAGGCACTCGAAGGTGCGGACCGGATCCCACCACTAAAGGGTGACATAGAGTACGCCTCGTGCTCAACTGAGAAACCCCTCATGCTGGTGACAGCAACGTCACACACCCAATCCATGCCCTGTCGTCAACCGGGTTAACGACGCTGCGTCGTTTGGCGACCACGCGCTGCGACGAGCGGCGCATCCGGACCCGCCGACGGCACCTGGCGCCCGGCGGGTGAAGATCTCCGGACCGGGCCCGGTCTCGGCCGGGCCGCACTACCGACGGGTGGGAGCGATGACGAACGTGACCCCGAAGATCGCCGTGATCTTCTACAGCGCCACCGGGAACGTGGCCGCGATGGCCGAGGCCGTGGGTGAGGGCGCCAGGGAGTTCGGCGCCGAGGTCCGGGTGGTGCCGGTGGCCGAGCTGGCCCCGGCCGAAGCGGTCGCCACCAACCCGCGCTGGCAGGCCTGGGTGGACGACAACCCCTACGACCGCACCGCCACCCTCGACGACCTGGACTGGGCGGACGGCTTCGCGCTCGGCAGCCCGACCCGGTTCGGCGGCCCGGCCGGCCAGCTCAAGGAGTTCCTGGACAGCACGGGCGGGCTCTGGGCGAAGGGCCGGCTGGTGGACAAGGTCGGCACGTCGTTCACCAGCTCGTCGACCCACCACGGCGGCTTGGAGTCCACCATCCTGGCGATGAACAACCTGCTCTACCACTGGGGCGCGATCGTGCTGCCGCTCGGCTACACCGACGCGCACCTGATGCAGACCGGAAATCCCTACGGCGGGTCGTTCGTGTCCCGGAAGTCGGCCCCGCCGGACGCCGACGCGCTCACCGCGTGCCGCCTGCAGGGCGCCCGGCTGGCCCGCGTCACCGGCTACGTGGTGACCGGCCTGGCCGCCTGACCGGGGCCGTTCGCGACGACGCGCCCGGCGGCCGAGCAGGCCACCGGGCGCGTCGCGTCAGCGTCCGATCAGAGGTGCGCGACGGTCCTGCGCTCGTTCTCGTCCAGCGGCACCACGCCGAGCGGTGCCGCCGGGTCGACCCGGTAGCTCAGCACCCGCTTGTAGCCTTCCTTCTTCTGCATGCCGCTCTTGCGCCACGCGGCGGTCAGGCCGACCTTGGCCCAGAACGCCGGGCCGTCCAGCGAGCTGGAGCGGGGCGCCCAGTGGCCCTTGTTGCGCAGGATGCCGTTGCCGTAGTGCATCGCGTACGAGCGGCGGATCGAGGTCGTCCAGTGCTCGGTGGTCAGCGAGACGCACACGCTGTCCAGGTTGGACACCCGGTGCGGGCCGTTCAGCGACCAGTGCAGCATGTCGCCGGGCTCCAAGTCGTAGACCTCGGCGTACTCGTCGAACCACGGTTCGTAGCTGAGGTCTTCCATGGCCAGGCTGCGCACCACGTTCTCCACCTCGGTTGCGGGCAGGAACGGCGCGGTGGGCGGGTAGATCCAGATCCGCTTGCGGCCGCGGACCTGCCAGAGCGCCTGACCGGGCACGTCGAAGTGGTAGAACACCCGCGCGCTGGGCGAGGAGATCAGCAGGCCGAGCTTGCGCTTGAAGGTCTTGAAGTCCGGCAGGGTGCCCTCGAGCTCGCCGTACATCTGGTCGAGCAGGTCGGCGAACCGGGGGTCGGCCTTCTCGATCGCCATCATGTTGATCCAGACCCGACCACCGTTGACCGCCTCGAGCACCTTCGAGCCGGGCTGGCCGTCCCGGTCGACGTGCCCCCAGGTGGAGACGTCCTCGCCCATCGTGGTGATGTCGAGGTGCCGGGGGTCGATCGTCTCGATCAGTTTCGCCAGCGACTCGTCGGAGAACAGGTCCTCCCGCTGCGCGAGGTTGTGCCGCAGCCTGACGGTGTGTTGGCCCCAGAGCTGGATGTCGCGAGGCGAGATGTTGTCGAAGACGCGAGGCACGACGAAAAACTCCCTAAGAGACTCTCGGTGATGCGAAGGTCACCCTTACCTGTACCAACGCACCAGGCCGGCGAACGTTACTCGTCGGGACGGCTTCGCCTTCCGGGCGACCGCCGGGGGAGGCCGTCTCCACCGCGAGGCTACTCCCCGGTCGGGACCCGGTGCCGGCGGCCGGCCCGGATCACCCGGCGACCCGCCGAGGGCCGCTCGAGTCCGGTGTCCGGGCAGGTCAGAGCCCCGGCCCCGGCAAGTCCGCACCCGGGCCGCGCGGGTACCCGCGCCGGGAGCGGCCCGGATCCGGTTACCGGCTGAGAGCCGCTCAGTCGCGCTCGGGTCGGCGCACCCTCAGCTTCGGGTGCTCGCGCACACGAAGACCGAGTTCTGCGGGCGCACGGAGTCGTGCACGTCGACCCGGTCGAACCCGGCCTCGGCCAGCATCTCGGTGGCCCGCTCCCGGCCCCACACCGCGCCCAGACCCTCGCCGCCCTCGGCCAGCGAGGTCGGCACGCAGAACAGCAGGCTGATCGCGTAGCCGAGCGGGGCGTGCGGATCGGACGGTTGCGCTCCAGGTCGCTGGAGAAGCCGCCGTCCACCATCACGAACACCCCCTCCGGCTCCAGCGCCTCCCGCACCCGGCGCAGCACCCGCGCGGGCCGCTGCTGGTCGTGGATGGCGTCGAACGCCAGGACCACGTCGAAGCGCGGGAACCCCGGGAGCCTCGGCGGCGTCCCCGACGACGAAGCCCGCGTTGCGCAGGCCCCGCCGGGCGCGCTCGGCCTCGGCCCGGTCGATCGCGTCCGGGGCGAGATCCACCCCGACGAACGGAGGCCGGGAACGCCGCCGCGAGCAGGCAGACGACCTGGCCGGTGCCGCACCCCAGGTCGAGCACCCGCGCGCCGGCCGCGAGCCGGTCGAGCAGCCCGGGCACCGCCCCGAGGAACCCGTCGAGCAGGTGCTCGTCGTAGAGGTACCGCCGCGAGTCACCCATCGCCACGCCCACCCGCTCGGCCGTGGCCGCGTACGTCGCGTAGGGCACGCCACCGCCCTCGGCGAAGCACCGCTCGACGCCCGGGCGCACCGAGGCGAGCAGGTCGAGCGTGCCGACCGCAGGCCCGATGTTCGCGGCCCGTTCCCCGGTCAGCAGCGGAGCGTGTGCCGGGGGCAGCCGGTACCGGCCGGTCGCCGGGTCGTGGTCCAGGACACCGCCGGTGACCAGCCCGGCCAGCCACTCCCGGACGTAGCGCTCGTGCAGCCCGGCGCGCGCGGCCAGCTCCGGGCCGGTCGCCGGGGCCGGGGCGAGCGCGTCGAACAGCCCGGTGCGGTGCCCGATGCCGATCAGCGTGGTCAGCGCGTGGCCGGTGAGCAGGTCGAGCAGCCGGCGACCGAACGCGGCCGTCCCCTCGGCGTCCGGCGTGGTGCCGTCGCTCGGCGTGGTGTCGTCGCGGTTCGGACCGTCGTCGGGGGGCTCCGGCGCGGCCGTCCTGTCGGGGTGCACGGCCATACTCTGGACCATGGCGCCCAGCGGATCGCCCGTGCTCGGCCCGCGCGCGCTGAACCGGGCGCTGCTGGAGCGGGTGCGCCGGCCGGTGGCCGAGGTGGTGGAGCACCTGGTCGGGTTGCAGGCGCAGGCGCCGGACGCGCCCTACTACGGCCTGTGGTCGCGCATCGACGGCTTCGTCCCCGCCGACCTGGCCGGTCTGCTCACCGGCCGGGCGGTGGTGCGGGCCACCATGCTGCGCGGCACGCTGCACGCGGTCACCGCGCGCGACTGCCTGGACCCGCGGATGCTCGCCGCGGCCACCCAGGAGCGGGCGGTGCGGACGAACACCGACTTCGACGGCGAGCGGGTGGCCGGGGTGCCGGTAGGCGCGGTGTGCGACGCGGCGGCCGAGCTGCTCGACCGGGCGCCCCGCACGCCGGCCGAGCTGCGCGCCGCGCTGGCGCGGCGGTGGCCGGCGCACGACGCCCATCAGCTGGGCTACGCCGCTCGCGCCCTGGTACCGACGGTGCAGGTGCCGCCCCGGGGTCTGTGGACCGACGGTGGGCCGCCCCGGGTCACCACCACCCGGAGCTGGCTCGGCCGGCCGGTCCGTGCCGACCCCGAGCCCGGCGCCCTGCTGCCGCGCTAGCTCGCGGCGTTCGGGCCGGCCACCGTCGCCGACATGGCGACGTGGTCGGGCCGCACCGGGCTGCGCGCGGCCGTGGAGGAGTTGCGGCCGGGGCTGTGCTCGTTCGCCGACGAGCGGGGCCGCGAGCTGCTGGACCTGCCCGGCGCGCCCCGGCCCGACCCGGAGGTGCCCGCGCCGACCCGGTTCGTCGCTCCCTACGACAACCTGCTGCTCGGCCACGCCGACCGCTCCCGGGTGCTGCCCCGGCGACGCGGCCCGCGCTGGCCAGCAAGAACGGCCTGGTCCCCGGCACCGTGCTGGTCGACGGCTTCGTCGCCGGCACCTGGTCCCTCACCGGCAGGCGCGGGCCCGACCCTCGGCTGCTGGTGCGCCCGGTGCGGAGGCTGCCCGTCCGGGCGCTCGCCTCGGTGCGCGCCGAGGGCCGCCGGCTCGCGCGGTTCGCCGCCGCCGGCACCCCGCCGGAGGTGGTGATCGAGCAACCGTGACCGGGTGCGGGCCCGGAGCGGGACGGAGCGGGTCCGGGGCGACACGGCGTGCCAGCCCATGATCGGATGTCGCGGCGCGGGCGGCGGAGGTAGCGTCCGGGTCGTGGCCTCAGAGCGGATGGACACCGAGCTGCCTTTCCCGTCGACCTGGGCGCGGCGGACCCCCGAGCAGCCCGCGGTGATCGTGACCGGCACCGGCGACGAGCCCGCCCAGGTGCTCAGCTACGCGGAGCTGGAGGACCGCTCGGTGCGCTGCGCCCACGTGCTGCGCGCGGCCGGCCTCACCCACGGCGACCACCTGGCCGTGTTGATGGAGAACCGGGCCGAGGTGTTCGAGGTGGTCTGGGCGGCGTTCCGGTCCGGCATGTACGTCACGGTGATCAACACCAGGCTGAGCCCGGACGAGGCCCGGTACGTGATCAACGACAGCGGATCGCAGGCCCTGGTGGTCTCCGGCCGGACGGCGGAGCTGGCCGCCGCGCTGCGCGAGGGCACCCCGGGGCTGCGCCGCCTGCTGGTGGTGGACGGCCCGCTGCCCGGCTACGACGACTACCGCGCCGCGCTGGCCGCCGCCCCGTACACCCCGCTCGCCGACGAGCGGGAGGGCGAGTCGATGCTCTACTCGTCGGGCACCACGGGCCGGCCCAAGGGCATCAAGCGGCCGCTGACCGGTGGCCCGGTGGGCAGCGCGTTCCGGCTGCGGGCGGTGGTGGAGCCGATGGGCTTCGACCGCTCGACGGTGTACCTCAGCCCGGCGCCGCTGCACCACGCCGCGCCGCTGGGGTTCACCCTCGCCGTGCACCGGCTGGGCGGCACGGTGGTGGTGGTGCCCCGGTTCGAGGCCGAGCAGACCCTCCGCCTGATCGAGCGCTACCGGGTCAGCCACGCGCAGTTCGTGCCGACCATGTTCGTCCGGCTCACCCGGCTGCCCGAGCGGGTCCGGCACGGGCACGACCTGTCCAGCCTGCGCGCCGTCGTGCACGCGGCGGCCCCGTGCCCGGTCGACCTGAAGCGGGAGATGATCGACTGGTGGGGGCCGGTGCTCTGGGAGTACTACGCCGGCACCGAGTCCAACGGGATGACGCTGATCGACTCGCCGCGCTGGCTGGAGCACCCGGGCTCGGTGGGCACCCCGATCGTGGGCCAGGTCCGGATCGTGGGGGAGGAGGGCCGTGAGCTGGGTCCGGGGGAGACGGGCGCGGTGTACTTCTCCGACGGCCCCCGGTTCGAGTACCACAACGATCCGGCCAAGACCGCCGACTGCCACACCCCGGGCGGCTGGAGCACGCTCGGCGACGTGGGCCACGTGGACGCCGACGGGTATCTCTACCTCACCGACCGGCTCTCCCACATGATCATCTCCGGCGGGGTGAACATCTACCCGCAGGAGACGGAGAACGTGCTGGCCATGCACCCCGCGGTGGCCGACGTCGCGGTGATCGGGGTGCCCGACGCGGAGATGGGCGAGCAGGTCAAGGCGGTGGTGCAGCTGGCCGACCCGGACCTGGCGGGCGAGGCGATGGCCGAGGAGCTGATCGGGTACAGCCGGCAGCGGCTGGCGCACTACAAGTGCCCGCGCTCGGTGGACTTCGCCGACTCGCTGCCCCGCCAGGAGAACGGCAAGCTGTACAAGCGGTTGCTGCGCGACGCCTACCGCTCGGCGGGCTAGCGCGACCGCGCCCGCGCACCGGTGCCGGTCACTGCCACCACCGGGTCAGCGCGTCCAGGTGCCGGCGCATCCGGTGCCGGGCCAGGTCCCTGTCGCCGCGCAGCAGGGCGTCCACGATGCCGTCGTGGGCGAGCCCCGTGGTCGTGTCGGCGGGATCGGCCCCCGGCCCGTCGTTCTGCTGCCGCGCCCACAGGGTCAGCAGGATCCGCAGGAACAGCGCCAGCACCGGGTTACCGGCCTGCTCGGCCATCTCCAGGTGCATCCGGTAGTGCTGGCGGTCGCCGCCGGGACCGGGGTGCACGCCGTTGACCCCGTCGGCCGCCCCGCCCGGCCGGGTCAGGCCCCGCAGCCGGCCGGCCACCTCGGCGTCGTCGACCCGGCTGGCCACCCGCTGCACGCAGTCCAGCTCCACCGCCTCGCGCACCACCCGCAGGTGGTCGATCTCGATGCCCTGGTAGTCCAGGTAGAGCGCCATCGCCTCGATGCTGGCCGACGGGTCGGGCTCGGCCACCACCAGCCCGCCACCCGGACCGCGACGCATCCGGGCCACCGAGTGGTACTCGAGCAGGCGCACCGCCTCGCGCAGCACCGCTCGGCTCACCTCGAAGCGCTCCAGCAGCGCCGCCTCCGAACCGATCACCGAGCCGATCGGCCAGCCACCGCCGGTGATCTCGCTGAGGATGCGCTGCGCGACGACCTCGGCCAGCTTCTGGTCCTGGGTGTGCCCGGCGGCGGGCATCGTCCAGCGCGGCCGCTGGCCCTTCGGGTCCGGCGAGTGCTCCAGCACGTGGTCCCGGATCGACTCCAGGTGCCGGGCCGCGTGCATCTCGGCCCGGGCGGCGTCACCGGACACCACCGCGTGGACCATCGCCTGGTGTGCCTGGTGCGCCTCGGCCAGTGCGGAGCCCGCTTCCGGCGGCGGGTCGTCCAGCGTCTCCCGGGCGTACCGCCAGGTGAGCCGCAGCAGCACGTCCACGAACAGCCGCAGCGCCGGGTTGCCGGACAGCTCGGCGATGGTCAGGTGCAGCTGGTCGCGCACGGCCACGTTGCGTCCCGGACCGGCCGCGGCCTCGTCGGCCAGCGCGGCGCGCAGCGTGCTGATGCCCGCCTCGGTGATCCGTTCGGCGGCCAGCCCGACGGCCAGCGGCTCGATGACCAGCCGCGCGGCCAGCAGGTGCTCGATCGTGCTGCCGACGAACTCCAGATAGACGACCATCGCGCTGGTGGCCGCCCCGGCGTCCGGCGCGCGCACCACCAGCCCGCCGGCCGGACCGCGGCGCATCGCGGCCACCTGGTGGTGCTCCAGCAGCCGGATGGCCTCGCGGAGCACCGCCCGGCTGACCCCGTAGCGCGCCCGCAGCTCGGCCTCCGAGCCCAGCGCCTGGCCGACCGGCCAGCCCGCCGCCACGATGTCCCGCTCGATCCGCCGGGCGACCCGGGCGGCCAGCTTGCCGGATCCGGCGCGCTCGGCGTCGGCCGATTCGACGATCGCGGTCGGCGGCCGGGTGCCGCGCGCGGACAGCGTGACGGCCCGACGCGCGTCGAAGTCGGCGATCACGGAACTCTCCTCGGGCTGTGGGCGCGTCATTCTACGCAGCGTGCGCCCCCGAGTACGGACCGTTCCAGCCGTTATATCGCCCGATCGGATGCAGCCGCGGCGCCCTCCGGCCGCTCGCCCACTAGGGTCTCCGGCCCTGTGCCGGCTCAGCCCACCGGCAGCTCGAAGCGGACGCCGGTCAGGTCCTCGGAGGCGGCCCACAGCGCCCGCTGCACCACCGGGTCCTTCGACGCCTTGCTGGACCCCACCGGACGGGGCGCGCCCCGCGACTCCAGCGGCCCACCCGGCCCGAGGTAGACCCCGCCGCGCAGGTCCGGCCTGGTCGCAGCGCACAGCGAGGGCAGCGCCCCGTCCTGCGCGGACTGGGCGAACACCCGGTTGCCGATGCCCATGAACCGGTCCTGGAACGACTCGGTGTGGTACTGCAGGTTGGTCGACGCGTAGCCGGGGTGGGCGGCCAGCGAGCGCACCGGCGAGCCGGCGGAGTCCAGCCGGCGCTGCAGCTCGTAGCTGAACATCAGGTTGGCCAGCTTGGACTGGCCGTAGGCGAGCCAGCGCTGGTAGCCGGAGCGCCAGTTCAGGTCGTCCAGCCGGATCCGGCCGATCTTGTGCATGAGGCTGGACAGGGTCACGACCCGGCCGGTGATCCTGGGCAGCAGGTGGCCGGTGAGGGCGAAGTGACCCAGGTGGTTGGTGCCCAGCTGCATCTCGAAGCCGTCGGCGGTCATCCGCTTCGGCACCGCCATCACGCCGGCGTTGTTGACCAGGACGTCGACGGGCTCGGTCAACTCCTTGGCGAACAGGGCGACCGAGGACAGGTCGGCGAGGTCCAGCGGCCGCACCTCCCAGGTGCCCGGCGTGCCGGAGAGCGCGGCCTCGCCCTTCGCGACGTCCCGGCAGGCGCAGATCACCCGCGCACCCGAGGCGGCCAGCGCCGTCGCCGTCGCCAGCCCCAGCCCGCTGTTCGCCCCGGTGACCACCACGGTCCGACCGGACTGATCAGGGATGTCTGCCGTGGTCCACCCGTCTTTACCGATTCCCATACCCATCGCCGCAGCGTAGAGCAGGTGCGGCGAGTCCGCGGCGGCGAGTCGCACCGACGGGTGGCGGTCCTCTCACCCGCTGTCCCGGCCACGGCGGCGGCCCTAGGCTGGCCGGATGCGTGGGTCGGGGACGGCCACGTCCCGGCTGTGGTGGCCCGCCGAGGGCGAGGGTGGGCTCGACGCCCGGGAGCAGGCCCCAGGCCCGGACGGAGCGCTGGTCGTCGACTCGTTCCTGGTCGAGGACGGTCGGGTGCGCGCGCTGGAGGCGCACCACCGCCGGTTCCGCGGCTCCTGCGCGGCGTTCCCAGGCCCGCGGCCCGGCGGTCCCGGCCCGGGTCCCGGCCTCGCCCGGTCGGTGGACGGGTTCCTCGCGGCGGCCGGGCGGGCGCTGCCGGTGCGTGGCCGCTGGTTCCCCCGGTTGGAGGCGCACCCCGAGGCGTTCGTGCTGTGGCTGCGGCCCGCACCGGCGACCACCGACCGGGTCCGGTTGTGGACCTACCCGGAGCCCGACCCCCGGCGCCATCCCGCGGTGAAGGGGCCGGACCTGCCGCTGCTGGCCGACCTCCGCTCGGCCGCGAGCGAGCGGGGCGCCGACGACGCCGTGCTGGTCGCCCCGGACGGTGCGGTGGTGGAGGCCGCGCACTCCGCGCTGCTGTGGTGGCGGGGCGACCGCCTGCACCATCCGGACCCGGCGCTGCCCGCGCTGTCCAGCGTGACCGCGGTGCTGGTCGTCGAGGCCGCCAGGGCCGAGGGGCACCCGGTGGTGGCCGAGCGGTGCCCGCCCCCGGCGCTGGCCGGCGCGGAGGTGTGGGCGGTCAACGCGCTGCACGGCATCCGGCCGGTGAGCGGCTGGCCCGGCCCGGAGTCACCGTCGGACGGGACGTCGGGTGCCCTCACCGGGGTGGATCCGCACCGCCTGGCCCGCTTCCGCTGGCTGCTGGACCGGCACGTCGCCGCCGTGCCGGCCGGGTACTAGCCGTGCGCACGCTGCTGGTCGACAACCACGACTCGTACAGCCACAACGTGGCCGCGCTGATCAGCACCACCTTCGGCGTCGACCCGGTGGTGCTGACCAACGACGACCCCGGGTGGGCGTCGGTGGACCTGGCCGAGGTCGACGCCGTGGTCATCTCCCCGGGGCCGGGCCGCCCCGAGGTGCCCGGCGACGTCGGCCCGGCGCTGGAGCGGGTGGCCGCCTGCCCGGTGCCGGTGCTCGGGGTCTGCCTCGGCCACCAGGCGCTGGGCTGGCTGGCCGGGGCACGGGTGGTGCCCGCGCCGACGCCCCGGCACGGGCACCTGGAGACCGTCCGGCACACCGGCACCGGGCTCTTCGCCGGCATCCCGGACCGGTTCACCGCCGTGCGCTACCACTCGCTGTGCCTGGCCCGGCCGCTGCCGGCGGCGCTGGAGGCCACCGCGTGGTCGGCCGACGGGGTGCTGATGGCGCTGCGGCACCGGCACCGGCCGTGGTGGGGCGTGCAGTTCCACCCTGAGTCGGTGGCCAGCGAGCACGGGGCGGCGCTGCTGGCCAACTTCGCCGAGCTGGCCCGCGCGGCGAGGCCCCGCCGCCGGCCGGCCCGGGATCCCCGTACCGGACCGGTAACGCCCGCCGCGCGGGGCACCCGGGTCACCCCGGTCCCGAGGGCGGTGCAGCACGCCCGGCTGGGCTTCACGGTGTCCACCGAGACGCTGTTCGCCCGGCTGTTCGCGGCCGGCCCGGACGCGTTCTGGCTGGACAGCAGCGCTCGCCGGCCGGGGGCGGGCCGCTTCTCCTTCCTCGGCGACGCCGGCGGCCCGCTCGGCGAGGTGCTCAGCGCGCGGGCCGGCGAGGGCTCCGTGCGGGTCCGCGACGCCGGGGGGCGGGTGCACGCGGAGGCCGGCTCGATGTTCGACGTGCTCCAGGAACGCCTGGCCGGGGCCCCCACGCTCGACCCGCCGCCGCCGTTCGACCTGGTGTGCGGGTACGTCGGCTACTTCGGCTACGAGATGAAGGCGGACTGCGGCTCGCCGAACAGGCACACCGCCGAGCACCCGGACGCGCAGTGGCTGCTGGCCAGCCGGATGGTCGCGGTCGACCACGAGACCGGCACGACCTGGGTGCTCGCCCTGGCCGCCGACGACCCCGGCTCCGCGCGGGCGGCCCGGGACTGGGTGGACGACACGACGCGCGCCCTCGCCGGCCTGCACGCCCCACCCGGCAGGGACGGCAGGGACGGCAGGGACGGCAGGGACGGCAGGGAGCCCGCCCGACCCGCCGACCCGGGGCCGGTCGAGGAGCTGCTCGACCGGCCGCGCGGGCGCTACCTGGCCGACATCGACGCCTGCGCTCGCGCGCTGCGGGCCGGCGAGAGCTACGAGCTGTGCCTGACCAACCGGGCCACGCTGGCCGTCCCCGGCGACCCGTTCGAGGCCTACCTGCGGCTGCGCGCCCGCAGCCCCGCGCCGTACGCCGGCTACCTGCGGTTCGGCGGGCTGCACGTGCTGTGCGCCTCGCCGGAGCGCTACCTGAAGGTCGACGCGCCCGGCACCGTCGAGTCGCGGCCGATCAAGGGCACCGCGCGGAGGGACCCGGACCCGGTGCGGGACCGGGAGCTGCGCGACGCCCTGGCCTCCGGCGCCAAGACCCGCGCGGAGAACCTGATGATCGTCGACCTGCTGCGCAACGACCTCTCCCGGGTCTGCGCGCCGGGCAGCGTCGTGGTGCCCGAGCTGATGCGGGTGGAGTCCTATCCCGGGGTGCACCAGCTGGTGTCCACCGTGCGCGGCCGGCTGCGCGCCGGGCTCGGCGCGGTCGACGCGGTGCGGGCCAGCTTCCCCGGCGGGTCGATGACCGGGGCGCCCAAGCCGCGCACCGTGCGCATCCTGGAGCGTCTGGAGGGCCGGGCCCGGGGCGTCTACTCCGGGACCCTGGGGTTCCTCGGCCCCGGCGGCACCGCCGACCTGAACATCGTGATCCGGACCGCCGTGGTGGCCGGCGGGGTGGCCACGGTCGGCGCGGGCGGGGCGATCGTGCTGGACTCCGACCCGGCCGAGGAGTGGGCGGAGGTGCTGCTCAAGGCGGCCACCGTGGTGCCCGCGCTGCGCGGGTCGGCCGGGGCGGGAGCGCCGCGGGTAGCGTCGGCCGCGTGGAGCACACCCGGTCCGGACGCCTCGCGCGCTCGCTCGAACCCCTGCACGCCATGATCTACTTCGCCCCGGAGGCGGAGGCGGAGCTGACCGCCGCCGGCCTGGAACCGGGGCGGATGGGCTACTTCGCCAGCCGTGCCGCGCCGATGGGCCCGGTGCCCGCCGAGGTCGTCACGGCCACCTTCCACAACTTCAGCGGCACCGCCGTGGCCCGCGTCATCCCGAAGGCCTGGGACCTGGCCGCGCCAGAGAAGATCATCGCGGCGCGCTTCCGGGCGGTCGACGGGGCGCTGCGCCGGATGCTCGGCGGCGAGGTGCTCAGGTCGCCGCAGGTGGCCGAGGCGGCCGGGCTCGCCCGCCGGGCCGCGACCGCCTGCTCCGTGCCGGGCCGCCCGCTGGCCGCCGGGCACCTGGAGCTGGACTGGCCCGAGGAGCCGCACCTGGAGCTGTGGCACGCGCTGTCCGTGCTGCGCGAGCACCGTGGTGACGGGCACGTGGCCGCGCTGGTCGACGCCGGGCTGTCCGGGCCGGAGGCGCTGGTCACCCACACCGCCACCGGGAACGGCTTCCTGCCCGAGTTCGCCCGGACCCGGCGCGGCTGGACCGAGGCCGAGTGGGACGCCACGGTGGCCGAGCTGCGCGGGCGCGGCCTGCTGGACGACGCCGGCGGACTCACCGAACGTGGCCGCGAGCTGCGTACCGGGCTCGAGGACGCCACCGACCGGCTGGCCGCCGGGCCGTGGTCGGCGCTGGGCGAGGCGGGTACCGAGCGGCTGGGTGAGCTGGGCGGGCCGCTGGTCCGTGCGCTGCTGGACGCGGGCTGCTTCCCCCGCCACGGGGTGTTCGCCGGCAGCTGAGCGCGAGGGCCCGCCGGTCCGGCGTCGCGGCCGCCGGTGAAGCGCGGAGATGACACGATCACCGGGTGACCGAGCACCCCGAACCCCTGACCGTCGTCGGCATCGGGGCCGACGGGTGGGCGGGCCTGTCCGACCCGGCCCGGCGGGCGGTGGCCGACGCCGAGGTGGTGCTCGGCGGCCCCCGCCAGCTGGCCATGGTCGACGGGCACGCGGCCGAGACGCGGGCCTGGCCGGCGCCGATGGTCCCGGCACTGCCCGGGCTGTTCGACGGGCTGGCCGGCCGCCGGGTGTGCGCGCTGGCCAGCGGCGACCCGATGTTCTACGGGCTGGGCGCCACCCTCTGCCGGGTGCTCGGCGCCGACCGGCTGCGGGTCGTCCCGCACCCGTCCTCGGTATCCCTGGCGTGCGCGCGGCTGGGCTGGCCGGTGCAGGAGGTGACCGTGCTCAGCGCCGTCGGCCGCTCGCTGGACCGGCTGCGCGGCTGGGTCGCGGACGGTCGGCGCATCCTGGTGCTCACCCCGGACGCCGGCGGCCCCGCCCGGGTCGCCGAGGTGCTCGCCGAGCTGGGCCACCGGGCCAGCGAGCTGACCGTGCTGGAGCAGCTGGGCGGCCCGGCCGAGCGGGTGGTGCGCGGGCTCGCGGGCGGGTGGGCGGAACCGCCGGGCGACCCGCTGGCAGTGGTCGCGGTGCGCTGCGTGGCCGACCCGGGCACGGTGGGGCTCTCCCGCGCCCCGGGCCTGCCGGACGACGCCTACGAGCACGACGGGCAGCTGACGAAGCGGGAGATCCGCGCGGTGACCCTGGCCCGGCTGGCCCCGCTTCCCGGCCGGCTGCTGTGGGACGTGGGGGCGGGGTCGGGCAGCATCGGCATCGAGTGGCTGCGCGCGGAGGAGTCGGCCGCGGCGGTGGCAGTGGAGCGTGACCCGGTGCGCGCCGGGCGGGTCACCCGCAACGCCGTCGCGCTGGGCGTCCCGGCGCTGCGCGTGGTGGTCGGCGCGGCACCGGACTCGCTGGCCGGGCTCGAACGCCCCGACGTGGTGTTCGTGGGCGGCGGGGTGACCGCCGACGGGGTGCTGCCGGCGTGCTGGGCCGCGCTGCGCCCCGGCGGGCGGCTGGTGGCGAACGCGGTGACCGTGGAGTCCGAGGCGCTGCTCGCGGAGTGGTACGGGCGGCACGGCGGCGCGCTGACCCGGCTGGAGGTGTCCCGGGCGGCCCCGGTCGGTGGCTTCACCGGGTGGCGCCCGGCGATGCCGGTGACCCAGTGGGTGGTGGACAAGCCCTGACGGCGGCCCGGTCAGTGCAGCCCGGTGGCGCCCCGGTCAGCGCAGCCGCGCGCGGTGCGCCTCGGCCCACTCGCGGAACGTCCGGGCGGGCCGGCCGGTCAGCTCGGGCACCGTGGGCAGCACCGGCGACTCGTCCAGCGTGCCGCCGACGTAGAAGTCGAAGAACGCGTCGACGAACTCGGCCGGCATGCTCGCCGACAGCTCCGCGCGCGCCTCGTCGTCGGGCTGGGCCTCGAACCACAGCGGCCGCCCGAGCACCTCGGCCAGCACGGCGACCCGGTCGGCCGGGCGTAGCGGCTCCGGCCCGGTGAGCCGGTAGGTGCGGCCGGCGTGGTCCTCGGTGCGCAGCGCCAGTGCCGCCACCGCCGCGATGTCGGCCGGATCGACAGTCGCCGCGGCCACCGCGGCGAACGGCGCGCGCACCAGGTCCCCGGCCCGCAGCTGGGGCAGCCACTGCAGGGTGTTGGACATGAACGCGCTGGGCCGCAGGACGGTCGCGGGCAGGCCGCTCGCCCGCACGGCCGACTCGGACGCGGCCATGTAGCGGGTGATCGCGTTGCCCGGGTCGCCGTCGGCCGAGGCACCGGACAGCAGCACCACCCGCCGCACGCCGGCCCGCGCGGCCTCGGCGAGCACCGCGGACGTGTCCCGGTAGCCGGGCAGCAGGAACAGCCCGGTCACCCCGGTCAGCGCGGGACGCAGCGACTCCGGGTCGTTCAGGTCGCCCACGGCCGCCTCGGCATCCGGTGGCGGGGTGCGCCCGGGCCGGAGCAGCGCGCGGACCGGCTCGCCCGCCCCGGTCAGGGCGCGGACCAGCTCGCCGCCGACGTTGCCGGTGGCTCCGGTGATCAGATACATGGTCGCTCCGGTTCGGGTCAGGGCCGGCGGACGGGCGGCAGCGGGGCGACGTTCACCCGGCGCGGCTCGTCGGCCAGGGCCATGCCGAGGACGCCGCCGAGGACGCCGGCCAGGACGCCGGCCAGGGCGAGCGCACCCATCCGGGGCAGCAGCGGGATGATCACGGTTGCTTCCCGGCCGAGGTAAGGGAACGATCCCTAACAACGTACGCCGGAAGCACCGGACCGACGGGACGACGGATGTGCGGCGAACAGCGGACCAGACCCGGGAGCACGTGCTCGAGGTGGCGCACGAGCTGTTCTACTGGCACGGCATCCGCGCCACCGGGGTGGACCGGGTCGCCGCCGAGGCGGCCGTCGCGCCCACCACCCTCTACCGGCTGTTCGCCTCCAAGGACGACCTGGTCGCGGCCTACGTCGCGCGGGCGCACCGGATCTACCGGCTGTGGTTCGACGAGGCCGCCGGCGACGGGGGAGCCACCGCGCGCGGCCGCATCCTGGCGGTGTTCGACGCGCTGGCCGCCGAGCACACGGCCGACGGCGCCGACCCGCTCGCCGACCACCTGGCGCTGCTCATGGAGGGCAGCTACGCCTCCACCCAGGCCCTGGGGCACCGCGGTCCCGCCGCGCGCCCGGACGCTGGCCGAGACCCTGCTGCGCTGACCCGGGAGCGCCCGGCCACCGGGACGCCGAACGGCCCGGCGCGGGAGGCGCCGGGCCGTTCTCCGATGGTCTCCGCTCAGATCAGGCCGAGCGACCGGACCGCCTCGCGCTCCTCGGAGAGCTCACCGACCGAGGCGTCGATCCGCTGCCGGGAGAAGTCGTCGATCTCCAGGCCCTGCACGATCTCGTAGCGGCCGTCCCGGCAGACCACCGGGAACGACGAGATCAGGCCCTCCGGGACGCCGTACGAGCCGTCCGACGGGATACCCATCGAGGTCCAGTCGCCCTCCGGGGTGCCGTTCACCCAGTCGTAGACGTGGTCCAGCGCGGCGTTGGCGGCCGAGGCGGCCGAGGAGGCGCCGCGGGCCTCGATGATCGCCGCCCCGCGCTTGGCCACGGTCGGGATGAATGTGTCCTCCAGCCAGGCCTGGTCGTTGACCGCCTCGGCGGCGGTGCGGCCGCCGACCTCGGCGTGGAACAGGTCGGGGTACTGGGTGGCCGAGTGGTTGCCCCAGATGGTCAGCTTCTTGATCTCCGAGAGCGGGACACCGAGCTTGATCGCCAGCTGGCCGATGGCGCGGTTGTGGTCCAGCCGGGTCATCGCGGTGAACCGCTCGGTCGGCACGTCGGGGGCGTGCGCGCTGGCGATCAGCGCGTTGGTGTTGGCCGGGTTGCCGACGACCAGCACGCGCACGTCGTCCGCCGCGCCGGCGTTGATCGCCTCACCCTGCGGCTTGAAGATGCCGCCGTTGGCCTCGAGCAGGTCGCCGCGCTCCATGCCCTTGGCGCGGGGCCGGGCGCCGACAAGCAGGGACACGTTGACCCCGTCGAACGCCGCCTTCGCGTCGTCGAAGATGTCGATGCTGTCCACCAGCGGGAACGCGCAGTCCAGCAGCTCCATGGCGGTGCCCTCGGCGGCCTTGACCGCCTGCGGGATCTCCAGCAGCCGCAGGCTCACCGGCGTGTCCGGGCCGAGCAGCTGGCCGGAGGCGATCCGGAACAGCAGTGCGTAGCCGATCTGACCCGCCGCACCGGTGACGGTGACGTTGACGGAGCGTGCCACAGGGAAATCCTTCCGATCCGCGGTAAAACCAGGCTCCACGGCCTCGGGCGCAGTAGCCCGCATCACCGCGGTGGGAGCAGCGTACCGAGCCCCGATCAGCGGTTGCGGGCGGTGGTGACCGGTATCTCGGCGGCAACCACCCGATGAGCGACGATGGGCCGGTGAACGACGCACGCGGTGATCGTCCGAGGCTGCCGTGACCGCCCGGGTGCTGGTGCTCGGCGGCACCGCCGAGGCCCGCGCGCTGGCCGCCGAGCTGGTCGGCGCGGCGGTCGGCGGCGCCGACCTGAGCGTGGTGTCCTCGCTGGCCGGGCGGGTGCGCGACCCCGCGCTGCCGGTCGGCGAGGTGCGCATCGGCGGGTTCGGCGGACCCACCGGGCTGGCCGCGTACCTGCGCGCCGCGCGGGTGGCCGCCGTGGTGGACGCGACGCACCCGTTCGCGGCGGCGATCACCGCGTCGGCGGTCGCAGCGACCGGGGCCGAGGGCGTGCCGCTGCTGGTGCTGCGCCGCCCCGGGTGGACGCCGGCCCCGGGCGACGACTGGCGCTGGGTGCCGAGCCTGGCCGCCGCTGCCGACGCGCTGGCCGACCTCGGCGAGCGCGTGTTCCTGACCACCGGCCGGCACGGGCTGGCCGTGTTCGCCGGGCTGCGCCGGCACTGGTTCCTGGTCCGGGCCGTCGACCCGCCGGAGCCGCCGGTCCCGCCCAGGATGGAGGTGCTGCTCGACCGGGGGCCCTACACGCTGGACGGCGAGCGCGCGCTGCTGGCCGAGCACCGGATCGAGGTGCTGGTCACCAAGGACAGCGGCGGCAGCCTCACCGTGGCCAAGCTGGCCGCCGCCCGGGAGCGGGGCATTCCGGTGGTCGTGCAGCAGCGCCCGCCCGCGCCGGACGCACCCACCGCGGCCGACGTCGCGGGGGCGGTGCGCTGGCTGGACGGGGTGCTCGGCGGGCTCACTCCACCGGGTCGGCGATCGCGTTGACCGCGGCGGCGGCCATCGCGCTGCCGCCCCGGCGCCCGTGCACCACCAGGTACTCCAGCCCGCCCGCGTGCTCGGCCAGCGCCTGCTTGGACTCCGCCGCCCCGATGAACCCGACCGGCACGCCGACCACCGCGGCGGGCGCCGGCGCGCCCGCGTCGATCAGCTCCAGCAGCCGGAACAGCGCGGTCGGCGCGTTGCCGATGGCCACCACCGCGCCGGCCAGCCGCTCGCCCCACAGGTCCACCGCCGCCGCGGTCCGGGTGGTGCCCAGCCGCTCGGCGAGCTCCGGCAGACCGGGCTCGCCCAGCAGGCACAGCACCTCGTTGCCGGCGGGCAGCCTGCGCCGGGTGACCCCCGAGGCGACCATCGAGGTGTCGCACAGCACCGGTGCCCCGGCGGCGAGCGCGGCGCGGCCCCGGGCCACCACGCCGTGGGAGTGGCCCAGGTCGGCCGGCAGGTCGGTCATCCCGCAGGTGTGGATCATCCGGACGGCCACGCCCGCGACGTCCTCCGGCATTCCGCTCAGGTCGGCCTCGGCCCGGATGGTGGCGAACGAGCGCCGGTAGATCTCGGCGGGGTCCCGCAGGTAAGAGTAGTCGACCATGGACACACGGTAGGTGCTCGCCCGTCCGGCGGCCCGGGACACGGGACCAGCACCCTCGCCGGACCGCTACCGCCGCACCGCCAGCACCGTCTTCGCCGGCGCCGACCGCTGCTCCAGCGCCCGGTGCACGGCAGCCGCCTCGGCCAGCGGCCGCACCGAGGGCGCCGGCTCGCGCAGCACGCCCCGGGCCAGCAGATCGACCAGCGCCGATGCGGCGGCCCCGATCCGCTCGGGCACCGGGTGTGCCGTCGCGCCGAGGCTCAGGCCGATCAGCTGCCGGCTGCCGTGCCACGCGGCCTCCCCGGACAGCGCCGGGTCGTCGCCGCTGCGGGAGCCCGCGCGAGCCGTGCCGCGCCCACCACGCCGATCACCCGGCGGGCCGGGCGCACCGAGGCCAGCCGGGCGGACGTCGGCCGGGCCGGGCGCGGGGACGGTCACCGCCCGCATGGTCGTCGGGTCGCTCGTCACTCCGGTGCGAACCACCGATCACCGGTGGTCATTCCCGCCGGGGGCCGCTGCCCTACCATGGACCCAGGAGCGCGCCCTCGGTTCGGCGCCCGGTCACCATCGTCTGGAGTTCTCGTCATGCCGCAGATCAGCACCGCCGACTTCAAGGGCGGCATCAGCATCGACCTGCCCGAGGGGCTGTTCAACGTCGTGACGTTCCAGCACGTCAAGCCGGGCAAGGGCGGCGCGTTCGTCCGCACCAAGCTGAAGAACGTGCGCACCGGCGCGGTGCTGGACCGCACCTTCCGCGCCGGCGAGCGCGTCGAGCAGGCCATCGTCGAGACCCGTGAGCTGCAGTTCCTCTACAACGACGGCGACAACTACGTCTTCATGGACCAGGTGAGCTTCGAGCAGCTCGACGTGCCCCGCGAGGTCGTCGAGGACATCGCCGACTACCTGCTGCCGGAGATGACCCCGGCGCTGCGTTTCTACGGCACCGAGATCGTCGGGGCGGAGCTGCCGGCCTCGGTCGAGCTGGCGGTCACCGAGGTCGAGCCTGCGGTGCAGGGCAACCGGGTCTCCAACGCCACGAAGCCGGCCACCATGGAGACCGGCCTCGTGGTGAAGGTGCCGCTGTTCGTGAACGAGGGCGACCGGATCAAGGTGGACACCCGCTCCGGGGAGTACATCACCCGCGCCTGATCCTGGGTTTCCGGCGCGGGTGACCGCCCGGCGGCGCACCGCCGGGCGGTCAGGACCGGCCCGCCATCACCGGGGAACGGCCGAGGAACGGCTCGCCGCCGACCTTCGGACCCTGGTAGCCCTTGCGCGAGGTGCTGTCCATACCGACCTCGTAACCGATGTCCTGGGCGACCGTGTTGCCGCTGATCCGGGCCCCTGTCGACTTGTTGTCCAGCGCGAACGCCTTCTGGTTCTTGCCGGTGACGTTGTTCGCGGTGATCACCATGTTCTGCACGTCGTCGACCATGACGGCCTGGGAGGCCTTCGTGTCGCAGAAGTTGTGCGTGAACGTGATGTTGGACGAGACGCCCTTGCCGCTGCCGTCGCCGGCGCTGCTGTTCGGACCCTCCGCGATCAGGCACTGATTGTCGATCTTCTCGCAGCGGTTGCTGTCGATGTGCACCTGCTTGCTGGCCGGGCTGTCCGAATCGGTGGCGAACGTCTGCATGCAGTCCGCGTGCGCCTTGTTCAGGTTCCGCACGTCGCTGATGGTGTTGTGCAGGATCTGCAGATTGTTGCCGAAGAACCGGATGCCGTCCCCGTCGCCACCGCGCGGGGAGCGGACGGTGTTGTTCAGCACCGTGATGTTGTTCCCGGTCAGCTGGATGCCCGGGGCCTTCGCCCCGACGACGTCGAAGCCCTGCACCACCACGTGGCTGCCGGTCACGGTGATGCCCTTCACGGCCGTCCGCCCGTCACCGATGATCATGATCGGATTTCCGGGCGCGCCGGAGCGGGACACCGTGAGCCGGTCGGCGGACTTCCCGCGCACGCAGATCCGGTCGCCCGGGGATGCGCTGCCCACCGCGCCGGGCAGACCGGAAGCGTCCACCTGCTTGGTGCACGTCGTGCTGACCGGGGCGGGGCGGACGGCGCCCATCCCGCACACATCCAGCCCGGGCGACGCCGAGGGGAACGCCAGCCCGCCGCCGCGACCGGCGACACCCCAGGAGGTCATGCAGGCCGCCGTCACGGCGGGCGCGGCGGGCGGGGGCGGCGCCGGAAGCGCGGCCGGCGGAACCGCCGGATAGCCGGGTACCCCGGGGGCCGCGCCCGGCCCACCCGCCACCGGCGGGTAACCGGGAATGCCGGGCGCCGCGGCCTCGGGCGCGGGCGGGGCCGCCGGCACGTTCGGAACCGGCGGTGGGCTCGGAACCGGCGGTGGCGTCGGGGCCGAGGGCACGGCGTCCGTGCCGGCGGGGGAGCCGGCGGGGGAGCCGGCGGGGGAGCCGGCGGGAGAGCCGGCGGGAGAGCCGGCGGGAGAGCCGGAGCCGGACGGGACAGTCGCACCGCCCGGTACCGGCCCGGTGCCCGAAGTGCCCGAAGTGCCCGAACCGGACGCGGTGCCTGAACCGGAGGTGCCGGATGACCCGTCGGCACCCGGGGTCGGGTCATCGACGCCGGAGAAACCGGGTTTCGTGGCCCCGCCCCCGGCGGGACCGGCCGTCGTTGGAGCCGCGGCAGCGGCCGACGGGTTCGTCGCGACCCCGGCGGCCGGTGTCGTCGCCGTGCCGGCCGTGGGTGTCGCGGCCGATGCGGGTGACGAGCCGGCGGCCGTTCCGGCGGTTCCCGCGGCCGGTGCGGTGGCTGTCCCCGCGGCCGGGAGGGCGGTTCCGCCGGTTGGAGCGCCGGACGTTCCGACGGTGGGCCTGGTGGCGGTTCCGCCGCCTGGGCCGCCGGCCGGACTGGTCGCGGTTCCCGCGGCCGGGCGCGCGGCCGTTCCGGCGGCGGGGCTGGGGGTCGTTCCGGCGGCCGGGGTCGCGGCCGACCCGACGGCGGGAGTGGTAGCGCTCGAGGGCGGCGAGGCGGCACCGTCCGCCGGTGCGGTCGCCTCGGCCGGGACGGCGCCCGGAGCCGCCGCATCGGCCGGAGCGGCGGCCGTTGCCGCCGGAGCCGTTGCCGCCGGAGCCGTTGCCGCTGGAGCCGTTGCCGCTGGAGCCGGAGCGGCCGGAGCCGCCGGGGCCGGGATGGCGGCCGGCGCGGTCGAGGCCGCACCGCCGGCATCGGCGGGCGCACCCGGCTGCGGCATCGGTGGCATGGGCGGCATCGGCGGCGGGCTGGGCTCCGGCGGGGGAGGCGGTACGGGCGGCGGGTTCGGCAGCGGCGGCGCCGGCGCCGTCACCGCGACCGGGCGCACGGCAGCCGAGGACGCCGGCGACAGCGCGGTCGGCGAGGCTTGCCCCGGCCCGGTGAAGGCCCCGCTGACCAGGGGAATCGCGGTGAGCAGCCCGGCCAGCACCGCCCGGCCGCGCGGCGTCCGGTCACGGCACTCCCGGCCGCGCCGCCCGTTCCCCGACGACGGTGCCGTCCCGAACCCGTCGGGAGGCCGTCCGTGCAGGTCGAGCGGTCGTAGTGCGGGTGTCCAAGGGATCTCGCCGAGGGCCTGGCGGTGGTTCCTCGATTTCCCTAGAGTCACATCAATCACGTCCGACCTGTTTCACACCATCAGTCCCATTGGTCACGGAGAGGATAAATCGCAACATCCACTAGAGCGTGCACATTCACCACTGAGCGTGGTTCTCGCGTGTCGCGTCGAACACGGAAAGTCATCCGGTGCTACTGACCAGTCCGGCCGTCAACGGCTCCACCGCGCGGCGTTCGCGGCCGTCCGCGCGCGGCGCGGTGCGGGCCGTCCCCGCCGGCGGCCCGCCGACCAGGCCTTCTTCCGGGCGGTCTCCACCGCATCGCCGGGCGGGCCCTTCCGCCGGCTACTTAGAGAACCTAAGGATCCCCCCTGCGCGGCCGTGATCACGCATGTCCTAGCCTGACGGGGTGATCGTTCGGATGCGGACAGTGGCGCGATTCGCCGACCGGCGGAGATTCCCGCTCCTCTGACCGCATCACTGGCGTCGCCGGGCTCGTTGACCGTGGTGCAAGCCGGCAGTCCCGCGCTGGTCTCACGGCGCGGCCCGGACCCCGAGTCCGTCGCCGCCGAGGACCGAGGGAGCTCGGGGGCCGTCGCTGCTGGTCGCGACGATGGCGGGATTTCGTGTGCGTGGGTTGGGAGCAGGTCATGCAGAGGCTGTCAGCAGCCAAGTGGGGGTACGTCACCCGTCGGGTCGCCGACCGCGCCGAGGCGCTGGTCGGCGAGGCGGTGCGGCCGCCCCGCCTCGGTGACTTCGTGGTCGCCACGGTGGAGACCGTCGGCGAGCACGACCACCTCGAGGACCCATACGGCCGCCGGATGCGGCTGTATCCGGGCGACGTCGTCGTGGGCTCCTACGGCAACCGCTACGCCACCGACTTCTACGAGGGCTACCTGCCGGCGCCCGGCGACGAGGTGCACCTGCTCACCGCCGGTGGCCTGATCGGCACCGTGGCCTCCGCGCACAGCAGCCGGGGCCTGCCGACCACGCTGGAGGTCGTCGGTCCGCTGACCGACGCGGACGGCGATCCGCGCAGCACCGAGGACGTCGCGGTCGACCCGCCGGCGCCGGCCCGCCCCGAACTGGGCACGATCGTGGTGGTCGGCTCGGCCATGAACGCCGGTAAGACGACCGCCACCTCGGCGATCGTCCGCGGCCTGTCGAAGGCCGGCCTGCGGGTCGGCGCCGGCAAGGTCACCGGCTCCGGCAGCGGCAAGGACCACTGGGCGTACCTGGACGCGGGTGCCGCCGCGGTGACCGACTTCCTCGACTTCGGCATGCCCTCCACGTTCGGCTACCCGACGGAGCGGTTGATCGCCACGATGGCGTCGATCCGCGACCGGCTCGTCGCCGGCGGCGCCGCTGTGGTGGTGCTGGAGGTGGCCGACGGGGTGCTCCAGGAGGAGACCCGCGCGCTGGCCAGCACGCTGCCCGGGTTCGCCGACCAGGTGGTGCTCGCAGTGGGGGACGCGCTGGGCGGTGTCGCCGGCATCGGCGTGCTGGCCGAGCTGAACGTGCCCGTGCGGTGCGTGACCGGGCTGGTCACCGCCAGCCCGCTGGCGTCCAGGGAGGCCGCGGAGGCCACCGGGCTGCCCGTGCTGTCGCCCGCCGAGTTCGCCCACGGCGCCGCTGTGGACCTGCTGACCGGAACCATCCCCGCCGACCAGACCGCCCCGCTGGCGGACGTTGCGGGCAACCAGGCATGACCCCCCGCCCCGACGCGTTACCGGGGCCCGACCCGCTGGTGCAGCCGAACGCGGCGGGCACCGTGGAGGCCGCCGACCGATGACGACCGCCAAGTCGGACCCGTCCAGCGCCGGGCAGAGCCCATCCGAGGAGGGCTCGTCGCCCGGCGCTCCGGAGAACGCCGCGACGCCGGGTGACGCGTCGGCGGCGGAACGGGACCTGCCCCGCGCCGCGGCACGGGCGGCGCGGCCGCCGGCCAGGGGCACCCGGGCCGCCCGGCGCGAGGCCGCCCTGCAGGCCACGGTCGACGCCGACACCGGGCAGCCGGACATCGGGCTGCTGCGCCAGATCTGGCGGTTCCGCGACTACGGACGCCGCCAGATCCGGTCGCTTCTGCTGGGCGTGCTGATGCGGGTCGGCGAGCTCGCGGCCGACCTGGCCGCCCCGTGGCCGCTCGCCCTGGTGATCGACAACGTGCTCAAGGGCCGCCGGCCGGAGGGCGGCATCGGCCAGCTGACGCTGCTGTTCGGCCCGACCCAGATCGGGATGCTCGGGGTCGCCGCGGTGGCTGTCCTGGTCATCACGGCCGCGTCCGGCGGGTTCGACTACCTCGGCGACTGGATCATGAACAGCGCGGGGGAGCGGATCACCTCGGAGATTCGCTCCGACGTGTTCGCCCACCTGCAGCGGCTGCCGATGCGCTACCACGACCGGCAGCCGGTAGGGGAGCTGACCAGCCGGATCGCCTCGGACACCGCGCGCATCGAGGACAGCCTGGTCGGCATGTTCTCGACGCTGCTCCCGGGCATCTTCTCGCTCTGCGGGTTCGCCGCGGTGCTACTCACGGTGAACTGGCGGCTGGGCCTGGTCGCGATGTGCGCGGCGCCGCTGGTGTTCGCCACCGCCGCCCGCTACACCCGGTTGACCCGGAAGTCGGCTCGCCGGCGACGGGCGGCCGAGGGCAAGCTGTCCGGGTTCGTCGCGGAGTCGCTGCAGGGCATCCGGACCATCCACGCGTTCGGCCGCCAGGACCTGCACGACGACCGGTTCGGCGCCTCGAACGACGTGGTGCTGCAGACCGGGCTGACGGCGGTCGAGCTGCGCGCCCGGTTCACCCCGCTGCTGGAGGCGGTGACCGCCGTGGGCACGGCGGCGCTGCTGTTCGTCGGCGGGTACGGCGTGCTGCACGGCTGGTGGACGGTCGGTGTGCTGGTCGTGGTGACCAGCTACCTGAAGGACATGCTCAAGCCGATGCGGGCACTGTCCAAGCTGGCCATGACCTTCACCCAGGGCGCCGCCTCCGCCGAGCGGGTGGCCGCGATCTTCGCCCAGACCCGCCCGGCCGAGGATCCCGACGCCGACCTGCCGCGCCGGGTGGCCGGCGCCATCGAGCTGCGCGACGTCGGGCTGGACTACGGCCGGGGCCCGGTCCTGCACCAGCTCACCATGAGGATCAACCCGGGCGAGCGGATCGCGCTGATCGGGCACAACGGCGCGGGGAAGTCGTCGGTTCTGTCGCTGATCTCCGGGCTCTACCCGCCGACCAGGGGCCAGGTGCTGCTGGACGGCGTGCCGATGGACTCGCTGCCGGACTGGTGGCTGCACCAGCAGGTCTCCGTGGTGCTGCAGGACACCTTCCTGTTCTCCGGCACGCTGGCCGACAACATCCGCTACGGGCGGCCCGAGGCCACCGACGAGGAGGTCGGCAGGGCGGCCGACGAGGCACTGGTCACCCAGTTCTCCAACGACCTGCCCGACGGCCTGGAGACCGAGCTCGCCGACGGCGGCGTAGGGCTGTCCGGTGGGCAGCGGCAGCGGGTGGGCATCGCGCGGGCGCTCTTGCTCGGCGCGCCGGTCGTGCTGCTGGACGAGCCCACCACCGGGCTGGACGTGGCTGCCGAGGAGCTGGTCGTCAGGGCGCTGACCCGGCTCGCCCAGGGCCGCACCGTGGTGATGACCACGCACCGTCCCGCGCTCACCCGGCTGGCCACCCGCACCGTGTACCTGCAGAACGGCTCGGTCGCCAGCCCCCCGCCGCGTCCCGGTGGGCCCGGAGGTCCCGCCGGAGGGCCGCCCGGAGGACCGCCCGGAGGGTCGAGGCGCTGGGCACCGCCGCCGCCGAACGGCTACCCGGCGCCCCCGAACGGCTTCCCGAGGCCGAGGGTCACCCCGGCCGGGCGGATCGGCTCGTTCGCCGAGGGGAGCGGGCGTCCCCGACCGACCGGGCCGCGACCGCCGCAGCCGCCACCCGGGGCGCCCCGGCCCCCCGCCGACGACCGCCGGGGGCCGCCCGGTGGCGGGCAGCCGCCCCGGCAGCAGGCACCACGCCGCTAGGTGATCTTCGCCGCGTGTCCCGACCAAGATCCTTGACTCGAGCCTGACCTGGGCGTATGCCGTATTCCATGTCGTCATCCGGAGCGGGCTCGAACGACCGGCCCGCGCCGGCATCCCGGGCTCGGTCCGCTGGCCGGCACCACCGGCGGCACCGCGGCGGGGAGTACGTCCGGCTCGCCGAGTCGGCCCGGATGGCGTTCGGCAGCGTCCAGGTCAACCGGCTGCGCACCGCGCTCACCGCGCTGGGCATCATCCTCGGGGTCGGCGCGGTGATCGTCCTGGTCGCGCTGGGCAACGGGCTGCGCGCCGGTTTCTCGGACACCTTCGGCCCGCTGGCCCAGCAGATCACGGTCACCCCGGTCGCCGGCGCGGTGCCGGGCGGCGGCCAGGCCAGGGAGCTGCGCACCACCGACCTCGCGGCGCTCACCGACCCACGGCGCGCGCCGGACGTCGCGGCCACAACCCCGGTGGTCACCGGCACCGAGCTGCTGCGCCGGGGCGACCGGCAGTACCGGGGCGACCGGCAGTACCGGGGCACGGTGATCGGCTCGACGCCGGACTACCTGACCTCATCGGCGCGCGACCTGGCCGAGGGCTCGTTCTTCACCGGCACCTCGGGTCGGGTCGCGGTGCTCGGCCCGAACGTGGTGGCCCAGCTGTTCGACGGCGACCCGGAGTCGGCCGTGGGCCAGCGGGTGCGCATCGGGCGGACCGACTTCACCGTCGTCGGGGCGCTCACCTCCAACGGGCAGCAGGACGACGCGGTGGTCGTGCCGCTGGCGGCCGCGCGGGCCACCGTGGTGGGCAGCGGCGACACCCTCGACCAGATCCTGGTCACGGCGGTCAGCAGCCAGGCGGTACCGGCCGCGACCGCGCAGGTCGTGTCGATCCTGGACGAGCGGCACAGCATCCGCGACGCGGCCAAGCGCGACTTCAACGCGCGCGCCCAGGGCACCGTGCTCGAACGCGGCAACCAGTTCCTGGGCTACCTGACGTTCTTCGTCGCCGCGGTGGCGGCGATCTCGCTGCTCGTCGGCGGCATCGGCGTCGCCAACATCATGCTGGTCTCGGTGACCGAGCGGACCCGGGAGATCGGCATCCGCAAGGCCATGGGGGCCACCCGGCGCACGGTGCTCACCCAGTTCCTGATCGAGGCGGTGCTGCTGACCGGGCTGGCCGGTGTGCTCGGGGTGCTGGTCGGGGTCGGGGTGTCGCTGCTCGCCGCGGTCGCCCTGCCCGCCGCGGTGCCCCACTTCCCGGTGCCCTCGGTGACCGTCGCGCCGGTGCTGATCGCGTTCCTGGTCAGCCTGGTGATCGGCGTGGTGGCGGGTCTCTACCCGGCCGCGCGGGCGGCTCGGCTGCGGCCGATCGAGGCCCTGCGCTACGAGTAACACGGCCCGCCCGGCTTCCGCTTGACAGCCGTGTGACCCGCGTTCAGGCTCGTTCGCGGTGGTGATCGCGCAGGTGGGCGCGCGGCCCGTCCCGGTCTGCCGGGAGCTACCGGGGACGAGCGATGGAGGTCGTCATGTCGGCAGAGCCCAACGCCCCCTCCGCTGGCGCGGTCCGCAGCCTCATCCCCGCCCGGATCGACCGATTGCCCTGGTCGCCATTCCACACCCGGCTCGTCGTGGCGCTCGGGGTCGCCTGGATCCTGGACGGCTTGGAGATCACCGTGGCCAGCGGGGTCGCCGACCTGCTGACCCATCCGGACACGCTGAACCTGAGCTCAGCGGCGGTCGGCGCCCTCGCCTCGGTGTACCTGGTCGGCGAGGTGGTCGGGGCGCTGTTCTTCGGCCGGATGTCGGACAAGCTCGGCCGGCGCAACCTGTTCATCCTCACGCTGGCCGTCTACCTGTTCGGCAGCGGACTGACCGCGCTGACCCTGGGCTCCGGCCCCGGCTGGATCGCCTTCCTCTACCTGACCCGGTTCATCGCCGGGATGGGTATCGGCGGCGAGTACGCGGCGATCAACTCGGCGATCGACGAGCTGATCCCGTCGAAGTACCGGGGCCGGGTCGACATCGCGGTCAACGGCACCTACTGGGCCGGCGCGATCCTGGGCACCCTCGGCACCTTCATCATCCTGCGCTTCGTGGAGCCCAGCCTGGCCTGGCGGCTGGGCTTCCTGCTCGGCCCGGTGCTCGGCCTTGTGATCATCTTCGTGCGGCGGAACCTGCCGGAGAGCCCCCGCTGGCAGGTGATGAACGGGCGGGTCGAGGAGGCCGAGAAGTCGATCGACTTCATCGAGCGCGAGGTGCGGTCCTCCGGCCGGGAGCTCCCGCCGGTGGACAGGACCAAGGAGATGGAGCTGACGCCGGTCGAGGACATCGGCTATCTGGCGCTGACCAGGGTGCTGTTCCGGGACTATCCGACGCGGTCCATCTACGGCGCCACCCTGATGATCACCCAGTCGTTCCTGTACAACGCGATCTTCTTCACCTACACGCTGGTGCTGGGCAAGTTCTACGGCGTGCCCGCCGAGTCGCAACCGCTGTACCTGATCGCGTTCGCGGTGGGCAACTTCGTCGGCCCGCTCGCGCTGGGACACCTGTTCGACACGGTGGGCCGGAAGAAGATGATCGCCGGCACGTACATCACGTCCGGGGTGCTGCTGGCGTTGAGCGCGGTGCTGTTCAACATGGGCGCGCTGACCGCGATCACCCAGACCCTGGCCTGGTGCGTGATCTTCTTCTTCGCCTCCGCCGGGGCCAGCGCGGGCTACCTGACGGTCAGCGAGATCTTCCCGCTGGAGGTGCGGGCCAAGGCGATCGCGGTGTTCTTCGCCATCGCGCAGTGCTTCGGCGCGCTCGGCCCGGTGGTCTACGGCGCGCTGATCGGCGACGGGTCCGACCCGTTCGCCCTGTTCCTCGGCTACCTGCTCGGCGCCGGCGTGATGATCATCGGCGGCCTGGTGACCATCGTGTTCGGGGTGGCCGCCGAGGGCAAGTCGCTGGAGGACATCGCCGCACCACTCGCGGCCAGGGGCCGGCCGGGCACCACCCGCGCCGAGGGCGGCGCCACCCCCACGGGGTGAGCGCGCGGCCGTGCCGGCCCGGTCGGGGGCCGGCACGGCCCACCCCACCCGGAGCCCTCGCCCGCTCGGCCCCGGAGCGCGGCGGCGCGTCGGCCGTGGCGGGCCGGGTCTGTTCACCGAGCGGCCGGTGGGCGGACATGGGAGATTCGTCCCGTGCGTGGCCGCCGGGCGTTACCGTTGCGCTCCGTGTCCGCTCGTTCCGCCCACCCCGAGGCCGACGGCGACACCGAACCCGGCGGACGAACAGGCTCCGGCGCGGGCACCCCCGGCGGCGCCGGACGCCGCCGGCCACGCGTCGGCGACCTGGGCCGGGGCGCGGCGTTCCTGCTGCCGGCGCTGGCGGGCGTGGGCGTGTTCGTGGTGTTCCCGCTGTTCCAGGCCATGTTCCTGGCCACCCGGGGCACCGACATCCGGGGCAACCCGACCCGCGCCGTCGGCCTGGCCAACTTCGCCGCGCTGTTCAGCGCCGATTTCGGCCGGGTGCTGCTGCACACCCTGGTCTTCACCCTGATCGTGGTGGTCGGCGGGTTGCTCGTGCCGCTCTCGCTGGCGGTGCCGCTGGTCCAGCGGCTGCACGGGATGCGGGTGTTCCGCACGCTGTTCACCCTGCCGTTCGCCTACTCCGCCTCGACCGCGAGCGTGGTCTGGCTGATCATGGTCAACCCCGCCATGTCCCCGATCAACTGGCTGCTCGGGCTCGTGCACCTGCCCGCCCCGGACTGGACCACCAGCGCCGGATGGGCCTTGTTCACCGTCGCCTGGATCACCCTCTGGATGGTCTCCGGGTTCAATCTGCTGGTGCTGGCGGCCGCGCTGGCCGGGGTGGACGAGGAGGTGCTGGAGGCGTCCCGGCTGGACGGCGCGACCGGCTGGCGCGGGCTCACCCGGATCCTGCTGCCGATGATCTCGCCGAGCGTGTTCTTCGTGGTCGTCACCACCACGCTCACCGCGCTGCAGGCGCTGGGCCAGGTACAGGTGACCACGAACGGCGGCCCGAACGACGCCACCCGGACGCTGGTGTTCTCCATCTACGACCTGGCCTTCGCCAACGGCAACAGCCTCTACGGCCAGGCGTGCGCACAGGGCCTGGTGCTGCTGGTGGTCGGGGTGCTGCTCGCGGTGGTGCAGTTCGGGGTGCTCGAGCGCCGGGTGCACTACCGGTGAGCGCCGGCCCGAAGCCCACGCGGTCCTGGGCCGCGCTGACCTACCTGTGGCTGGTGGTCGCCGCCGTGGTGCTGCTGTTCCCGGTGCTGCTCACCGTGGTCGGCGGGTTCGTGGAACCGTCCGCGCTGATCCGGCAGCCGCCCGGGCTGCTCAGCGGGCGGTACACCCTCGACTCGTACGCGCACGCGCTGACCCAGCGGGTGGTGCCGCTGCTGCCGGCGTTCGTCAACTCGCTGTTCGTGGCCGTGGTGATCATGCTGGCGCACCTGGTCACCTCGTGCCTGGCCGCCTATGCGCTGGTGTTCATCCGGATGCCGCTGCGCACCCCGCTGTTCTGGCTGTTCCTGGCCACGATCATGATTCCGTACGAGGCGATCGTGGTGCCCAACGCGTTGTTCGTCCGCGCGCTCGGGCTCGGGGACAGCCGCCTCGCGCTGGTGCTGCCGTTCCTTGCCAACGGGTTCGGGGTGTTCCTGATGCGGCAGGCCTTCCGGCAGTTCCCGCCGGAGCTGCACCAGGCCGCGCTGCTGGACGGCTGCGGGCACCTGCGGTTCCTGACCCGGATCGTGCTGCCCACGGTCCGGCCGTCGCTCACCGCGCTGGCCGTGTGGTCGTTCCTGCAGGGCTGGAACATGTACTTCTGGCCGCTGATCATCTCGTCCACGAACAACTCGCTGAACACTCTGCAGACGGCGGTGTTCGCGCTGAAGAACAACGAGCAGTCGGCCCCCGACCTCCAGCTCGCCGGCATCACGATCACGCTGCTGCCGACCCTGTTGCTGGTGATCTTCGGGCAACGCTGGCTGGTCCGGGGGTTCACCGCCGGCGTGGTGAAGTAGTGAAGGGGAGCAGCATGCGGATCTCTCGGGACGGCGGCAGCCGGCACGGCTACCGGCACCGCCCCCGGCTCGCGGTGGCGGTGGTGGCGGTGGCCGCCCTGGCCCTGTCCGGGTGCGCGGGGGCCGCCGGCGGGGGAGGCGGGGCGGAGCAGCCGGCGGCGCCCGCCCCGGGGCCGGAGGCGCTGAACACCCCCGGCGAGGTGGACCTGACCCTGTGGCACGCGATGACCGGCGCCAACGGTGAGGCGCTGGTCGGTCTGATCAACCAGTTCAACACCGAGCACCAGGGCAAGATCAAGGTCAACCTGGCCTTCAAGGGGCAGTACGACGACGCGCTGTCGGCCTACAAGACCGCGCTGCGCGGCGGCCAGCTGCCGGACATCGTGCAGGTGTACGACATCGGCACCCGCTTCATGATCGACTCGAACTCGGCGGTGCCGATCCAGTCGTTCATCGACAAGGACCGGTACGACACCTCCGACCTGCAGCCGAACATCACCGGTTACTACACGGTCGACAAGAAGCTGTACTCGATGCCGTTCAACACCTCGATGCCGCTGCTCTACGTCAACCAGGACGCCTTCCGGCGCGCCGGGCTCGACCCGAACAACCCGCCGAGGAACCTGGCCGAGATCCGGGCAGCCGCCGAGAAGATCAAGAACACCCCGGGTGAGACGGTCCGCTTCGGGTTCGGTGCCAGCGTGTACGGCTGGTTCCTGGAGCAGTGGGTGGCCGGCGCCGGGCGGACCCTGTGTGACGCCGACAACGGCCGCGGCGGCCGCCCCACCTCGGTCGACCTGGCCACCGACGAGAACATCGAGCTGCTGGGCTGGTGGCAGAAGATGGTCGCGGACGGTCTCGCGCTCAAGCTGGACAGCAACACCGACAACGGCGACACCGCCTTCACCTCGGGCACCGTGGCCATCGCGCTGGAGTCCACCGGCAGCCTGGGTGGCTTCATCAAGTCCGCGGGGTTCCCGGTCGGCACCGGGTTCTACCCGAAGGTCCGCCCCGCCGACGCCGGCGGGCCGATCATCGGCGGGGCCTCGATGTGGGTGGTCGGCCAGGGCAAGGACCCGGCCCACCAGCGGGCCTCCTGGGAGGTCGTCAAGTTCCTGGCGAGCAAGCAGTCCCAGGTCACCTGGCACACCGGCACCGGGTACTTCCCGATCAGCAAGAGCGCGCTGGACGACCCGGCCGACCGCCAGTGGGTGGCGCAGCGCCCGCAGTTCACCACCGCCGTGGACCAGCTGCGGCAGACCCCGCTGACCACGGCCACCCAGGGCTGCTCGGTCGGCGTACTACCGCAGATCCGAAAGGACGTGGAGAACGCGCTGCAGGGCGCGGTGCTGCAGAACGTCGACCCGAAGACGGCGCTGACCGACGCGCAGAACGCCGCGAACAGCCAGATCGCCGAGTACAACAAGTCCCTCGGAGGCTGACCGGTGGCGCCGACGGGTGTGAGCCCGGTCGCAGGACGCCGCTTGGCCGCCTGTCACAATGGCCGGCGCGCTCGTCGTTCGCCCGGCACAGTGACCGGGTCCGGGGGTGCCTGACACGGTTCTGTACCGGGGCGTCAGGTCGAGCGGATCGACGACGGGGTCGAAGGTGAGGGGCTTGTGTCGGTAACGGTTCTGCAGCCCGGCTCCAGCTCGCTCGTGCGCGGCCTGGCCACCCGGATGGACATCGCCGCGCGGGCCGACGCGGTCAGCGGCGCGATCCTGGCCACCGTGTTCCCGGACCGCGCGCGGGACGCCACCTTCGTGGCCACCCTGGCCCGCTGCTCCACCGAGAACGTGGCCTCCGTGGTGCAGGTGCTCTCCGGCCGGGTCGCGCTGACCGACGTCGAGGCCCGCTGCGCCAGCGAGTTCGCGGAGCTGGTGGCCCGGCTGGGCATCCCGCTGGCCGAGCTGGAGCGGGCCTACTGGGTCGGCGTGGAGCGGCTCTGGCAGGACTGGTTCGACCTGTGCCGTACCTGGACCGCCGACGGCAAGGCGGAGCTGCCCGACCTGCTCGGCGGGTCCACCTCGCTGCTGTTCGGCTACGTCGACCAGGTGCTCGCCCAGGTGGTGTCCAGCTACACCGCCGTGGCCGAGGAGATGTCCGAGACCTGCGAGGACCGGCGGCGCGAGCTGGTGCTGCGGCTGCTGGACGGCACCGCCACCGAGACCGGCGACACACTCGACGCCCAGCTCGGCTACCGGATGCGCGCCACCCACGTCGGGTTGCTGTTCGTGTCCGACCGGCGCCGCGAGATCGGCAGGGCGCTGGCCGCCATGCGCGAGGTCACCGGCGCGCACGCCGCGCTGCTGGTGCAGCCGGACGCGGGCACCTGGTTCGGCTGGCTGGGCTACCACGACCTGGTCGACACCGCCCGGATGGACGCGCTGCGCCGGGCCGCCACCGCGGGCGGGGAGCCGGTCACCCTCGGCGACCCCGGCCGGGGGCCCGCCGGGTTCCGCCGCTCGCACGAGTCGGCGCTGCGCACCTCCTCGTTGCGCGCCACGATGCTCCGGCCGCCGAGCTGCCTGTGCGCCCGCGACCTGCGGCTGGAGACGCTCCTGCTGGAGAACCCGGCGTCCGCCCGGCGGTTCGTCGACGAGGAGCTGGGCGACCTCGCGGCCGACAGCGAGCGGGCCGGGCGGATCCGCGACACGCTGCTGGCCTGGCTGTCCACCGGGTCGCAGGCCAGGGCCGCCGCCGACCTGGGCGTGCACGAGAACACCGTCCGGATGCGGGTGCGCTGCGCGACCGAGGTGCTCGGCGCCGCCCTGGCCGAGCGGCGTACCGAGCTCCTGGTCGCACTGCGCCTGCGCGAGGCGCTGGGCACCGGCTGACCCGGCCGGTGCCCCGAGCCGCACCCGGCCGCCGGGCCGCCGGGCCGCCGGGATCAGACCAGCGAGGCCGACATCCCGCCGTCCACCACGAACGACGAGCCGGTGCAGAACCGGGACCGCTCGGACGCCAGGAACGCCGCCAGCGGGGCCACGTCGCCCACCTCGCCGAGCCTGCCCTGCGCCGCGTTGATCACCGCGCCGAAGTCGTCCAGCCCGAGTCCCTGCTCGAACAGGTGCGCGCGCTCGGTCACCAGGTCGGTGCCGATGAACCCGGGGCAGATCGCGTTGACCCGCACCCCGTGCGGGCGCAGCTCCACCGCGGCGGTCTGGGTCAGCGAGATGACCCCGGCCTTCGCCGCCGCGTAGTGCGCGATCAGCGGCGAGCCGGCGAACCCGGTGATCGACGCCATGGTGATGATCGAGCCACCACCGGCGGCGGCCATCGCCCGCCCGGCGTACCGGACCGAGGAGAACACCCCGTCCAGGTTGACCGCGAGCACCGAGCGCCACTCCTCGATGCTCATCTCGGACACCGGGCTGACGGTGGCGATGCCGGCGTTGGCCACCATGACGTCCAGCCGCCCGTGCCGGGACACCACGTCCTGGACCAGCGCGGCGACCGCCGCGTCGTCCCGGACATCGCACACCGCCGACTCCGCGCCGTCCAACCCCTCGGCGGTCTTGGCGGCGCCGCCCTGGTCGAGGTCGGTGACCACCACGCGCGCGCCCTCCGAGGCCAGCTCGGCAGCCACGGCCGCGCCGAGCCCCTTCGCCCCGCCGGTGACGATCGCGATCTTGTCCTTCAGTACTGGGGTGCGCTCGGTCATCAGAACAGGCTCCCGGTCAGTCCGCCGTCGAGGGTGAAGTGGGCGCCGGTGACGAACCGGGCGTCGTCCGAGGCGAGGAAGGCGACCGTCTCGGCCACCTCCTCCGGGGTGCCCAGCCGCTGCTGCTTGACCGCCACCAGATCGTCGAACTTGGCTCCGGTGGCCCCCTCGAACGGGTTGACCAGCCGCGCCACCATGTCGGTGTTGATGAACGACGGGCACACCGCGTTGACCCGCACGCCGTGCGCGCGCAGCTCCACGGCCGCGGTCTCGGTCAGCCGCAGCACGGCCGCCTTCGACGCGCAGTAGGTGCCCAGCAGCGGCACCCCGCCGAGCCCGGCGACCGAGGACATGTTGACGATGTTGCCCCCGCCGGAGGCGATCATTGCCGGTGTCTCGTGCTTGATGCCGAGGAAGACGCCCTTGACGTTGATGCTCATCAGGCGGTCGAACTCGTCCTCGGTCTGTTCCACCAGCGGTTTGCCGATCTCGATGCCGGCGTTGTTGACCGCGATGTCCAGCCCGCCGAGGTGGTCCACCGCGGCGGTCACCGAGGAGGAGACCTGCGCCTCGGAGGTGACGTCGGCGACCACGCCGTGCGCGGCGGTGCCCAGGTCCGCGACGGTCTTGTCCAGCAGGTCACCGTCGATGTCGGTGAGCACGACCCGCGCGCCGCGCTCGACGAACAGCTCGGCGATGGCGCGGCCCAGCCCCTGGGCCGCGCCGGTCACCAGCGCTCGTTTGTCCTTCAGGTCAGAGAGCATGGCGCGAGGTTAGGGCGCCGCCCGGGCGGCCCGGTATGTCGGGATGCCACTGTGGCCGCCGCCCGGTCGGTGGTTTCCCGACATTGGCGGACCGCCCCCGTCCCGAGAGGATCGCCAGCAGACCTGACCGACGACCGCGGGAGGAACCGTTTCATGTTGGTCCACAGCACCGGGGCACTGGTGGAGCGCTGCGGGATCGCGTACCGCGAGCGGACCGCGGTCGTCTACGGCGATCGACGCATCACCTACGGCGAGCAGCTCGCCCGGATCCGCCAGACCGGTCGCGCGCTGCTGAGCCTCGGTCTGAAGCCCGGTGAGCGGGTCGCCGTGCTGATGTCCGACCGGCCCGAGCTGCTCGACGTGTACTACGGCGCGCTCTGGGCCGGGCTGGCGATCGTGCCGCTGAACGCCAAGGCCAGCGCCGCCGACCACGCCTACATTATCGGGGACTGCGGCGCGCGGGTGGTGATCCACGACGCGGGCAAGGCCGAGCGGGTGGAGGGCGCGCGGTCGGAGGCCGACGTCGAGCACGTGCTGTGCGTCGACGCCGAGGGCGTCCTCGAGCGCGGCCGGCTGCTCGGCGACCTCACCTCCCGGGAATCCGACGGGCCGGGCCGGCCGGAGGTCGCGCCCACCGACCGCTACGGGATCTTCTACACCGGCGGCACCACCGGCCGGCCCAAGGGTGTCGAGCACAACCACGCCGGGTTCCTGGCCGCGATCACCAGCGAGATGCTGGAGCTCGGCCTCAACGAGCGGGACACCTTCGCGCACGTCGCGCCACTGACCCACGCCGGCGGGATGTTCGTGCTGCCGGTGTGGCTGCGCGGCGGCACCAACGTGATCCTCGGCGGGTTCGAGCCGGAGCAGTTCAAGGCCGCCGTGCACGCCGAGCAGGTCACCGCCTCGATGATGGTGCCGACCATGCTCTACGTGCTGATGGACAGCCTCACCGACGGCAGGAAGGGCCTGGAGTCGCTGGCCACGGTCGTCTACGGGGCCTCGCCGATCGGCCGCGAGCGGCTGGTGCAGGCGCTGGACACCTTCGGCCCGATCTTCTCCCAGCTCTACGGGCAGACCGAGGCACCGAACCAGCTGACCGCGCTGCGCCGGTCCGACCACGCCGACGCGGTGGAGTCCGGTGACCTGACGCCGTTGTCCTCCTGCGGCCGCCCGGTGACGATCGCCGACGTCCGGCTGGTCGACGACGACATGAACGAGGTCCCGCACGGCGAGCCGGGGGAGATCGTGGCCCGAGGCCCGCACATCATGCGCGGGTACTGGAACCGGCCGGAGGAGACCGCCGCCGCGCTGCGGGACGGCTGGCTGTGCACCGGCGACGTGGCCAAGGCCGACGACCGGGGCTTCCTCTACATCGTCGACCGCAAGAAGGACATGATCATCTCCGGCGGGTTCAACGTGTACCCCAAGGAGATCGAGTCGACCCTGTTCGGCCACCCCGCGGTGAAGGACGTCGCGGTCATCGGGGTGCCGGACGACAAGTGGGGCGAGAGCGTCAAGGCGGTCGTGGTGTCCGACCCCGACCACCCCGTCCAGGCCGCCGAGCTGATCGCGTTCGTCAAGGAGCGCAAGGGCCCCGTCCTCGCCCCGAAGACCGTCGACTTCGTCGAGGCCATCCCGCTCACCGCCGTCGGCAAGCACGACAAGCCCGCGCTGCGCTCCGCGCACTGGGGCGGCCGCGACCGAGGGGTGAACTGACCGCCCCACCGACCGTCATCCGACACGCAGGACAAGCACCACTGGAAGGCAGGAATCTGTGAGCACAGACAAGCCCGTCGTCATCTACGGCGCGAGCGGCTACACCGGGCGCCTGGTCGCCGAGTACCTCCGTGAGTTCAACCTGCCGTTCGTCGCGGCCGGGCGGGACGCCAAGCGCGTCACCGAGGCGATCGAGCACGTCCCGGGCATCGACACCGTCTCCTACGACGTGGTCGAGGTCGAGCACACCGTCGAGGCGCTGACCGAGCTGTTCACCGGTGCCAAGGTCATCTGCAACACCGTCGGGCCGTTCGCCAGCTTCGGCGACGAGGTCGTGCAGGCCGCGCTGGCCGCCGGCTGCCACTACCTGGACACCACCGGCGAGCAGAACTGGGTGCTGCACGCGCGGGACGCCTACGGCCAGAAGTTCGCCGACGAGGGGCTGCTGCTGGCCCCGTCCACGGCCTACATGCACTCGGTCAGCGACATCGCGGCCAACGTCGTGCTGGAGACCGGCGGCATCGACAGCCTGGAGCTGCTGACGCTGTTCTCCGGCACCCCGACCTTCGCCTCCACCCAGAGCATCTTCACCATCCTGGCCGCCGACCACTTCTTCCTGGAGCAGGACAAGCTGGTGCAGTGGCCCGGCGACGCGGCCTTCAAGGTCCAGTTGCCCGGCCAGCACGAGATCTTCACCGCGCTGCCCTGGGGCGGCAGCGCGCACCCGGTGTGGTGGCAGGACGACCCCCGCGTGGCCAACGCCCGCGCCCTGTCCGGGGTGTTCGACCAGGCCCTGATGGACGGCGTCGCGCAGATGGCCAAGCACTTCGAGCAGAACATCAAGCCGCTCCCGCCGGAGGAGCAGGCCAAGGCCCTGCAGGAGCAGGCCTCGGGCGTGCAGGGCGGCATGCCGCCCCGGGAGAACCGTCGGCAGCACCGCACCCTGGACTCGGTCATCGGCCGAGGCCCGAACAAGCTGGTGCACTGCGTGATCCACGGCAACGCGACCTACCTGCAGACCGGGGCCATCCAGGCCTTCGCCGCCCGCCAGCTGATCGTCTCCGGCCCGCGCAAGGCCGGTTTCGCCTCGGCCTGCCAGGCCTTCGGCCACCGCGAGCTGCTGGGCATGCTGCAGGGCTTCGGGTTCCTGGGTGAACCGCTGGTCACCGGGCACACCGGCTGACCGGCCGCCGGCCGGGGGCGGGGCTCAGCAGAGCC
>DASXJJ010000089.1:0-44114 GCA_036497465.1 Pseudonocardia sp. | reverse complement strand
GTGGACACCGGCGACGGCACCGGGCCGTACGGCTTACGCGCCCATGTGTTCGCCTACCAGGCGTTCTCCGACGGCCCGGTGGTCCCGCAGGCGTCCGAGGTGGCGGAGCACTGGTGGATGGAGCTCGACGAGCTGCGCGAGCGGCTCACCGACCCGGCGTGGCCGTTCGTGCCCGACGGACGGGTGGTCGCCCGGCGCTGGCTGGGCGATACCGGCCGGTAACATACTTGTCCCCGACCCCGACACCGTTCGGGCGACATGCCACGGGCCACGGGAGGACGTCCCGTACGCCGCGTGGCAACATCCCCGAAACGTCCTCGTCACCGTGTAGCACCCGGAGTTCGCCATGGTCAGCATCTCGGTCTCGGCCCGCTCGTTGGCCGCCGCACGCCGGATCGACCCCGACGTCTCGACCGCGGCCGTCCAGGCCGCCGTCGAGGCCGCACTGGACGCCGTCCGCCGCGAGGCGGGCCGCCCCGACCAGCAGCAGCCCTCGCCCCGCGACAGAGGCCCCTCAGAGGTTGATCATGTGGCCGGCCAGGCCGTGGATCGCCTCCTGCAGTCCCTCGGACAGCGTCGGGTGGGCGTGCACGTTGCGCGCCAGCTCGAACGCCGTGAGGTCCCACTTCTGGGCGAGCGTGAGCTCCGGTAGCAGCTCGGTCGCCTCCGCGCCGATGATGTGCCCGCCGAGCAGCTCGCCGTAGGTGTCGTCGCTGATCAGCTTCACGAACCCGTTCGGCTCGGCCATGCCCTGCGCCTTGCCGTTCGCGGTGAACGGGAACTGGGCGACCTTGATCTTCCAGCCCTTCTCGTCGGCCAGCTCCTCGGCCTGGGCCTGCGTGTAGCCGAAGCTCGCGACCTGCGGCTGGCAGAACGTCGCGCGCGGCATCATCACGTACTCGAGCTCGATGGTCTCCGCGTCGGCGAGGGTCTCCGCGGCCACCACGCCCTGCGCCTCGCCGACGTGCGCCAGCATCAGCTTGGCCGTGACGTCGCCGATCGCGTAGATGTGCGGCACGTTGGTGCGCATCCGGCCGTCGATCGCGATGGCACCGCGCTCGGTGAGCTCCACCCCGATGTTCTCCAGGCCGTAGCCCTTCACCCGGGGCGCGAAGCCGATCGCCTGGATGACCTTGTCGGCCTTGATCTCCTTGGTCTTGCCGTCCTTGCCGGTGACTGTGACGGTGACGCCCGAGTCGGTGTCCTCGATGGAGTCGACCTTGGTGGAGGTGAGCACGTCGATGCCGTACTTGCGGTACCGCTTGCCCAGCTCCTTGGACACGTCGGCGTCCTCCAGCGGGAGCAGCCGGTCCAGGAACTCGACGATGGTCACGTGCACGCCGTAGTTGCTCAGCACGTAGGCGAACTCGACGCCGATCGCGCCCGCGCCGGCGATCACCACGCTGCCGGGCAGCTCGCGGGTGAGGATCTGCTCCTCGTAGGTCACCACCCGCTCGGAGCGCTCGGTGCCGGGCAGCAGCTTGGTCTCCGCGCCGGTTGCGATGATCACGTCGTCGAAGGTGAGCGTCTCGCTGCCGCCGTCGGCCAGCGCGACCTCGATGGTGTGCGCGTCGGTGAAGCTGCCGCGCCCGTCGAACTCGGTGATCTTGTTCTTCTTCATCAGGAAGTGCACGCCCTTGACCCGGCCGTCGGCCACGGTGCGGCTGCGGTCGAACGCGACGCCGAAGTCGAACGACACCTCACCGGAGATCCCGAAGGTCTTGGCCTCCTGGGTGACCAGGTGGGCCAGCTCCGCGTTGCGGAGCAGCGCCTTGGACGGGATGCAGCCGACGTTCAGGCACACCCCGCCCCAGTACTTCTCCTCCACGATGGCGACCTGGCGACCCAGCTGGGCGGCGCGGATGGCGGCGACGTAACCGCCGGGTCCGGCTCCGAGCACGACGACGTCGAAATGCGGCATGTGTACCAAGCTAGTACCTCCTGAGTCGTCGTCCCGCCGCGACGGGTGCGTCCGACCCGGCCGGGGGAAGCGCCGGCAGCCCGGAGACCAGTATTCCTTGACCGGAATATAACTACTGCGGCATATTCAACGCCGTGCCGGTCGACGCCTTCACCGTTCTCGCCGAGCCCACCCGGCGGCGGATCCTCGACTCGCTGCGCGAGGACGAGCGCAGCGTCGGCGACCTGGTGCGCCGGCTCGGGGTCAGCCAGCCCACGGTCTCCAAGCACCTGAAGGTGCTGCGGGCCGGCGGGTTCGTGTCCAGCCGCACGGAGGCGCAGCGGCGGATCTACCGCATCGAGCAGCGCCCGTTCCGCGCGGTGGACGACTGGCTCGACCCCTACCGCCGGCTCTGGGACCACCACCTGGACGCCCTGGAGCAACACCTCGACTCGCTGGAGTGAACCGTGCCCGACCCGACCTATCGCCCCGGCCCGCTGGCCGCCGTGCACCGGGCCGCCCCGCCGCCCGGGACCGGCGCGTGGACGCTCGTGTTCGTGCGCGAGCTGCGCCACCCCGTGGACCGCGTCTGGGCCGCGCTGACCGAGCCCGACCAGCTGCGCCGCTGGGCGCCCTACGCGCCGGACCGCGACCTGGCCGCCCCCGGCGAGGTGACCCTGGCCATGCGGGACGGCCACGGCGGCGAGACGCCGGTGACCGGCACCGTCACCGCCTGCGAGCCGCCCCGGCTGCTGGAGCACGCCTTCGGCGAGGACGTGCTGCGCTGGGAGCTGGAGCCGACCGCCGGGGGAACCCGGCTGACCCTGCGGCACACCTCCGGAGCCGAGCCCGGGTTCGCCTCGTCGGCCGCCGCCGGCTGGCACCTGTGCCTCGACGTGGCCGACGCCCTGCTCGCCGGCACCCCGTGCGGCCCGGTGGTCGGGGAGCGGGCGCGGGAGTACGGCTGGGCGGAGCTGAACGACCGGTACGCCGAGGTGCTCGGCGCCGGGTCGGCCGCGGGTCAACCGTAGCCGGGCCGGCCGGCGGCGCGCGCCGGGTCGCCCCGGTCAGCCCGGGTCGCGGTGGGTGCGGGCGTAGTGCCGGGCGGCCTTGGCCCGGTTGCCGCAGCCGGCCATCGAGCACCAGCGGCGGCTGCGCTTCGGGCTGGTGTCGTAGAAGTGCAGGACGCAGTCCGGGTGGGCGCAGCGGCGGATCCGGTCGGCGCCCGCGCGCAGCAGGTCCAGGTAGCTCACCGCCGCCAGCCAGCCCACCCGGTGCGCGGGGTCGGCCAGCTCGGCCGCGCTGGTAGGGCCGTCCGGGCCGAGTGCCGGCCGGCTGCGCCCCCAGGCCAGCACCTGGTTGAGTGCCTCCCGCGCCGGGGTCGAGCCGGGGTCGTCGACGTGGGCCAGGATCGCCGCCCTGGCGGTCCGCAGCGCGTCCCGGGCCGGCTCGGTGGCGGCATGGTCGAAGCCGGCCTGTTCCAGCCACGCCTGGGTGCCCGCCAGGTCGTCGAGCAGGTCCCTCGGGCTGCCCCGGTTGTTCCACGTCGTGTTGAGCAGGTCCAGCCCCAGCGGCTCGCCCTGCAGGGGGCGCTCGAATGCCATGACTCCAGTCATACCGCTCAATGCGCCTTGACAGGTAAGAATCTAACCGCTCATAGTATTGTTATTGGTTATTTCGACCGCCGCTCCACCGCTGGAGGCATCCATGACAGCCGCACTGACCCCGACCGTGCTCAGCACCGGGCACGTCGGCCTGAACGTCACCGACCTGGCTCGCTCGACGGACTTCTACCGGCGCGTACTCGGGCTGGAGGTGATCTCCGCCGGTCAGGACGGCGAGCGGGAATGGGCCTTCCTGGGACGCGACGGCACGCTGCTGGTGACTCTCTGGCGGCAGTCCGAGGGTCGCTTCGCCACCGCGCGCCCCGGGCTGCACCACCTCGCGTTCCTGGTCGGCTCGCTGGACGAGGTGCACGCGGTGCGGCGGACGCTGCGTGACATCGGCGCCGACTTCCAGTACGACGGGGTGGTGCCGCACGCCGAGGGTGGTGACTCCGGCGGGGTGTTCTTCACCGACCCCGACGGCATCCGCCTGGAGGTCTACACCGCCAGCGGCGTGACCGGAGCCGAACCCGCCCCGGTCGGCGAGGCGCCGGCCTGCGGTTTCTTCTGATGGTCGGGTCCACGTTTCATTCCGGCGAGCTGGCCGTGCAGGCCCGGGCGGGGTTGCGGGAGCAGGCCGAGCGGGTCGGCGGGATCGTCGGGGCGACGGTGCCGCCGGTCGCGGCCGCGTTCCTGGCGCGGCAGCCGATGCTGGTGGTCGGCGGCGCGGACGGCGACGGGCGGATGTGGGCCTCGCTGCTCACCGGCGAGCCGGGCTTCCTGCGCGCCGGGGTGGTCGGCGGGCGCGACGTGGTCGACGTGGCGGCCCGCCCGCTGCCCGGCGACCCGCTCGCGGCCGCGCTCACCGGCCCGGTCCGGCTCGGCACGATCGCGCTGGAGCCGGCCGGACGCCGCCGGATGCGGGTGAACGGGGTCGCCGAACCCACCGCCTCCGGCCTGCGCCTCACCGTCGACCAGGCCTACGCCAACTGCCCGAAGTACATCCAGGCCCGCGAGGTGCGGGAGCGGGCGGAGTCGCCGGCCGGCGACACGGTGGAGTCGACCGTGCTGGACACCGCCTCGGTAGCCATGATCAGCCGTGCGGACACGTTCTTCATCGCCACCGGCTCGGCCACCGGCGACCGGGACGCCTCGCACCGGGGCGGCAACCCGGGGTTCGTCCGGGTCGCCGGCGACGGCACGCTGAGCTGGGCCGACTACCCGGGCAACGCGATGATGATGACGCTGGGCAACCTGGAGCAGGAGCCGGCGACCGGGCTGCTCGTCGTGGACTGGACGGACGGGACGACGCTGCAGGTCAGCGGCCGGGGCTGGGTCGAGTGGGAGGGTGCCGAGCGCACCGTTCGGGTCCGGCCGGAACGGGTCCGGCGGGTGCCCGGCGGCAGCCCGCTGCGCTGGGGGCCACCGGAGTACTCGCGGTTCAACCCGGCCTGACGCCGTCGCCGTCGTTCGGGATCGCGCCGTCGTTCGGATCGCGCTCGTTCGCGATCGCACCGGAGCGGGCCCGTTCGGCCGCGCCGCCGAGCCGCGCGCGTGTCTGCTGAGGGCATGACCTGGGCCGATCGGCGGAGTGGCCACCGCGGCCGTGCTCCCGGCCCCGGCCGGTGTCGCTCGGTCGCCGGGTGCCGGTGGAGCCCCGCGCGCGGGCACCGGTGGAGCCCCGCGCGCGGGCGCCGGTGGAGCCCCGCGCGCGGGTGCCGGCGAGGCGCTCCCGCGAGGTTGCCCGGTAGGTCTCCCGGTAACGGCGTCGGTCCGGCGCGGCGTGCGGTGGCGGTCGGGGTGGGGGCCGCGCTGGTCGCGCTGCTCGTCGGCGCGCTGGTCAGTACCTGGCCGGGCGGTGCCGAGCGTTCCTCGGCGGCCTTCGCCGGCCGGGAGGCCGAGGAACTGCGTGCCATCCCCGTCGACTGGGAGGAATCCGCCGCGGACTGGTCGTTCGGCCAGGTCCCCGAGCGCGCCGAGGCCGGGTCGGGTGCGAGCGGCGGGCCCGGGGTGTGGGCGGCCGGAGACCCGCCGGGCCCGGTCCGTACGCCGGACCCGGGCGCCGCCCGCACCGCCGGCGGGATCGCGGCGGCCGACCGCACCGCCGGCGGGATCCCGGCGGCCGGCCCTGACGGCTCGCGGGCCGCCGGCCGCGACGGTCCGCGGGCCGCCGGCCGCGACGGTCCGCGGGCAGCCGGCCGCGACGGTCCGCCGGCGACCGAACCCGGGCCGCCGCCCCGGTGCGAGCGGCAGTTCGCCGACGTGGCCACGTTCCGGACCGCGCTCGCGTCCGCCCCGACCGGCACGATCTGCCTTCTCGGCTCGGCGGCCCGGCCGGCGGCGGCGCGCGCGGTGCGGTTCGCCCTCGGCCAGATCGGCACGCCGTACCGATGGGCGGGCAACGGACCGGCGGACGGCGGGTACGACTGCTCGGGGCTGACCTCGGCGTCCTACGCCCGCGCCGGCGTGCGGCTGCCCCGGACCGCCCAGGCGCAGTACAACGCAGGCCCGAGGTTGCCCGCCGGCCGCCGGATCCTGCCCGGCGACCTGGTGTTCTTCGGCTCCGGCCCGCGCTCGGTGACGCACGTCGGGGTGGCCGTCTCCAGCATGATGATGATCAATGCACCGCAGTCGGGGGAGACCGTGAAGATCGCCCCCATCCGGCGCCGGGACTTCGTCGGCGCCAGCCGCCCCGCACCGCTGGACCTGCGTTGAACTGGGCGGACGCGCTCGGCCGGCCGCGGAGCCGCACCGGTCAGGTGTCGCCGAACGAGCGGGCCGAGGCGTGGTGCTGGGCCAGCCGGCGCAGCGCGGCGAAGAGCGTGTCGCCGAGCACCGTGCCGACCACCGCCGCCTCCACCACGGTCTCCCGGTCGGGCAGCCCGCCGAGCGTGGACAGGTCCAGCTCGGCCATCCGGTCGGCCAGCTCGGCGTAGGAGTCCAGGCGGTCGACGAGCTCGGTGCGGCCCAGCGAGTGCAGCGTGGCCAGCGTGGCCACCAGCGACTCCACCACCGGGTCGTCGGGTTTGACCGGCCAGCCCCGCCGGGCGGCCAGCCCCTGGACCCGCTCGACGGCCCACTCTTTGGCCTGCTCGTCGACCTGGCCGGCGCGCAGCTCCAGGTTGCGCTGGGCGAGGCCGAGGACGCCGTGCATCGCGGCCCGGGTGTCGACGGCGGCGAGCACCTCGCGCACCGCGGCGACGGACAGCCCGCCGACGTCCAGCAGCGCGCGCACCAGCCGCAGCCGGCGCACGTGCCCGGAGCCGTAGCGCGCCTGGTTGGGGCCGGTCCGCTCGCCGGGCGGGAGCAGCCCCTCGCGCAGGTAGTACTTGATCGTAGCCACCGGCACCCCGGACCGGTCGCTCAGCTCGGCCATCCGCATGAACCGTCGGCCTCCGTCCCGATTGCGCTGGACGCCGCCGCCCCGCATGGATACTTTAGCTCTCCATAGCAGATAGTTACACTATCCACATTGACGAGGAGGGGTCATGTACCCAGCGGGGATGGGGGCGCACCGGCCCATGACGGTGTTCGCGGTGCTGTCGGCGGTGGCGGCGGCCGGCTGCCTGGTCGCGCTCGCGGTCGACGACCGGGTGCTGCTCGGCGCGCCGATCTGGACGAAGCCGTTCAAGTTCGCGGTGTCGATGACCGCGTACTGCCTGGCCTGGTCCTGGATGTACTCGATGGTCGAGCGGGGCCGGCGGGTGGTCGCCTGGGCGGGCTCGGTCGTGGTGGCCTCCATGGCGGTCGAGTACGTGATCATCGTCGGCCAGGTTCTCCGCGGCCGGGCCAGCCATTTCAACGTCTCGACCCCGCTGGACGCCGGGCTGTGGGCGGCCATGAGCGTGACGATCGGCGTGCTCTGGCTGGCCATCCTGGCCATGACCGTGGTGGTGCTGCGGGCTCCGCTGGCGGACGCGGCGAGCCGGTGGGCGGTGCGGTCGGGCGCGGTGATCTCGCTCGTCGGCCTGGGGCTGGGCGGCCTGATGGTCGGCGCGGCGCGCGGCGACGGGGGTGCGGGCGCGCACACCGTCGGGTTGCCGGACGGCGGGCCGGGGATGGCGCTGACCGGGTGGAGCACCGTCGGCGGCGACCTGCGCATCCCGCACTTCGTCGGCATGCACGCGCTGCAGGTCCTGCCGCTGCTGGCCGCACTGCTCGGCGTACTCGGCCACCGGCTGCCCCGGCTGGGCCGGCCCGAGGTGCGCGCCCGGCTCGTGCTGGTGGCGGCCAGTGGCTACGCCGGGCTGGTCGCCCTGGTCACCTGGCAGGCCGAGCGCGGCCAGTCGCTGGTCCACCCCGACGCGGTCACCCTGGGCGCGCTCGCGGTGCTGCTCGCCGGGTTGGCGCTGGGTTCGGTGTGGGCGCTGGTCCCGGCCGAGCCCGGTCCGGTCGGGGCGGCCCGCCCGGCCGTCGACGGTGCTGAGGGTGACCCGGCGGGGGTGGCGGGGCGGTGAGCACCGGAGCGCTGTTCACGGTCACGTTCTGGCTGGCCGCGCCGTTCTGGGCGGTGATGATCCTGCTGCCGCGCTGGTCCGGCACGGCCCGCATCATGGCCTCGCCGTGGGTGACCGTGCTCCCCCTCGCGGTGTACCTGGCGCTGGCCGTGCCGCACGCCGGCGAGCACTGGGCCGCGGTGAGCCGGCCGGACCTCGAGGTGTTGCGCGGTTACCTCGGCCGGGACTACGGCGCCGCGCTGGTGTGGGCGCAGCTGATCTCGTTCGACCTGTTCCTCGGCCGCTGGATGTACCGCGAGGCGGCCCGGTGCGGGATCCCGTCGGCGCTGGTCAGCCCGCTGTTGCTGATCACCGTCGTGCTGTCGCCGGTGGGGCTGTCGGCGTTTCTGGCGGTCCGCTCGGCGCGCGGGGCGGACCGGCTCCCGGGCCGGTCAGGCCGGGATCGATCGGGCGCCGGGGCGGGTTCCCCGCTGGTACGGTAATTGGTATGGCCACTCGTAAGGTGACGCTGTCGCTCGACCAGACCGCGCTGGCGCTGGCCGAGTCGGCGGCGGCCCGGGCCGGGATGTCCACCTCGGCATGGCTGTCGCTGGCCGCCCGCCGCGAGGCGGTCCGCGGCGGCGCCGGCAGCGACTGGGGCGACCCGGCCACCGATGCGGTCGCGGACGACGCCGACCTGGCCGCGGCGGAAGCCGAGCTCCGTGCGCAGGGGTGAGCTGCGCGGCTACACACGTCCGTCCACGCCCCAGCGGCGCCGGACCGTGGTGCTGCTGTCCAGCGACGGCATCAACGACTCGGCCCGGCCGTGGCTGCTCGGGATCGAGCTGCGCGACCGCGACCCCGGCGACCTGCTGGCCATCCCCGTCCCCGAACGCGGCTGGGCCTATGCGGGCGACCTGAGCCGGCTGTACCGGGCGTGGCTGGGCGAGCGGGTCGGCGTGCTGGACGGCACGACCCTGTCCCGGGTCGACGGGGCGGTGCGCGCCGCGCTCGACCTCTGAGCACTCCGGTCCGTGTCGGGCGGCACGGTCAGGCGGCGGCGCCGGCCGGGGTGGCCCGAGCGGCGGCGTCGGCCAGCGCGTCGAGCGCCATCGCGATCGGCCGCTGGCCCCGGCTGCCCCGGCGGGTGCAGGTGAGCAGTTGGCGGCGCGGGGTGGGCTCGCGCAGCGGCACCTGGGCCACCGTCAGCTCGTCGATCAGCGGGACGGGGCGGGGCTTGAGGCACACCCCGAAACCGGCGCCGACCAGGGCGAACGTGGCGCCCCAGTCCTTGGCGTGGTGCGCGACCCGGGGCGTGAAGCCGGCCGTCGCGCAGGCCACCGAGACCAGGCTGTACTGGTCGCAGCTGTGCGGCTCGGGCAGGATCCAGTGCTCGTGCGCGGTCTCCTCCAGCGCGGCGTCCGCCCGCCCGGCGAGCGGGTGCCCGGCCGGCACCAGCAGATCCTGCGGCTCGTCCAGCAGCGGCCGCTGCTCGAACCGGGGGTCGTCGGCGGTCGGCCCGCCCAGGGTGGGCAGCGTGATCGCCACGTCGGCGTCGTCGGCCAGCAGCCGCTCGAACGCGTCGGCCGTCTCCACCTCGAGCACCCGCACGTCCAGCAGCGGGTCGGCCGCGCGCAGCGCCAGGACGGCCGGGATGACCAGCGACCGGAACACCGAGGCGAAGCCGCACAGCCGCACCACACCGCCGGCCTGCTCGGCGTAACAGTCCAGCTCGCCACGCGCCCGCTCCCAGCGCGCGGCCAGGTCGTCGGCGTGTTCGAGCAGCGCATGCGCGGCCGGGGTGAGGCGCACCCGGCGGCCGTCCGGCTCCAGCAGCGGCAGCCGCATCTCCCTGGCGAGCTGGCGCAGCTGCTGGGATACGGCGGACGGCGTGAGGTGCAGCGACGTGGCGGCCGCGGTGATGGTGCCGAGCTGGTCGACGACGCGGAGCACGTGGACACGACGCAAGTCGATCATGTAGTCAGATTGTACGTTGCGATGAAAAAACGTGAAATGGACGTGATGGTTCCCCGGGCGCACTCTGGGGTCATGGACCCCCGCTTCTGCCCGGATTGTGGCTGGCCAACGGCCGATCCGTTCGAGATCGTCTCGCGCCACCACACGTCTGAAGGGACTGTTGTTTACACCCGTTGCGTCTGTGGTCGGATGGACGAATTCCGGGACGGGGTCGTTCCCGGACCGGCCGGCGGCGCCGCTGTGATGTCGCCCACCGAGGCCCCGACCGCGGCGGCTCTGCCGGTGGCTCCGACGGCCGTGCCTGCCACCGCGCCGACCACCGCGCCGACCACCGCGCCGGCCCACCGCACGAGGTCGATCGTGCTGGTGACCGGCGTGGGCGTGCTCGGACTGGCCGCCACCCCGATCGTGCCCACCTTCGTGCTGGTGGTCTGCCTCGCGCTGGCCGTGGTCTGCGGGATGCTCACGGCCGCCTGGGGTTGGCTGGCCAACTCCCGTCCGGCGGCCAGTGCGCTGGGTTACGGGCTGCGCGGGGCCGTCGTCGGAGGTTCGGCCGGGCTGCTGCTCGCCGGCTTCGCCGTGCTGTTCGGTCCGGCCACGGTCGCCGTGCTGCCCGCGGTCTACGGGATCGCGGCGATGCTGGGCTGGATGCTCCGCCAGCCCCGAGGCAGCGCCTGCTAGACCAGCCGGCCCGCTGAACCGGCCGCCCGCTGAACCGGCCGGCCGAGGTCAGCTGGTTCAGCCGCGGGGATCGACGTCCGCCCGCCAGTCGGGCAGCGCCGTCTGCTCGGCCGGCGCGGCCTGGGCCGCCCAGCGGCGCAGCGACCGGGTGATGATCACCGGGTGGTCGAAGGCCGCACTGACCCGGGCGCTGGTCAGCACGTCGTCGATCGGGCCGGCGGCCAGGGTGCGTCCGTCGGCGAGCAGCATCGCGTGCGTGGTGCTGGCCGGCAGCTCCTCCAGGTGGTGGGTGACCAGCACGCTGGCCAGCCCGGGGTGCTCGGCGCGCAGTTGTCCAGCGAGGTGAGCAACCGCTCCCGGGCGGCCAGGTCCAGCCCGGTGCTCGGTTCGTCCAGCAGCAGGTGCGGCTCGGACATCAGCGCCCTGACCACCAGCATCCGGCCGCGCTCGCCCTGGGACAGCGTGGTCAGCCCGGCGTTGCGCAGCCGCGCGACACCCACCAGCTCCATCAGCTCGTCGGCCCGGCGGAGCTGCTCGGCGGTCGGCTTCCACCGGGGCACCCACCCGTTGCTGCCGGTGGCCCCGGTGAGCACCGCCTGCTCCACCCGCAGCCGGTCGTCCAGCGGCTGACGCGGGTCGACGTGGCCGATCCAGCCGCGCAGCTCGCGCATGTCCACCCGGCCCAGCCGGTGGCCGAGCACCTCCACCCGGCCCCATCAACGTCAGCACCGGGGTCGTTCCGGCGTCCGCTGTCCGCTGCTCCGGGTCCACCCGGAGATGATCCCCCGACTCGCCGGGTGCCGCGCGGCGGGCGTGCGGGAGGTGATCGGGCCGCACCCGGGTTGAACCGGACCCTGGCCGTGGGACCCACCGGGCGGGTCGCCGGGGCGGCGGTGTCCCGGGAACCCGGTAGTTTTCCGCTGAGCGGGAAGGCCCCCTGACACCGCCGCGGCCGGTACCGATACTTCCGCCACCGCACGACCGACGAAGGCGTGGGAGGTGACCGGGATGACGGACGGCCCCGCCCCGTCCACGCACGCGCGCTGGGTGTTGCCGCTGTGCTGGGCGGCTGTGGCACTGGAGGGCTTCGACCTGGTGGTGCTCGGCGTGGTGCTGCCGTCGCTGCTGCGCTACCCCGGCTGGGGGCTGACCCCGGCCACGGCCTCGGTGATCTCGGTGGTCGGCACCGTCGGAGTGATGGTCGGCGCGCTGTGCGCGGGCCCGGTCACCGACCTGATCGGCCGGCGCAAGACACTGCTCGGCACCGTCGTCGGGTTCTCCGTGCTGACCCTGCTGTGCGCGGCCGCGCCCGACCCGTGGACCTTCGGGGTGCTGCGCTTCGTGGCCGGGCTGGGGCTCGGCGGGGTGCTGCCGGTGGCGCTGGCACTGGTCAACGAGTACGCCCGGCCGGGCCGCGCGGGCGGGGCCACCACGACGATGATGACCGGGTACCACGTCGGCGCGGTGATCACCTCGCTGCTGGGCATCGTGGTCATCCCGGGGCTGGGCTGGCGGCCGATGTTCGTGCTCGGCGCGCTGCCCGCGCTGGTGCTGGTGCCGCTGATGCTGCGCATGCTGCCGGAGTCGACGTGGTGGCTGCGGGCGCGCGCCGAGGCGGTCGGCTCCGCCGGTGCCGGTGGCGCCACCCGGTCCGGCGGCCGGCTGCCCCGGCGGAACCCGGTGGCCGCCCTGTTCACCGACGGGTACCTGCGTCCCACGCTCGCGTTCTGGGTGAGCTCTTTCATGGGGCTGCTGCTGGTGTACGGGTTGAACACCTGGCTGCCGGAGATCATGCGCACCGCCGGCTACCAGCTGGGCGCGGCGCTGGCCCTGCTGCTCACGCTGAACGTCGGCGCCGTGCTGGGCATGCTGCTGGCCGGGCGGGTGGCCGACCGGATCGGCATCCGGACCGCGACGATCGGCTGGTTCACCGCCGCCGCGCTGTTCCTGGCGCTGCTGTCGGTGCGGCTGCCCGGGGTCGGGGTGTACCTGAGCGTGCTGCTGGCCGGGGTGTTCGTCTTCTCCGCGCAGGTGCTGGTGTACGCCTACATCGGCGAGCGGTACCCGGCGGCCGTGCGGGGCACCGCCCTCGGTGCGGCCAGCGGCGTCGGCCGGCTCGGCGCGATCTGCGGCCCGCTGCTCGGTGGCGCGCTGCTCACCGCGGGCCTCGCCTACCCGTGGGGCTTCTACGCGTTCGCCGCCGTTGCCGCCCTCGGCGCCGTGTCGGTGGCGCTGATCGGCGGTTCGGGTGCCACCGCCGAAGCCATGACACCGACCCGGGCACCGGAGAAGGAGGGCGCGTAGACGTGCGGACGGTGCGGGACGCGACGTTCGAGGTGCTGCGCCGGTACGGCCTCACCACGATGTTCGGCAATCCGGGCTCGACCGAGATCTCGCTGCTGGCGGGGCTCCCCGAGGACCTGCAGTTCGTGCTCGGCCTGCACGAGGGCTCGGTCGTGGGGATGGCCACCGGCTGGGCAACCGCCCGGGACGAGCCGGCGCTGGTGGTGCTGCACACGGCGGCCGGCCTGGGCAACGCCGTCGGCGCGCTGGCCACCGCCAGGGCGAACCGCGTGCCGCTGGTGGTCCTGGTCGGCCAGCAGGACCGCAGGCACCTGGCCTTCCAGCCGTTCCTGACCGGCGAGCTGGACGGGCTGGCCGGCCGTTACCCGGTGTGGGTCGACCAGCCGGCCCGCGCCCAGGACGTGCCCGGTTCGCTGGCCCGCGGGTACCACGAGGCACGTGACGGCCGGGGTCCCGCGCTGGTCGTGGTACCCAGCGGCGACTGGGCCGAGCCGGCGGGGGAGACCGAGCTGCCCGCTCCCGGGCGGCTGCACCGGGCGGAGCTGGTCGACCACGTGGCGGTGACCGAGCTGGCCGAGCTGATCGCGGGCGCGCACGGCCCGGCGCTCGTGGTCGGCGCGGACGCCGACTCGGCCGAGGCCTGGGCGGCGCTGGTGGCGCTGGCCGAGCGGCTGCGCTGCCCGGTGTGGCAGGAGCCGTTCGCCGCGCGCGCCGGCTTCCCGCAGGACCACCCGCTGTTCGCCGGCCACCTGCCGGCCGGCCGGGCACGGCTGCGCAAGACACTCGGCGGGCACGACGCGGTGCTGGTGGTGGGGGCGCCGGTGTTCCGGCAGTACCCGTACGAGCCGGGGCCGCTGGTCGAACCGGGCACCCGGCTGGGTCTGGTCACCGACGACCCCGAGGACGCCCGGCACAGCCCGGTGGAGGTCGCCGTGATCGCCTCGCCCGCCGCGGTCTGCCGGCAGCTTGCGGCGCGGGTGCCGGAGCGCACCGGGGTCAGCGCCCCCCGGTTCGACCGCGCGGCCGCCCCGCCACCGCCGGCTCCGGGGCAGCCGCTGAGCGCAGCCGGGGTGATCGGCGAGCTGGCCGCCCGGCTGCCCGCCGAGACGGTCGTGGTGGAGGAGACCCCGTCCAGCCGGCCCGACCTGCACCGGCTGCTGCCGGCCCGCCGCCCGCTGGGCTTCCTGTCCGCCGCGATGGGCGGGCTGGGTTTCGGGCTGCCGGCGGCGGTCGGCGTGCGGATGGCCCGCCCGACCCGGCCGGTGGTGGCGGTGCTCGGTGACGGCTCGTCACTCTACGGCATCCAGGCCCTGTGGAGCGCGGCGCACTACGGGGCCGGGGTGCTGTTCGTGGTGCTGGCCAACGGCCGGTACGCGGTGCTGGACCGGCTGGCCGAGCAGCACGGCGGCGGCGGGCTGCCGTGGCCGGCGTTCGACGAGGTCAGCGTGCGTGGGATGGCCCGCTCGCTGGGGTGCCCCGCCGAGTCGGTGGACAGCCACCCGGCACTGGTGCGGGTGCTGGACGGGGTGCTGCCCACGCTGTCGACCCGGGTGAACCCGCTGGTGCTGGAGGTCGCGGTGCGTCCGGAGATGATCTTCGAGCCGTAGCCGGCCGCCGTGGTCGTCGGCCGCCGTGGTCGTCGGCCGCCGTAGCCGGCCGCCGTGGTCGCCCGCGCGCCCTGGCCGGTGGGGCTACTGCAGGGCGCTGCCGGACTGCCAGGTGCTCCAGTCGAGCTCCCAGTCGCCGTACGTGTCGTACACCGGCAGCGGCGGGCCACCGGAGTTGGTGACCTCCACGACGTCGCCGACCCCGATGTGGTCGAAGAACCACCTGGCGTTGGCCGGGCTGAGGTTCACGCAGCCGTGCGAGACGTTGGAGTCGCCCTGCTGGCCGGTGGACCACGGCGCCGAGTGCACGAACTCGCCGTCGTTGGAGATCCGCACGTCCAGGTCGACCTTCTCCTTGTAGTAGCCCGGCTGCCCCTGGCACACGCCGTAGCTGCAGGAGTCCATCACGATGCTGGGCTGCTTCTCCGAGACCACGTGTGGGCCGCTGTGCGACGGGTGGCCCGGCGAACCGAGGCTGATCGGCATCGTCTTGATCAGGTTGCCGTTCTGGTAGATCTGCATCTGCTCGGACTTGCCGTCCGCCTTCGCCACGATGGAGTCGTGCACCCGAACCGTCTCCGACCGGTCGGTCTCCCCGAACGTCCCCTTGCCCAGGTCGACGCCGAACAGGTTGGCGTCGAGCTTGATCGTGGTGTTCGGCTGCCAGTAGCTCTGCGGCCGGTAGTGCACCTCGCTGGGCGAGATCCAGTACCAGCCACCGGTCTGCTCCGGGCTCGTGGTGACCTTGAGCGCCTTCTCGGCTGCCGCCTTGTCAGTGACCGGGTGGTCGAACTTGACCACCAGCGGCTGGCCCACGCCGACCGTGGACGAGCTGGGCGCCGGGATGAACGACGGGTACGCCTGCTGCGCGGGCTTGAGCGTGCTCACCGTGGCCTGCTGCTGCACCACCTTGCCGTCGGTGCCCATTGCCGCCGCGGCCAGCTGGTAGCTGTCGCCGTAGCTGAGTTTGCCCGTCGTGTGCCAGGACGCCTTGTCGGTGGACAGCTCCCCGGCGACCTTCTTGCCGGTCTTGGCGTCGGTCACGTCGACGGTCTGCAGCTGACCGTCCCGCACCGCCACAGTCAGCGGGGTGGCCGGGTTCACCGGGGTGGCCGCGTCGAGCGCGCTGCCGTTCGCCCCGGTCAGCGAGATCGCGGCCACCGGCTTCGCCGGTGCGATCGGGGTGTCCGGCAACGCGGAGCTGACCGCGGCCGGACCCTGGGTCGCGGTGACCAGGCCCACCACGGCGAGCACGACCGCGGCGACACCCAGAGCAAGTGAAGCCCGCTGATGACCGCTGTCGGACATCCGCGTGGCTGGTGCGCCGTCACTCATACGACTCCGCGATCTCCACTCGACTCGGGACGACCCGGCCGGGCACCGCCGGGCCACCCGTCATCATCCCTCCTCCGGGTTCGGCCGCGCGACACGGGGGGTTCGTCCGCATCACACTCCCGGGTGACGGTCTCAGGATCAGTCCAACCCGCCCCGGGCGACCAGCTGCGCCGCGATCACGTTGCGTTGGATCTCGTTGGTCCCCTCGCCCACGATCATCAGCGGCGCGTCCCGGAAGTAGCGCTCCACGTCGAACTCGGTGGAGTAGCCGTAGCCGCCGTGGATGCGCACCGCGTCCAGCGCGATCTCCATGGCGACCTCCGAGGTGAACAGCTTGGCCATCCCGGCCTCCATGTCCACCCGCTCGCCGGCGTCGAACTTCTCGGCGGCGTGCAGGATCAGCTGGCGCGCCGCGGTCAACTTGGTGGCCATGTCGGCGAGGTAGTTGCCGATCGACTGGTGCTTCCAGATCGGCTTGCCGAACGACTCGCGCTCCTGTGCGTAGCGCAGCGCGTCGTCGAACGCCGCCCTGCCGATCCCGAGCGCCCGGGAGGCGACCTGGATCCGGCCGGTCTCCAGCCCCTTCATCATCTGCGCGAACCCCTTGCCCTCGGTGCCGCCCAGCACGCTGGTCGCCGGGGTGCGGAAGTCGTCGAACGACAGCTCGCAGCTTTCGACGCCCTTGTAGCCGAGCTTGGGCAGGTCCCGCGACACCGTCAGCCCGGGGCCGTGCTCCACCAGGAGGATCGACACGCCCCGGTGCCTGGGCTCTGCGGCCGGGTCGGTCTTGCACATCAGCGCGATCAGCTGTGAGCGGCGGGAGTTGGTGATCCACGTCTTGGACCCGTTGACCACGTACTCGTCGCCGTCGCGGTGCGCGTGCGTGGACATGTTCTGCAGGTCGGAGCCGCCACCCGGCTCGGTGAGCGCCATGGTGGCCCGGACCTCGCCGGTGGCCATCCTGGGCAGGTAGTGGTCCTTCTGCTCGTCGGTGCCGAAGGCGAGCAGCAGCTTGGCCACCACGGTGTGCCCGCCCATCGCGCCGGCCAGGCTCATCCACCCGCGCGCGAGCTCGGCGGTGACCAGCGCGTAGCAGGGCATCGACACCGGCGCCTCGCCCCACGGCTCCGGGATCGCCAGGCCGAAGATGCCCAGCTGCTTCATCTGCTCGATGAGCTTCTCGGGGTAGGTGTTGGCGTGCTCCAGCTCGCGCACGACCGGGCGTACGTCGCGCTCGACGAAGTCCCGGACGGTCCGCAGGACGGCCTCTTCCTCGCTGCTCAGGGTAGCCACGGGAATATTATATAGAATCGTAGAGGCGTGGGGCCGCCGTGGTGAGGGGTGGTGCTCGTGGTGGCGGCTGACCCACGGCGGCGGCTGACCGTGCCTGTCCCGGCGGCACAGACCCGGTGCGGGCGGCACAGGGTCTGCCGGGGGTGTGCCGCCCGTGCTGGCTCTGCGCCGGCGTGGGGGAGGCGAGGCCGACAGCCGTATCGCTCGGGCGTCGGGGTCGGTGCTCGCGGCTTCGTGGTGCCGAGTATCACCGGTGCCGGTGGCACTCGTGGTGTCCGCTCGCCGCGCACTTCTCCAGCCGCACAGATCCGGTGCGGGCGGTACAGGGTCTGCAGGACGTGTGCCGTCCGCGGTGGCTCTGTGCCGCCGGGAGGGGCAGCCGTTCGGCGGGGACGGCGTTCGGCGGGGACGGCGGGGACGGCGGTCGGCGGGGACGGCGGTCGGCGGGGACGGCGGGGACGGCGGTCGGCGGGGACGGCGGTCGGCGGGGACGGCGGTCGGCGGGGACGGCGGTTCAGCGTGCGAGCGGTTCGCGGGCGGCGGCGGCGCGGCCACGGTGGTTCCGCGTGCGAGCGGTCGGTGTTGCGGGGCGGCGGCGCGCGGGCGGCGAGGTCCCGGCGTCAGGGGGACGCGCGGTGGACGTCGTCCAACCCGGCTGCCAGGGCGTCGACCAGCAGGTCGAGGTGCGCGTCGGTGACGGTCAGTGGCGGTGACACGGCCACCGCGGAGACCATCGGCCGGACCAGCACGCCGCGGGCGCGCACGGCGGCCCCGACGGCGGCGGGCAGGCCGGCGGGTTCGACCGCCAGTTCCAGCGCGCCGAGCACGCCGGTGCCCGCGCGTACCTCGGTGACCAGCGGGTGGTCGGCCAGCGTGGCCAACCGCTCGGCCAGGCCCCGCTCGAGGTCGAGCGCCCGGCCCAGCAGTCCGTCGCGCTCCAGCACGTCGATGGTGGCCAGCCCGGCGGCGCACGCGGCGAGGTGGCCGGCGTAGGTCGGGCCGTGCCGGAACGCCAGCCCCGGCGTCTCCCAGAACGGCGCGGCGACCCGGCCCGACGCCACGACCCCGCCCAACGGCTGGTACCCGCTGGTCACCCCCTTGGCGAACACCGCGAGGTCGGGCCGCACGCCGTACCGCTCGATGCCGAACCAGTTGCCCATCCGGCCGAATCCGCAGATCACCGCGTCCGCCACGAACAGCACCCCGTACCGCCGGCACACCTCGGCGCAGCCCTCCAGGTAGCCGGGCGCGGGCGGTACCACCCCGCCGGCGCCCAGCACCGGCTCGGCGAAGAACGCGGCCACCCGCTCCGGGCCGAGGTCGACGATCGCCTTCTCCACCGCCGCCGGGTCGTCGTGCGAGACGCGCACCACGTCCGGCACGAACGGTGCCCCGAGCCGGTTGGCCGGGATGCCGCCCAGCGAGGTGCCCAACCCGTGCGTGCCGTGGTAGGCGTGCTCCCGGGAGAGCAGCACGGTGCGTCCGGGCTCGCCGATGGCCGCGAAGTACTCCCGGGCGATCTTGCCTGCGGTGTCGATCGAGTCGCCCCCGCCGCTGGTGAAGAACACTTGGCGGCGTCCACCGGCGCGCGCTCGGCGATCACCTCGGCCAGCCGCAGCGCCGGCTCGTTCGCCACGTCGCTGAACGTCTGGTATGCGTCCAGCCGGCCGAGCTGGCGGGTGACCGCGTCGATGATCTCCCGCCGGCCGTGCCCGACATTGCAGTACCAGAGGGCGGCGGTGCCGTCGAGGTAGCGGCGGCCGGAGTCGTCGGTGACCCACACGTCGTCGGCCTCGGTGATCACCAGGCGCCGTTGGCGGACGTGGTGCATCGCGGCGAACGGGTGCCAGAGCGGGCTCTCGGGGCCGGAGGACGGGGTCGTGGCGCTGCTCACCGGCCGACCGTAACCCGCGCCGGTCCGGTCCGGCACCGCCGCGACATCGCGGCCCTAGCATCGCTGCCATGGGCACAGCCACGCCGCCGTTCCGGGTCGAGCCGGCATCGGCCGGGATCGACCTCGAACGGCTGACGTTCCTGGTCAACGAGGTGTACCGGGTCGCGGAGGCCGGGCTGTGGCACGACGGCCCCGACCGGCCGGAGCGTACCGATCCCGCCGAGCTGGGCCGGCTGGTCGCGGCGGGGGAGATCGTGGTGGCCCGGCTGGTCGATGAGGTCGTCGGCTGCGTGCGGGTGCGGCGGGTCGCCGAGGACACCGGGGAGCTGGGCATGCTGGTCGCCGACCCGCGGCGCCGGGGCTCGGGCCTCGGCGGGGAGCTGGTGCGGTTCGCCGAGCGCACCTGCGCGACCCGAGGCCTGGCCACGATGGAGCTGGAGCTGCTGGTGCCTCGGGCCGGCGAGCACCCGGTCAAGCGATTCCTCGCCGACTGGTACGGCAGGCTGGGCTACCGGGTGACGCGGCGCCGGCCGGCGGCGGACGCGTATCCGGCGCTCGCGCCGGCGTTGGCGGTGCCGTGCGACTTCCTGACCTTCCGCCGGACGCTGCGCCCACCGGCGACCTGAACGAATTCTATAGAATCTCCGGCGACAGGTCCGGAGGAGGTGGGGCGTGGTCGAGCAGGCCGAGGGGTTCGGCGAGCCCCGGCAGCTCAGCGAGCGGGTGGCCGCCTACCTGCGCGAGGCGATCATGGTGGGGGAGCTGCCGGCCGACCAGTTCGTCCGCACCGAGCACCTGGCCGCGCGGCTCGGGGTGAGCGCGACGCCGGTGCGCGAGGCGCTGATGATCCTGCAGAGCGAGGGGGCCGTGCGCTGGGAGCCGCGCCGGGGATTCCGGGTGCTGCCGCTGGACCGGGGGGACGTCGACGACATGTTCGCCGTGCAGGCCTACGTGGCCGGAGAGCTGGCCGCCCGCGCCGCGGTGTCGCTGGAGGCCGCCGAGGTGGCGCGGCTGCGCGGGGTGCAGGACACCCTCAGGGAGGCGGCCGCGCGCGAGGAGCTGGACCGGGTGGGCGCGCTCAACCACGAGATCCACCGCACGATCAACCGGGCCGCCGGGTCCCGCAGGCTGGCCGCCATGCTCAACCTGTTCGTGCACTACGTGCCGCGCAAGTACTACGGCCAGGTGGACGGGTGGGTCGACGCCACCACGCACGACCACGGCGCGGTCCTCGACGCGCTGGCCGCCGCCGACCCGGACGCCGCGCGGCGGGCGATGGCCACGCACATCACGCATATCGGGGCGCTGCTCACCGCGCATCTGGAGCGCACCGGGGTCCTGCCGCCCGTGTCACCCGACGTGGTGGCCCGCCGCGCCGGCTGATCACGGTGCGCCTCGACCGCGCCTAGACTCCGGCGCACGCGCGACTCGGTGACGCTGTACATGAACGCCCCGCCCCAGCGGGTGTGGGAGCTGGTCTCGGACGTCACCAACACCGGCCGGTCCAGCCCGGAGACCCTCGAGGCGGAGTGGCTGGACGGCGCGACCGGCCCGACCGTGGGCGCGCGGTTCCGAGGGCACGTGAAGCGCAACGGCCGAGGCCCGATGTACTGGACGACGTGCCGGGTCACGGCCAGCGAGCCCGGCAGGGAGTTCGGCTTCGTGGTCGAGCTGTCCGGCCGGTCGGTCAACCACTGGCACTACACCTTCGAGCCGAGCGGCGCCGGGGCGAGCGTGACCGAGTCGTTCGCGCTGGAGAACAGCCTCCCGCTGCGCCTGTACTGGGCGCTGCTCGGGCCACTGCGCGGCCGCACCAACCGCAAACGGCATGCGCACCACGCTGGAGCGGATCAAGGCCGTGGTCGAGTCCGAGCAGCCGGCGGACGGCGGTCCGGACCGGCCCGCCGGCTGAGCAAGCCGGCCCGGGCGGGCTGGTCGGTGTACGCGACCACCGACCGCTCGAACTCGTCGAACACACTCAGCAGCTCGTCGGTGCCGACGCCCGGGTCCATCTGCTGCGAACCGGCCAGCAGGGCGATGCCCATGGTGGCCAGCCGCTCGGCGGCGTCGGCGGGAACGCCCAGGCCCAGGATCACCGCGCGCAGCCCGTCGCGGCGCAGGTCGTCCACCCGCCGCTGCGCCCGCCCGACCGCCGCGTCCGTCCGGCCCCACGCGCGGATGGCCGCCTCGGCCGCGTGCGGCACGGTCGTGGCCAGGTGCTTGAGTACGTCCAGCCGTTCCCACGGGTCCGGCCGGCCCGCGCTGAGCTCGACCAGCCGCCGGGTCTGCTCGGCCTCCCAGTGCTCGAGCAGCGCCTCGACGAACCCGTCCCAGCCGCCGAAGTGGTGGTAGAAGGCGCCACTGGTCACCTGCAGCTCGGCGCACAGCCTGCCGATCGTGAGCCCCGCCGGCCCGCCGACCTCGCCGGACACGCCGCCCAGGATCCGCAGCGCGGCGTCGAAGTACTGCTCGGGGGTGACCTGCGCACGCCTGGCCATGTCCGGGCTCCCCTCCACGACTTCCGATCTCGCTATTCCATACCGTACCATACGGAATGGAATCACTCATCGGACCCCGACGACGGGAGCGTGACGTGCCCACCACACGTGACTTCGACCAGCTGGACATCTCCTCGCACGCGTTCTGGGCCAAGCCACCGGCCGAACGGGACGAGGCGTTCGCCGAGCTGCGCCGGCGGGCACCGATCTCCTGGCACCGCCCGGCCGAGACCGACCTGATGCCCAACCCCGACGACCCCGGCTTCTGGGCGCTGACCCGCAACGCGGACATCGTCGAGGCCAGCCGCAAGGCAGACGTGTTCGCCTCCGGCCAGGAGTTCGGCGGGGTGATGCTGGAGGACATCCCGCCGGACGTCGCCGAGGCCGCGCACTCCATCCTGGCCATGGACGACCCCCGGCACCTGCGGCAGCGCAAACTGATCAGCTCGGTGTTCACCCCGAAGCGGGTCGCCAAGATCGAGGAGCAGATCCGGCACCAGGCCAGCCGGGTCGTGGACGGCGTCGCCTCCGCCGGGGAGATCGACTTCGTGGACCGGGTCGCCTCCCGGCTGCCCATGTGGACGATCTCCGAGATGATCGGCATCGAGGAGGCCGACCGCACCACAGTGGCCGACGCGGCGAACTCGATGGTCGGCTGGAACGACCCGGAGTTCATCGGCGACGGCCAGCCGCTCGAGGTGCTGTTCAAGGCGTTGACCACGCTGCACGGCGCGGCGTCCGAGCTGGCCGGCAAGCGCCGCGAGGAACCGGCCGACGACCTGATGACCGCCCTGGTGCGAGCCGAGCTGGACGGGCAGCGACTCACCGACCCGGAGATCGCCGCCTTCTTCGTACTGCTGTGCGTGGCCGGCAACGACACCACCCGGCAGACCTCCAGCCACACGATCAAGGCGCTGTGCGACCACCCCGAGCAGCGGGAGGCGCTGGTGGCCGACTACGACGGGCGGATCGGTACGGCCGTCGAGGAGTTCGTCCGCTGGGCGAGCCCGGTGCTGACCTTCCGGCGCACCGCCCGGGCGGACACCGAGGTGGGCGGCCAGAAGATCGCGCAGGGCGAGAAGGTCGTGATGTTCTACCGCTCCGGCAACCAGGACGAGTCGGTGTTCGACCGCCCACTGCGCTTCGACATCTCCCGCACGCCGAACAACCACGTCGGCTTCGGCGGCGGCGGCCGGCACTTCTGCCTGGGCAGCCACCTGGCGAAGACCCAGCTCCGGGCGCTGTTCCGCGAGCTGCTGACCAGGCTGCCCGACCTGGAGGCGGGCCAGCCGGAGTACCTGGCCGGCAACTTCATCAACGGCATCAAGCGCCTGCCCGCCCGCTTCACCCCCCTCGGCTAGGAGGCGTGCGCCCGGCGATCCCGGCGCCGGGATGAGCAGGGCGGTCCGGGAGCCGTCCGGGACGCCGGTGCCCGCGCAGACCCCACAGCGTCTGTGTGAGCGGCATTGGCTCTGTGTCGCTGATGAATCCTCGGGGGCGGTGGCGGAACGGTTCTGAATCCGTGCGGCGTGCCGCCGGACGGGCGGCTTGTGCGGCGGGACGGCGGAGCCGCTGGAACGGTGGTGGGCGGGGTCAGCCGGTCACGGTGCGGCGGAGGGTCCCGGCGTCGGCGTAGGACTCCTGCGCTCCGGCCGCGCGAACCGCGAGCGAACCGGCGGCGGCACCCCACCGCGCGGCCTCGGCCAGATCGTCGCCGGCGGCCAGGCGCGCGGCGAGCACCCCGGCGAAGGCGTCTCCGGCGCCGGTCGTGTCCACCACGTCGGGGGCGGGGACGGCGGCCACCGGGGCGGTACGGCCGTCGGCGTCGGTGACCACCGCGCCCTCGGCGCCCAGCGTCGTCACCACCGCGCGGGCCCCCCGGGCGCGCAGCCGCGCGTGGGCGTCGGCGACGGGGGTACCGGCCGGCAGCCCGGCCACCACGTTCTGCTCGTGCTCGTTGACGATCAGCACGTCGCACCGGGCGAGCAGCTCGTCCGGCAGGGGGGCGGCCGGGGCGGCGTTGAGCAGGAACGACCCGGTGTGCGCCGCCGCCGCCCCGGCCACCACGTCCAGCGGAATCTCCAGCTGGGCGAGCAGCACCTGCCCGGTGACGCCGTCCCACGGGGTGACCCCGGCGGGCCAGGCGTGGTTCGCCCCGGCCACGACGATGATCGTGTTGTCCCGCTCGGCAACGGTGATCCACGCGGAGCCCGTCCCGGCGCCCGGTGTGGCCGTCACCCGCGAGACGTCCACGCCGCGCACGGCCAGTCCGTCCCGCGCGCGGCCGCCCTCGGCGTCGTCGCCGACCCGGGCGACCATCGCGGTCCGAGCCCCGGCCAGGGCGGCCGCCACCGCCTGGTTGGAACCCTTGCCGCCCAGCCCGGTGCGCGCCGAGCGGCCCAGGATCGTCTCGCCGGGTGCCGGGAAGGTGTCCGCCACCACGACGTGGTCGATGTTCACCGAGCCGAGGACGACCACGTCGAACGGCGCCGCCGCCTGGTCCGGCGCCGCCGCCTCGTCCGGCGGCGCTGCCGGGGTCACCTCGGCCGGCGTCGCCTCCGGCCCCGGCGCGATGTCGGTCGGCTCACTCACCGCCGGCGTCCGCGGCGTCGTCCCGGCGCGCTCCGGTGATCAGGCCGACCAGCTCGTCGCCGGTGGTGTCAGGGACCGCGCGCCGGGCCGCCGTCCGCCCGCCGCGCAGCACGAACGCGGTGTCCGCGACCCGCAGCACCTGCGCCATGTCGTGGCTGACCAGCAGCACCGGCACCCCGTCGTCGCGCAGCCTCCGGATCAGCCGCTCCACCGCCGCGGTCTCCCGGACGCCGAGCGCCGCCGTCGGCTCGTCCATGATCACCAGCGTCCGGCCCCAGTTCGCCGCGCGGGCGATGGCGATGCTCTGCCGCTGCCCGCCGGACATCCGGCGCACCGTGGCCCGCACGTTCGGCACGTCGACGTCCAGCCGGGACAGGATCTCCCGGCTCTGCGTGACCATCGATTTCTTGTCCAGCACCCGGAACGGCCGGAATCCGCTGGTCAGCTCGCGGTTCAGGAACAGGTTCTGCCACACCGGCAGGTCCTCCACCAGGCCGAGCGTCTGGTACACGGTCTCGATACCGAGCCCCCGGGCCACCTCCGGCGAGGAGATCCGGGCCGGTTCGCCCCGGAACAGGATCTCCCCGCCGTCCGGCGGGTGTACCCCGGTCAGGCAGCGCACCAGGGTGGACTTGCCGGCCCCGTTGTCGCCGAGCAGCGCGGTGACCTCGCCGGGTGCCAGCGTGAGGTCCACCCCGCGCAGCGCGCGCACCGCGTCGAACGACTTGCGCAGGTCACGGATCTCGACCAATGGTGCGGCCACGGCGGCGGCGTCCTCGCCGGAGCGTGCGGTTCGTGTGTCGGACATCGGACCCCTACCTCTGGAACCGGGACAGGAACGCCGCACCGAGCACCACCGCGCCCACCGCGACGGGCTGGTAGTACTGCGAGATGCCGAGCAGTGTGAAGCCGTTGATCAGGCTCTGCAGCAGCACAGCACCGGCCGCCGAGCCGAGCACCGAGGCCCGGCCGCCGAACAGGCTCGACCCGCCGAGCACCACCGCGGCGATCGAGCTGAGCAGCAGGTCGGTCTGCAGGCTCGGGTCGGCGCCGCCGGTGCGCGCCACGAACAGCACGCTGGCCAGCCCGCACGCCAGCCCGGACCCCAGGTAGGCGAGCAGCCGGATGCGGGCCACCGGGATGCCGGACTCCCGCGCGGCGTCCATGTTGCCGCCGGTGGCCAGCAGGTAGGTGCCGGTGCGGGTGCGGAACAGCAGGAAGCCGACCAGCAGCGCCACCACGAGCGCGACCAGCCAGAACCAGCGGATCGGGCCGACGCCGTTCAGTGCCAGGTCCTGCAGGAAGGTCGAGTTCACCGGCACCGTGTTGCCGCCGGTGAGCAGCAGCGTGATGCCGCTGACCACCGACAGCGAGCCGAGCGTGACGATGAAGTCGGTCATCCGGAGCTTGGCGACCAGCACGCCGTTGACCAGGCCGACGAGCATCCCGGCCACGACCGCCGCCAGCATCGCCGGCACCAGCCCCCACCCCGCCGAGTAGCCGAAGCCGAGCACCGCCGCCGCCCACGGCAGGTTCGACCCCACCGACAGGTCGATCCCGGCCACCGTCACCACCAGTTGCTGGCCCATCGCGAGCACCAGCAGGATGGCGGCGGAGACGAGCAGGTCGCTGATGTTGGCCACGGTCAGGAAGTCGGGCGTGGCGATGAAGAACGCCACGAACACCACGACCAGGCCGATCGGCGCGGCGTACTTGGCGATCACCTCCCCGGGCGGGCCGTGCAGCTTCGGCGGGGACGCGGTCAGCTCAGCCACCTCCGGTCACTTCCCGTTGCCCGGTGCGACCGGGTTGTCGAACGGCGCGAACGGCTGCGGGAAGGACGCGATGGCCTTGTCCACGTTGGTCTGGTCGATCAGCTGGATGGGCGCCACGACCCGGCTGGGCACCGCCTGGTTGTGCACCAGCTTCAGGCACGCCTGCACCGCCATCTGGCCCTCCGCGTAGGGGTACTGGGAGATCGTTCCGTTCAGGGTGCCCGCCTTGACCGCCTGCAGCGCCGCGGTGATGCCGTCCACCGAGATGATCGAGACCTTGCCGCTGAGCCCGGCGTTGCGCACGGACTGCGCCGCGCCGAGACCCATCGTGTCGTTCGCGGCGAAGATCCCGGTGATGTCCGGGTGTGCCTTCAGGATGGCGTCGGTGACGGTCTGCGCCTTGGCCTGGTCGTAGTCGGCCGGCTCGGCGGCCACCACATCCAGCTTGCCGGCGCCGGCCTGGGTGAAGCCCTGCTGCCGGTTGATCCCGTTCTGCTCGCCGGCGATGCCCTGCAGGATGGCCACCTTGCCCGCGCCGCCCATGCGGTCCATGAGCGCCTTCGCGGCCTGCTGCCCGGCGGACAGGTTGTCCGAGCCGATGAACGAGGCGTACGAGACGCCTGCCTGCTGCGAGGCGTTCGGGTCGATCTGGGTGTCCAGGTTGAGGATCGGCGTCTTCTTCCTGGCCACCGGGACCAGCGGGGTGATCACGTTGGTGGCGTTCACCGGCACCACGCCGAAGCAGTTGTAGTTCTGCCCGGCCAACGTGGAGATCTTGGCGTTCTCCCCGGTGGAGTCGGTCTCCGTGCTGCCCGCCTGCACCTCCACCGTGACGCCCTGGGCCTTGCCCTCGGCGAGCGCCCCGTCGCGCAGCGCGGCCCAGTAGGGGTTGGTGAAGTCGCGGGTCACGATGGCGACCCGGACGTCGCCGTTCGCGCCGCCCGCGCCGCTCTGGCCGCCCCGGCCGCACGCGGTCCCGCCGAGCAGCAGGGTGCCGGCGGCGAGCAGCAGGACGGCGGTACGGAGCCGGCCTCGTCGGGTGAAGGTGTGCATGGGAGCTTCCTCTCTGCCGGTCATCGGGACGTCGGTGTCGGTGGGGATGCCGGTGGGATCGGCGGGGTGCCGGGTGGGGTCGGTGGGTCGATCGGCGGGTCGGCCGGTGGGTTCGGTGGCGCCGGTGGGCCGTCCGCTGAGGTCGCCGGGTGGGCCGGTGGGGCGGTGGAGGCGCGGCGGACCAGGTGGCAGGGCGGGTAGGCGCTCGCCGGCGGGCGACCGTGCAGCAGGTCGAGCATCGCCGCCACCGCCGACTCGGCGAGCTCCGCGACCGGCTGGCCGATCGCGGTCAGCGGCGGGTCGAGCAGCTCGAACCACGGCGCGTCGTCGAACGCGATCAACGAGATGTCGTCCGGGATGCGCAGCCCGGCGCGGCGGACGGCCTGCATCGCGCCGATCGCCATCAGCCCGTCGCCGGCCACCAGCGCGGTCGGCGGCCTCGGGTGGGCCAGCATCCGTTCGGCCACCTGCTCGCCGCTGCGCCTGCGGAAGTCGCCGGCCCGGACGATGATCTCCCGGCGGAGCACGCCGTGCTCGAGCAGGCCGGCCACCAGCAGGTCGCGGCGCTCCTGGCCGACCAGGGTGTCCAGCGGGGGCGCGATGAACCCCACCCGGCGATGCCCCAGACCGGCGAGCAGCGCGGCCGCGTCGGCCAGCGCGGACTCGGCGCCGGCGCGCACCACCGGGTAGCTCCGCAGCCGGCTGGCCGAGGCGCCCTGGCCGCGTACCGACAGCGGCCGGTCCAGCACGACCAGGTTCGCCCCGGCGGCGCCGGCCGCCTGGATCCCCGGGGTCATCGGGCTGGTGGGCACCAGGATCACGCCGTCCACCCGGCTGCCGGCGAGCAGGCTGGACAGGTACCCGTCCTGGCGCCGGGGGTCCTCGTCGGAGTTGCACAGCACCAGCGAGTACCCGGCCGCGGCCGCGTTGCGCTCGATCTGACCGGCCAGCTCGGCGAAGAACGGGTTGGCCACGTCGGTGATGACCAGGCCGAGCGAGCGGGTGGAGTCGGTGCGCAGGGAGCGGGCGGCGGCGTTCGGGCGGTAGCCGACCTGGTGGGCGATCTCGGTGACCCGGCGCCGGGTCGGCTCGGAGATACGTGGGCTGCCGGACAGGGCCAGCGACACGGTGGCCTCGGAGACCCCGGCCAGCCGGGCCACGTCGCGCATCCGGACCGCCATGCGCACCTCCTCGGGTTCACGTCGGAAACCTGCTCAACTCAGTTAAACGATTGAGCACAGAACGTTGCACGTCATGAGTAGCCCGGGAAGGGGTGCCGTCTGGTGAATCGGTTCCGCAGCGCCTCGGGATCACCCGCGTGGCCGCGGGGGCCGGCGTGCGGGGCCGGCCGTCGCGGGTCCGGGCGAGCCGGCCGCATGGCGCCGAGCCCGGTTCGGCTCGCCGGGTCGACGCCGAGCCCGGTTCGGCTCGCCGGGTCGACGCCGGACTCCGGTTCGCGTCGCCGAGTGGACGCTGAGTCCGGTTCGGGCACCGGTACGGGCGGACTGGGGGGCAATTGATCACGGTGCGGTCCGGTGATCGGGTCGAGTGGGTGCGCGGTGGCTGTGGGATCGCACAACGGTGGGGGGCACGGTCCGGGCGGATTCGTCGGTCGGCCCCCTTCCGCCGGGGCGGCGTGTGCCTGCATCGTGTCGATCAGGTCGGCCGGCGCGCCGGTCCTCGCCCACGCGCCGGTCCGACCGCCATGATCGGAGGATGGTGAACCCGTTGCCGGAGGTCGCGGTGGACGCAGTCGCTCGTCCGGGGTCGGACGCTTTCAACGCGCTGACCGACGAGCGGGCCCGCCGCCTGCTGCTGGAGTGCTGCTCGGCGCCAGGGTGGGCCGCGCGGGTGGTCGCCGGTCGCCCGTACCCCTCCGCCGATGCGCTGCACGGGCGGGCGTCGGCCGAGCTGACCGACGCCGACGTGACCGACGGGCTGGCCGGGCATCCCCGCATCGGGGAGCCGACCGGTGACGGGAGCTCCGCCCGCGAGCAGCGCCGGGTCGGCGACGCGAACCCGGAGGCACGGGCCGCGCTCGCTGACGGGAACGCCGCGTACGAACGTCGGTTCGGGCACGTGTACCTGGTGTGTGCGAGCGGCCGGAGCGCCGAGGAGCTGCTCGCCGTGCTGCACCGCCGGCTCGGCAACGACCCGGCGACCGAGCGCGGTGAGGTCCGGGCCGAGCTGGCCGCGATCAACCGGCTGCGGCTGGACGCCCGGCTCGCCGAACTGGACGGCGGCCGGGACGGGCACGGGCACGGGCACGGCGAGGCTCCGACGGCCGGCGGCCAGGGGGCCACGTACCGGGGGGTCGGCCGGTGAGCCTGTCCACGCACGTCCTGGACACCACGCTCGGCGCGCCGGCGGCGGGGGTCGCGGTGCGGCTGGAGGGGGCGGGCGGCACGCTCGCCGAGGCGGTGACCGACGCCGACGGACGGGTGCGCGAGCTCGCCGCCGAGCTCGATGAGGGCACCCACCGGATCGTGTTCGACACCGCCGGCTACTTCGCCTCGGCCGGCCGCGAGACGTTCTACCCGGAGGTCACCGTGACGTTCACCGTGACTGATCCCCGGCGGCACCACCACGTGCCGCTGCTGCTCTCGCCGTACTCCTACTCGACCTACCTGGGGAGCTGAGATGGCCGACCCGACCGGCCTCGTGCTCGGAACGAACCAGTACGGCAAGGCGGAGACCCGGGTGGTGCGGATCTACCGGGACGCCCCGAGGCACGAGATCCGCGACCTGTCCGTGTCCACCGCGCTGCGCGGGGACTTCACCGCCGCGCACACCGAGGGCGACCAGACCCGGGTGCTGCCCACCGATACCCAGAAGAACACCGTCTACGCGTTCGCCAAGAGCCACGGCGTGCGGGAGGTCGAGGACTTCGCGCTCGCGCTGGGCCGGCACTTCGTGCGGGACGTGGAACCGGTGACCAGCGCCCGGATCACCGTCGACGAGCTGGCCTGGGACCGCGCGGTGGTCGACGGCCGGGAGCACGAGCACACCTGGACCCGGCGCGGCCCGGAGGTGCGCACCACGGCGGTGACGGTGACCGGGCAGCGGTCCTGGGTGGTGTCCGGGCTGCGTGACCTGGTGCTGCTGAAGTCGACCGGGTCGGAGTTCCACGACTTCCTGGTCGACGGGTACACCACGCTCGAGCCCACCACCGATCGGGTGATGGCCACCGCGCTGGTGGCCCGCTGGCGCTACGCGGGCGAGCAGGCCGACTGGGACGCCGTGTTCGCCTCGGTGCGGTCGATCATGGTGGCCCGGTTCGCCGAGGTGCATTCGCTGGCGCTGCAGCAGACGCTCTGGGAGATGGGCTCCGCGGTGCTGGCCGCGCACCCGGAGATCGCGGAGATCCGGATGTCGGCACCGAACAAGCACCACTTCGTCGTGGACCTCTCGCCGTTCGGGCTGGACAACCCCAACGAGGTGTTCCACGCCGCCGACCGGCCGTACGGGCTGATCGAGTGCGCGGTGCGCCGGGAGAGCGACGAGGACGCGGCCGACGAGGCATGGGAGGCGGTACCCGGGTTCGTCTGATCGCCGGTGCCGTTCCGAACGCGGGCCGCGTCCGGCAGCCCGGCTAGCGGGAACGCAGCGCGAGAAACAGGTCCACCCGGTCCTCGAAGCGGGCCAGGTCGCGGCCGGTCAGCTCCTCCACCCGGCCGATCCGATAGCGCACCGTGTTGACGTGCAGGTGCAGCAGCTTCGCCACCCGGCTCCACGACCCGGAGCTGTCCAGGAACGCGCTCAGCGTCTCCAGCAGCCCGGCGTCGTGCCGCTCGTCGTAGGCCAGTACCGGACCCAGCAACCGCGTGGCGAACGCGAGCCGCACGTCGTCCGGCACGCTGGACAGCAGTGCCACGTGGGAGGTGACCTCCGCGTCGGTGACCACCCTCAGCCGGCCGGGCCGCGACCGGGCCGTCTCCCGCGCGTGCACCGCCTCGCGCACCGCGCCGGCCAGCGCGTCCTGGCCGGTCGGCCTGCTGAGCCCGACGGCGAACCCGTCGGGACCCAGGCCGGGTTCCAGGCGGCCCAGCGCGGCCCGCAGGATCGGCGCCGCGTCGGTGGGTGCCGTGTCGGTGGGTGCCGTGTCCGAGGGCGCCGTGCCGGCCGGAGCCGCGTTCGCCGGTGCCGAGCCCGAGCGCGCCGAGTCTGGCCGCGCCGAGTCCGGCCGCGCCGAGTCCGGCCGCGCCGAGTCCGGCCGCGCCGAGTCCGGCCGCGCCGAATCCGGCCGCGCCGAATCCGGCCGCGCCGAGCTCGGCCGCGCCGAGTTCGGGGGCGGAGCGGTCGGCGGCCCGACGACGAGCAGCGCGACGGCGAGACCCTCGGCGGTCGTGCCGACGACCGGCCGGCCGAGGTGGGCGGCGGCGTCGTCGAGCACCGCGCGGGCGGTGTCCGCCAGGTCCGGGCGGTCCACGAAGCCGGCCACGGCGACCTGCACCCGGCGGTCGCCGGGGATGCCGGCCTGGCGCAGCCGGATCCCCGTCTCGGCGCCGCCGGGACCTTCGGCGACCAGCCGGACGGCGTCGTCGGCGATGCGCCAGCTCACCCGGCGTCCCTCGGCGCGGCGGGAGCGGTCCAGCGCGGCGAACGCGACCAGCTCGCCGACCGCATCCACCACGTCCGAGCGCCACCGCGTCCACCGCCCGGGCACCGCGACGAACCACGAGGTCAGCCGCCGGTCCAGCGCCGGGCCGACGCCGAACACCGAGTGGTCGGGCTGGCCGGGCACCACGGCGGGCAGCCGGTCGGCGGTGAAGTAGCCGTGTACGAGGCGGTCCACCCGCGCGGTACCCAGCGGTACCGGGCCGGGCACCACCGCCCGCCCGGTGGGGGTGAACACCCGGCAGGTCAGCCCGATCGTCTCGGACACCTCGTCGGCCAGCTCGGTGAGCGGCATCCCGCCGGCCACCGCGGCCAGCAGCTGCCGTTGTCGGCCCAGGCGGGCGGCCAGCCGGTCACCCCGCGCGGTGGCCACCGAGCCGACCACGTGCTCGGTGACCGCCGCGAACGACACCTCCTCGGGCACCGCCAGCAGGACCAGCCCGTGCCGCCGGCACGCCGCGATCACGTCGTCCGGCACCCCGTGGAACACCGCCTCACCCACGGCCAGCGCCGCCGCCCCGGCACCGGCCACCGCCCCGACGAACCGCTCGACGTCCTCCGGCCCGTGCCGCCACACCAGGCCGGTGAGCACGAGCTCGCCGCCGGAGAGGTAGCGGCCGGGGTCCGGCAGGTCCGTGGTGTAGATCCAGCGCACCGGGCGGTCCAGCGCGGTGTCCCCGCCGACGAGCAGCCGTAGCCGCAGATCGGGCAGCGCGAGCAGGTCCCGCAGCAGCATTGGAGGAAGCTACAACTCCGAGGGCCGGTTCGCCGGTCGATCGCGTGGCTGCCGGGCCTGCCGCGCCGGGCCCGGCCCGGGCTGTACTTCCCACGGCACGGCACTTCCCACGGCACGGCACTTCCCACGGCACGGCGCGGGTCACGGCGCGGGCGGGTCAGCGGGCCGGCCGGCACCAGGACAGTAGGAGAGCGCATGACCGTCCCCCCGCCGAGCGGTGGCGCGCTGGTGATCGAGGGCGCGCACCTGCTCACCGGCGACGGCGCCGAGTACCCGGACGGGCACGTGGTGGTCACCGGCGACCGCATCGCGGCGGTGGGCGCCGGCGCGGCGCCGCCCGAGGCCCGCCCGGTCGGCGCGCGGGTGCTGGACGGACGGAACTGCCTGGTCACCCCCGGTTTCGTGAACACACACCACCACCTCTACCAGTGGACCACCCGGGGTCTGGCGGTCGACTCCACCCTGTTCGGCTGGTTGACCGAGCTGTACCCGGTGTGGGCGGGCATCGACGAGCACGCGGTGGACGTCTCGGCGCGGGCGGCGCTCGCGACGTTGGCCGGCACCGGCTGCACCACCGCCGCCGACCACCACTACGTGTTCCCGCGCGGGGGCGGTGACCTGCTGGCCGCCGAGATCGGGGCCGCGCGGGCCGTGGGCCTGCGCTTCCACCCGACCCGGGGCTCGATGGACCTGGGCCGCGCCGTCGGGGGGCTGCCGCCGGACGAGGTGCTGGAGGACAGGGACACGGTGCTCGCCGCGTCCGCCGAGGCCGTCGACCGCTGGCACGACCCGGCGCCCGGCTCGATGCTGCGGCTCGGGCTGGCCCCCTGCTCGCCGTTCTCGGTCACCGCCGAGCTGATGCGCGACGCCGCCGAGCTGGCCCGCGACCGCGGCCTGCACCTGCACACCCACCTCGCCGAGACCCTCGACGAGGAGGAGTTCTGCCGGGAGCGGTTCGGCTGCTCGCCGCTGGAGTACGTGGAGAGCCTGGGCTGGACGGGACCGGACGTGTGGTTCGCGCACGCGGTGCACCTGGACGGCGCGGCGGTGGCGCGCATCGGCCGGACCCGCACCGGGGTGGCGCACTGCCCGACGTCCAACGCTCGGCTCGGTGCGGGCATCGCCAGGGTCGCCGACCTGCGCGCGGCCGGCGCCCCGGTGGGGCTCGGGGTCGACGGGGCGGCCAGCAACGAGGCGAGCAGCCTGCTGGAGGAGGTGCGGCACGCGCTGCTGTTCGCCCGGGCGCGCGGCGGGCCGACGGCGCTGACCGTCCGGGACGCCGTCGAGATGGCCACCCTGGGCGGCGCCACGCTGCTCGGCCGCGCCGCCGAGTTGGGCACGCTGACCCCGGGCAAGCTGGCCGACCTCGCGGTGTGGCGGCTGGACGGCATGGCGCACGCCGACGTGGCCGACCCGGTGGCCGCCCTGGTGCTGGGCTCGCCGCCACCGCTGGAGCTGCTGCTGGTCGGTGGGCGGCCGGTGGTGGAGCGCGACGTGGTGCTCGGCGTGGACACCGGCGCGCTGGCCGCCGAGGCCGTCGTGGTGCACCGTGACCTGCTGCGCAGAGCCGGCTGAGTGCCCCGCGCCGGGCGGGCGGGAACCCCGCGCCGGGCGGGCCGGGAACGCGGCGCCCGGTGGCCGGGAACCCCGCGGCCGGACATTGTCCGGATTCACCCGCCGGCCCCGATGAGTTCGTGACGCGGCCGGGGTCTGTCCCGGTACCAGCGTTCTCCCGACGGAGGTCCGACATGCTCGACACCCATACCGCCCACACCCTCGAGGTACCCGGCGCCCGCCTGCACTACGAGCTGCGCGGTTCGGGGCCGCTGCTGGCGCTGGTCGGCGCGCCGATGGGCGGCGAGTTCTTCGTCGAGGTGGCCGACCGGCTGGCCGGCGAGCGCACCGTGCTCACCTACGACCCGAGGGGCATCTCGCGCAGCGTGCTGACCGCGCCGGCCGTCACCGACACCCCGGAGCTGCGGGCCGACGACGTGCGCCGGCTGGTCGCCGCGGCGCGCACGGACGGCCCGGTGGACGTGTTCGGCAGCAGCGGCGGGGCGGTCACCGGGCTCGCGCTGGTGCAGGCGCACCCGGGGCTGCTGCGCACGCTGGTGGCGCACGAGCCGCCGGTGACCGAGCTGCTGCCGGACGCCGCCGACCAGCACGCCTTCCGCGACCGGCTGGAGCGGACGTTCGCCGAGCGCGGCCCGGACGCGGCGATGCTGGAGTTCATGGCCGGGATCGGGGTGGACCCCTCCGGGATGGACCTGTCGGCCATCCCGGAGGCGGCGCTGGCGGAGATGCGCGCGAACAACAACTACTTCTTCGGCCATCAGCTGCGCGGCACCACCGAGTTCGTGCCGGACGTCGCCGTGTTGCGGGCCGCGTCCACCCGGGTGGTGATCGGCGTCGGCACCACCAACCCGGAGCAGATCACCCAGCGCACCTCGGCGGCCCTCGCCGAGCTGCTGGGCGAGCCGACCGTGCCGTTCCCCGGTGACCACGGCGGCTTCATCGGTGAGCCGGCCGCGTTCGCCGACCGGCTGCGCGAGGTGCTCGCCGGCTAGCGCGGCCGGGCCGCCTGGATCAGCTCCGCGAACCGCTCGGGTGCCTCCACCGGCGTGAAGTGCCCGACGCCCTCGGCGGCCCGCACCGTGACGTCGGTGAAGTACGACTCCAGCCGGTCCGACCAGCTGCGGGGGAACAGCGGGTCGTACTCCGGCCAGAGCACCGTGGTCGGCGTGCCGATCCGCAGCGCGGGCGGCGGCACCTGCTCGCGCAGGGCGGTGGCCACGGTCCCGGCGCCCGCCCGGTACCAGGCGATCGACGCGGTGAAGGCGCCCGGCGCGGAGTACACCTCCACCAGGTGCTCCAGGTCGGCCTCGGCGAGCTGGAAGGCCGGCCCCGACCAGTGCGCCCAGAAGTGCCGCAGGTACTCCCGCACGGCGTCGGCCTTCCCGTCGACCAGCGCCGGGGCCAGCGTCAGGTGGTGGAACGCCTGGTACCAGAACTCCTGCTGCGCGCGGGCGCTCAGCACCCGGTCACCGACGCCGGGGAACGGCGGGGACGCCACCAGCGCGGAGACCAGCTCGGGCCGGTCCCTGGCCAGCGTCTGCCCGATCCGGCTGCCGATGTCGTAACCGGCCACCACGACGTGCTCCAGGCCGAGCTCCTCGACCAGGGCGGCGACCGAGCGGGCCTGGGCGGCCGCCCCGTAGAGCTCGGGGTCGGCCGGGTGCTTGTCCGACTCGCCGAACCCGCGCAGGTCGGGCACCACGACGTCGTAGCCGTCCAGAAGCGGCGCCAGGTACCGGTGGTCGGTGCGGTCACCCGGCCAGCCGTGCAGCAGCACGACGGCGGGCCCGGCTCCCCGGTGGCGGTCGAAGGCGAGCCGGAAGCCGTCCACCGGGGAGCTCATCCGCATGCCACGACCCTAGGACGATCGCTGAGTGCGGTCACGCTCGTTGCGGCGGCGCGACACGCCGGCCGCCGCCACTCGATCACTCCTTCGGACTAATCACTAATCCCATCCGTCACAGTAGCCACATCAGCACCGTTAGTGATCATGTGAACCCCGGTGGGGATTGCCGCCGGACTTCCAAATCGAAGGGACATCTCGCGTGCTGAAGAAGGTTGTCATCGCAGGCGCGGTCGCCGCTGTGGGTCTGTTCGGCGCGGCTGGCGTCGCGTACGCCGACGAGGGCAGCCCCCGCTGCGACGCTCACGAGCACACCCAGCAGACCAGCAAGCACGACACCGTGGGCGGCAACGCCGACGCCAACCGGATCACCGGTGGCTTCCTCGTCGGCCAGATCGACAAGGCTCCCGGCGTCTGCCCGAGCGGCTTCAACAACAACGACGTCGACCACTGAGCTCGACGCCGTTCCTCGGCCCCGGCGATCCCAAGGGGGAGATCGCCGGGGCCGAGTGCCGTCCAGGGTGGGCCGGCCGGAGCTCGCCCGGTAGCTCGGCCCGGTAGCTCGGCCCGATGACTCAGCCCGCGGCCAGGCCCCGGGAGATGACCAGCCGCTGGATCTGGTTGGTGCCCTCGAAGATCTGCATGATCTTAGCCTCCCGCATGTAGCGCTCGACCGGGTAGTCGCGGGTGTAACCGTTGCCGCCGAACACCTGCACCGCGTCCGTGGTCACCTTCATCGCCGCGTCGGTGCACACCAGCTTCGCCACGCTGGCCTGTCGGCCGTAGGGGCGGCCGGCGTCGCGGCGGCGGGCGGCGTCGAGGTAGGTCGCGCGCGCGGAGTCCACGGCCGCCGCCATGTCGGCGAGCAGGAACCCGAGCCCCTGGTGGTCGACGATCTTGCGGCCGAACGTCTCGCGCTCGTTCGCGTAGTCGACCGCCGCGTCCAGCGCCGCCTGTGCCAGCCCGGTGGCACAGGCCGCGATGCCCAGCCGCCCGGAGTCCAGCGCGCTGAACGCGATCTGCAGCCCCTGCCCCTCGGCGCCGACCAGGCGCTCCGCCTCCAGCACCGCGCCGTCCCAGACCGCCTCCGTGGTGGGCACCGCGTGCAGGCCCATCTTCCCCTCGGGCGCGCCGAAGGTCAGGCCGTCGGCCGTGCCCGGGGCCAGGAAGCAGGACACCCCCCGGCTGCCCTCACCGGTGCGGGCGAACAGCGTGTAGAAGTCCGCCCTTCCACCGTGGGTGATCCACGACTTGGTGCCCGAGATCCGGTACCCGCCGTCGGTCCTCTCCGCCTTGCAGCGCAGCGCGGCGGCGTCCGACCCGGCCTGCGGCTCGGACAGGCTGTACCCGCCGACGGTGCCGCCGCCGAGCATGTCCGGCAGCCAGCGTTGTCGCTGCTCGGGCGTGCCGAACGTGACCAGCGGGAAGCACGAGAGGCTGTGCACGCTGGTGGCCACGGCCACGGCGGCCCACCGTGCCCCCAGCTCCTCCAGCGCCGTCCTCGGCCTCGGAGGTGGGCAACATCCGGTCGACAGGCATCGTGGGCTTCCCTTGGTCGTCACCGTAACGGTACTAACAATGGAACTTGGGTACCGGTTACAATAGTCGACATGTCCACCCCCGTCCGCCGAGGAACGGCTCGGCGGGAGCAGCTGCTCGACGACCTGGTGGAGCTGTGCCTGGCCGAGGGCTTCGCCCACCTCACCCTGGACGACCTGGCCGCCCGGCTGCACTGCTCCAAGCGCACCCTCTACGGGCTGGCCGGCAGCAAGGAGCAGCTGGTGCGCGCGGCCGTGGTGCACTTCTTCCGGCGAGCCACCGAGCGGGTGGAGGCCGCCTCCCGCGCGCCCGCCGACCCGGCGGCCCGGATCGTGGCCTACCTGCGCGCGGTGGCCGCCGAGCTGGCCCCGGCCTCGACCCGGTTCCACGCCGACCTGGCGGCCTTCCCGCCGGCCGCCGAGGTGTACGAGCGCAACACCAGGCACGCCGCCCGCCGGGTCACCGAGCTGATCGACGACGGGGTGGCCCTCGCCGCGTTCCGCCAGGTGCACGCCGCGTTCGTGGCCGATGCGGTCACCTCGGTGATGGTGCGCATCCAGCGCCGGGAGGTCGCCGCCGCCACCGGGCTGGCCGACGGCGAGGCCTACCAGCAGCTCGCCGAGCTGGTGCTGCACGGCCTGGTGCACCCTGACCCCGCAGGCTCTCCGCCGACATCCGCCGCCCCTTCTCCGAGCACCGCCCCTTCTCCGAGCACCGCCGATCCCAGGAGCCACCGACGATGACCGACACCGCCCCCACCGGCGCAACCGAGGTGCCGCGCACCCAGGACCGGATGACCCACGACGTGTGGCTGCCCGCCGAGACCGTGGAGCTGCGGTCCCGCGCCCGCAAGGCGGTGGAGAACCGGCTGGCCCCGCACGCCAGGGAGATCGGGCTGCGGGAGGAGTCGGCGGAGAGCTTCCCGTGGACGGCGTTCCAGGGCCTGGCCGAGGAGGGCCTGTTCGCGGTGCCGTTCGGCGCGGACTACGGCGCAGGCCTGGAGCACCCGATGCTCGGCACCTGCACGGTCACCGAGGAGATCGCCTACCACTCCAGCTCGATGGCCGGGGTGTACGACGGCCAGTGCATCCTGGTTCCGCAGACCCTGACCTACGCCTCCGAGGAGCTGCGGGCCCGACTGATCCCGGAGCTGGTGAGCGGGCGCACCGCGTTCTCGTTCGCCACCACCGAGCCGGAGACCAGCTCCGACCTCACCGCCGAGCGGATGCGGACGGTCGCCGCGGAGACCGCCGACGGGTACGTGCTGAACGGCCGCAAGCGGTGGATCACCAACAGCGTGGTGGCCGGCTGGGTGTCGGTGCTGGTGCGCGCGGGCCACGACAGCAGCCGGGCGGCGATGTTCCTGGTCGACCTGTCCGCACCCGGGGTGCGGGTCGGGGCGCCCGACCTGAAGATGGGCCACCGGGGCCAGATCACCGCCGACATCGTGTTCACCGACGTCACCGTGCCGAAGGGGAACCTGCTCGGCGACTGGGGCAACGGGCTCGGCGTGGCGCTGTCCGCGCTGGTCCGGGGGCGTATCGGGATCGGCGCGGCCGGCGTGGGCGTCGCGCAGGCGGCGCTGGACCTCGCGGTGCAGCGGCTGCGCACCCGGCAGGTGTTCGGCGGGCCGCTCGGCGCGATGCAGCACTGGCAGTTCACCATGGCCCAGCGCGCCACCGAGATCGAGTGCGCCCGCACGCTCTACCAGAAGGCGGCCACCCTGCTCGACCGCGGTGATCGCTCGGCGGAACCGGAGGCGGCGATGGCCAAGGCGTACGGCACCCGGCTGGCCAACGACCTGGTGCGCGAGGCCATCCAGATCCACGGGGCGCTGGGCTTCGCCCGGAAGGTGTCGGAGAGCGGTGAGTCGGTGCGGCTGGAGGAGATGTACCGGGACGCCAAGATCCTGGAGATCTTCGAGGGCGCCAACGAGCTGCAGCAGTGGATCGTGGCCCGGCAGCTCATCGGCCGGGACGTGACCGGCTGACCGGGTCCGTGCGCGGCTGACCGGGTCCGCCGGAGCCGACGGAGGCCGACCCGGCCGCTCGGGGTGGGTCGGGTCGGCCTCCGGACGGCGGTCAGAAGCGGATCGACCGACCGCTGAAGCGTCCGCCCTGGCAGTGGAACTGGTGGGGGTGGAAGCGGTCCCTGTCCACGTGCCCGTGACCGGCCCGGCACTGGCCGGCGGTCACGCTCGTCGGCGGGCGGTGCTGGGCCGGGCTGGCCCACGCGGCCGTGCTCATCAGGCCGACCGCGGCCGCGGCGACCGCGAGCGGTGCCACGCCTCGGGTGACGATCTGCAGTGCGCGCATGTCGGGTGTCCCTTCGGGGTGGGGATGGACGCCGCAGAGGTACACCGATGTGAAAAGCCTGTGCAAAGGCTGAGCTGCGGTTTTGCCAGCATCGGCGGACCCGTCCTCGGCCGGTTGGGCCAGCTCAGCGCCCCCGCCGGGCTCGGCCGGGGCTCAGCGCCACTCTCAGTAATCCGACCACGGGCGGCTGGTAGGCCGGGCGTGCGAACCGGCTACCCGCGCGGCGCAACACATCACCGGAACTGTTCCATCGTCGTGTAACCGCGGGTTACAGTCGACCGCGCGACGCCGTGGTCGACGCGGCGCCACGATGGCCGGGTTCGGCCGTACGGGAGGGTGTCCGGTGGCGGGTGACATCGGTGGTCCGGTCGCGGCGCTGCGCGCCGAGCTGGGCGACGACCTTGACGTGCTCGACCAGCTCAGCCCGGCCGAGTCCTCGGCCCTGCTGGACATGATCCAGCAGGCCAGGGAGGACCAGCGCCGCGCGCTGGACGCCGCGCTCTCCGACGTGCTGCGGTACCTGCCCCGGCTGGTCCGCGGCCCGGCCCGCAAGATCCTGTTCGGCTGAAGGGGACCGATGACCGACCTCGTCACCCGTGCCCAGATCATCATGCTCGCCGAGACGGTCGACGTGGAACCGGAGCGCCTGGCCGGCCTCGAGCGGCTGGACGTCGCGCGGCTGCGGGCGCTGCGCGAGCGGATCTCCGACGTGCTGTTCGACGAGCACGCGCAGACCTTCGCCCGGGTCAGCAAGCTCGCCCCGCTGGTGCCCAACGCGCTCGTGGCCAAGCTGTCCGAGGCGCTGGTGCCCCCGCTGGTGGCCGGCCGCGCGGCAGGGGCGCTCGGCACGGCCCACCCGGGCCGGGCGGCCGGCGTGCTGGCCCTGCTCTCCGCCCGCTACATGGCCGACTGCGCGCCCTACCTCGATCCCAGGACCATCAGCGCGCTCGCCCCTGTGATCCCGGTCCCGCTGCTGGTCGGCGCGGCCAACGAGCTGATGGTCCGGCGCGCGTACGTCACCGCGTCCCGGTTCCTGAACTACGCCGGTCCCGAGCTGATCCAGGACTTCGAGCGCGGCATCCCGGACGACGTGGGGCTGCTGATGACGGCGGCGCTGACCGACACACCGCGGCGGCTCGCCGTGATCGTCCGGCTGTTGCCCCGGCAGCGGGTGGAATCGATCGTGCGGTCCGCGGCGACCGGCGAGGAGCCGCTGCTGGCCGGCCTGTCGCTGCTGTCCCGGCTGGACGACGGGCCGCGGTCCGAGCTGGGCGAGACGTTCTTCGCGGCGCTGGACGACGAGCGGCTCGGATGGGTGCTGCGCACCGCGACCCGGCACGGCGCGGTGCCCGAGCTGCTCGGGGTGGCGAGCCGGCTGAGCGAGCCGACGCTGCGGCTGATCGGCGGGAGCCCGGCGCTGGCCGACGACGGCATGCTGGAGGACCTCGTCGAGCAGGCGCTGGCCCGGGGCCGCCGGGCGGAGCTGGAGTCCGTGGTGGCCGCGATGGGCGGGCCCGCCGCGCGGCGCGCCGCCGAGCTGCTCGCCGAACCCGCCGCGTAGCCGCGTCGCCGGTTACCGTACGCCGACGACGAAAGGCCCCGCCCACCGTGTGGTGGGAGGGGCCGTCCGCCGCCGGGGGGCGAGCTTCTACTTGCCGTGACCACCGCCGGAGCCGCCGCTGGAGCCGCCGCTGGAGCCGCCGCTGTCGTGGCTGGAGCTACCGCCGTCCGAGCCGCCGCTGTCGTGGCCGGAGCTGCTCGAGCCCGAGCCGCCCGAGTCGGAGTCGGAGTCCGAGTGGCTGGAGCTGGAGCCGCTGGAGCTGGAGCCGCCGGAGTCCGAGTCGCTGCTCGAGCGGCTGGAGCTGCTCGAGCTGTCCGAATCCCGGCTGCTGCCCGACGACGAGCTCGAGCTGTCCGAGTCGTCCGAGCTGGAGCTGGAGCTGGACTTCGCGGAGCTGGAGCTCGACTTGCTGGAGCTGGAGCTGGACTTCGCGGAGCTGGGGCTGGAGCTCGACTTGGCGGAGCCGGAGCTGGACTTGGCGGAGCTGGAGCTCGACTTGGCGGAGCTGGAGCTGCTCGTGGACGACGAGGACTTGCTACCCGACCCCAGCAGCGACCCGACCGCCCCGGTGGTGGAGCGCGCCGTGTCCGACACCGCGTCGGAGTGGCTGATCGACGGGGTGAGGGCGCTGAGGGCCGACCCGCCCGACGGCGAGCTGGACGAGCTGCTCGACGGCGTGCTGGACGAGCTGCTGGCCGGCGTGCTGGACGAGCTGCTGGCCGGGCTGCTGGCCGAGCTGGTGGCCGGGCTGCTGGCCGGGCTGGTGGCCGAGCTGGTGGCCGAGCTGCTGGCCGGGGTGCTGGCGGGGGTGCTGGCCGGGGTGCTGGCCGAGGACGAACTCGTCGCCGGCGCGCTGGTCGATCCCGCGCTGCTCGCAGTCGAGCCGGCCGAGGGCGTGCTGGCCGAGGGGGTGCTGGCCGAGTCCTTGGCGGAGATCGCCTGGGTCAGGCCGCTGAGGGCGGACCCGGCCGGGGCCGGATCCGTTGCCTGCGAGCCGGTGGACCCGGAGCCGCCGAGCACACCGGTCAGCCCGCCGACGGCCCCGGTGACCCCGCCGAGCGCTCCGCCCAGGGTCTGGGTCGCGGCGCCCGCGACCTGGCTCACCGAGTCGGCGGCCTGGGTGGCCGCCGCGGCTGCCGGGGCAGCCGCCTGGGCCGCCGGAGGAGCCGCCGCCTCGGCGACCTGGGTGGCCGCTGCCGCCCCCTGGGCCGCGGTGTCGGCGGTCTGGCCGGCGGTGTCGGTCACCTGGGTCGCCGCCGGTGCCGCCGACTCGGCCGCCGGGGTGGCAGGCGTGCTCGCCGCTGGGGTGGCTGGCGTGCTGGCCGCTGGGGTGGCTGGCGTGCTGGCCGCGGCGGGTGCCGGTGCGATTCCGGCCAGCGCGTCGGTGACCGGCGCGGCGACCGAGGCGACGGCACCGACCGCCGGGTCGAGGAGGGAGCCGGTGGAGCTGGCTGGGGCGGTGGTGTCGGTCGTGGGGGTGGTCCCGCCGAGCAGGCTCGTGACGGTCCCGAGGTCGAGCGGGGAGCTGGCCGCGGGGGTCGTGGCGTCGGGGGTGGGGGTCGTGCCACCGGCGAGCCCGGTGACGGTGCTGACGGCCGGGTCGAGCAGGGAGGTTGCGGCGTTGCCGGCGTCGCTGGTCGGGGTGGTGGTGCCGCCGAGGAGGCCGGTGACGGTGTCGAGGGGGGAGGCGGCCGGGGCGGTTGTGTTGGTGGCCGGGGTGGTGCCGCCGAGCAGGCTGGTGGCGTCCCCGAGGAGCGGGATCCCTCCGGACGCGACCTGGCCGAGGCCGGCCACGTCGCCGAGGCTGCCGGCGAGGCCGCCGACGGTGTCGGTGAGGCCGCCGACGGTGCCGGTCGCGCCGGTGACGGTGTCGCCCAGGTCGCCGGTGACGCCGGTGACGGTGTCGCCCAGGCTGTCGGTCACGCCGGTGACGGTGTCGCCGAGGCTGCCGGTCACGCCGGTGACGGTGTCGCCGAGGCTGCCGGTCACGCCGCTGACGGTGTCGCCGACGGTGCCGGTGACACCGCCGACGGTGTCGCCCAGGGCGTTCACGGTGCCGCCCGTCGCCCCGGTGAGCCCGCTGACGAGGTCGCCCGCCCCGCCGGTCACGCCATCGAGGGTGTCGCCGACCGGGGCGGTCACGCCGCCGAGGACGTCGGTGACGCCGCCGAGGGTGTTGCCGAGCGGGCCGTCCACGACGCCGCCGAGCCCGCCGGTCAGCCCGCCGACCGTGTCGCCCAGCGCGCCGGTGACGCCGCCGACGGTGCCGCCGAGGGCTCCGGTGACGCTGCCGACGGTGCCGCCGAGCGTGTCGCCGACCGTGCCGGTGACGCTGCCGAGCGTGTCGCCGAGCGTGTCGGTGACGCTGCCGAGCGTGTCGCCGACGGTGCCGGTCAGGTTGTCGACGGTGCCGCCGACCGTGCCGGTCAGGTCGCCGACCGTCTGGCCGACCGCCGCGCCCACCCCACCGACAATCGGGATGCCGCCGAGAGTGCCGCCGAGCGTGTCGCCCAGGCCGCCGCCGAGGTCGGTGACGGCGCCGCCGAGGCTCCCGCCCAGGTCGGTGACCGTGTCGTCGAGGCCGCCACCCAGGTCGGTGACGGCGCCGCCGAGGCTTCCGCCCAGGTCGGTGACGGTGTTGCCCACGGAGCCGCCGAGGTCGGTGACCACGTTGCCCACGTTGCCGCCCAGGTCGCCGACCGTGGTGCCGAGGCCGCCACCGACGTTGCCGAGTGTGGGGCCGAGCCCGCCACCGATCCCGCCGAGCGTGCCGCCGAGATCACCGCCGAGATCACCGACGGTGTTGCCCAGGCCTTGACCCACGCCGCCGACGGTGCCGCCCACGTTGCCGACGGCGCCGCCGAGCCCGTCGCCGATGCCGCCGACGGTGCCGCCCACGTTGCCGACCACGCCGCCGAGCCCGTCGCCGATGCCGCCGACGGCTCCGCCGAGCCCGTCGCCGATGCCGCCGACGGCTCC
>DASXJJ010000088.1:0-5049 GCA_036497465.1 Pseudonocardia sp. | reverse complement strand
CAGCGGAGCGACGGCGGGGACCGGAACCCGGTAGCTGGCCGGCACGGCGCCGGCCCGCAGCGCGGCGTCGATCGCGTCGGACAGCGCGCGGCGCACCAGCGGGCGCGTCACGTCGCAGGCCGCCACGTCCAGCCGTACCGGCCCGCCGCGCTTCGCCACCCGACCGACCGCACCGACCAGCGAGCGGTGCCGCCAGGCCTCGGCGGGTTCCGGGCCGGCGGCGGCGCGGGCCGCGCGGATGATCAGCACCCGGCCGCGCAGCACCTGATCCTGCTGGGCGTGCCGGCCGAGCAGTCGCACGCCGGTGCTGTCCGCGCAGACCCGAAAGCCGCGCCCGCGCAGCGCCTGCAGGGTGCCCTCCGAGGCGAGCCAGCGCGGCGGCGCGAACACGTCGGTGGGCAGCCCGAGGTCGGTGACCGCGCGGGTGGCCGCGATCAGCCGCAACGCGGCCTCGTGCCGGGGCAGCGTGGCGAACTCGGCCCGTCGCCCAATCACCCGAGCGTGGCCGGTGGACCAGCGGCCGATCGGGTCGGTGGTGTGGTCGTAGCCGTGCAGCACCAGCGCGTCGCCGGCGGCCACCCGGGAGCGCAGCCACACGACGATCGGCCCGTCCGGCCGGTGCCGCCCGTGGGCGGGCCGCGGCGGCAGCAGCCAGGAGACGGGCACCCGGCGAGCGTCGAGGTCGGTGGCGAACTCGGCACAGCTCGCCAGGTTCTGCTCGGACACTCCGGACAGCGAGATGATCAACGAGGTCACTCCACCATGAAGCCCGACGGAGGTGACGTCGCCCTGACGGGACGGGAACATGTCCTCGACGGTCCGGCGAAGGACTCAGCCGTGGGTCACGCTCCAGACGACCAGATCGTGGGCTTCGCGGGCCTGCTCGGCGTCCACCGCCTCGAACTCGAACAGCGCGGTCATCACCCGGATCCCGACCACCCTGGTGGTCTCGATCGGCTGGTCCTCGGTGCTCAGGAAGTGCACCGAGGTGACGCGACCGAACGGGATGGAGCTGAGCGCGGTCCGGCCCTTGAAGGTGATCGCCTCGATCATCATCAGCCGCCGGCTGGTGACCGCGAGCAGTTGCACGCCGGGCGGGCGGCCCCGGTAGGAACGATGGATCGCCTCGCCGTCGAAGAGGTTGCCCTGCACCGCGATCAGGTCGGCGCGGTGGTCGTAGAACGGGCCGTGATCGTCGGAGGGGAAGGTGTCGAGGCCGACGTGGCTCATGGGGGTGTAGGCCATGGTGGGTGTCCTTTCGCCCGCTCCCGGCGTGTCCCGGTGCGCTGGGTTACCCTGCGTTCACAGAGCGAAAACGGTCGCTGACCAGCTCATTTGCCCCGTTTGTTACTCTGGTCACACGCGCCTCTCACGGCCACCGTCGACCGGTGATCCGCTCGTAGAGCTCGACGTACCGGCGGCGGGTGTGGTCGACGATCTCGTCCGGGACCGCCGGTCCGGGCGCGGTCTTGTCCCAGCCGGTGCCGGCCGCCCAGTCGCGCACGATCTGTTTGTCGAACGAGTTCTGCGCGTGCCCCGGCTCCCACTCGTCGGCCGGCCAGTACCGGGAGGAGTCGGAGGTGAAGATCTCGTCGCCCAGGGTCAGGGTGCCGTCGGCGGCGCGGCCGAACTCGAACTTGGTGTCGGCCATCAGCACGCCGTTCCTCGCGGCCAGCTCGGCGCCCCGGTGGTAGAGCGTCAGGGTCGTCTCCCGCAGCGTCTCGGCGGTCTCCGCGCCGACCAGGTCGACCACGTCGGCGTAGCCGATCGCTTCATCGTGCTGGCCCATCGGCGCCTTGCTGCTCGGCGTGAAGATCGGCTCCGGCAGTCGGGAACCGTCCATCAGCCCGTCCGGGAGCCCGACGCCGGAGACCGACCCGGTGCGGCGGTAGTCGGTGAGCCCGGAGCCGGTGAGGTAGCCGCGCGCCACGCACTCCACCGGCAACATCTCCAGCCGCTGGCACCGGATGGCCCGCCCCCTGACCTCGTCCGGCACGTCGGCCGCGGAGATCACGTGGTTGGCCACCAGGTCGGCGGTCCGGTCGAACCACCACAGCGACAGCTGGGTGAGCAGCGCGCCCTTGTCCGGGATCGGGGTGGGCAGCACGACGTCGTAGACCGAGACCCGGTCGCTGGCGACGAGCACGATGTCGCCCCGGTCGGTGTAGACCTCGCGCACCTTGCCCGAGTGCACCAGCTCCACGCGCGTTCCTCCCCGGTGATCGATCAGTGCGTGCTCACGGTAACCGCTCGTGGTCGCGGGCGGCGCGCAGCTCGGCCCGGAAGCGGGCGGTGTCCCGGTTCTCGGCGTCCATCCCGAACGGCAGCCGGGTGAACAGCGCGGCGTTGCGCGCGTGGTTGCGCTCCAGGCCGTACCAGAGCAGCCCCATCACGATCGCCATCAGCAGGTATCCAGTCATGGCAGTTATCATGCGCAGCACCAATTCCTGCCAACAGTGGCTGCTCTGACCTCCTTGCACAAAAAACTGCCACTATGCTGGAGGGATGCTGCGCACGGTCGCGGCCGTGCTGATCGACGGCGTGGCCCCCTTCGAGTTCGGGGTCATCTGCGAGGTCTTCGGGATCGACCGCACCGACGAGGGCGTCCCGGCGTTCGAGTACCGGGTGTGCGGGCCCCGGGCCGGCGAGCCCGTCGAGGCCAGCGTCGGGCTGCGGCTGATCCCCGAGCACGGGCTCGACGGGCTGGTCGGGGCCGACCTGGTCGCCGTTCCCGCCGCGACCATCCGCCCCGACGGCGGACCCGGCTACCCGCCGGAGGTGCTCGACGCGCTGCGCGCCTCGGCCGCCGCCGGAGCCACCCTGCTGTCGGTGTGCAGCGGGGCCTACCTGCTCGCCGAGGCCGGGCTGCTGGACGGGCGGCGGTGCACCACGCACTGGCGGCACGTGGCCGACTTCGCCAGCCGGTACCCCGCCGCGCGCGTCGACCCCGACGTGCTGTTCGTGGACGACGGCGACATCATCACCAGCGCCGGCACCGCCGCCGGCATCGACGCCTGCCTGCACCTGGTGCGCCGCGAGGTGGGCAGTGCCGCCGCCACCGCGATCGCCCGGCGGATGGTGGTGCCCCCGCAGCGCGACGGCGGCCAGCGCCAGTACATCGCGATCCCGGTCCCGGAGTGCTCGGTGGACAGCCTGGAGCCGGTGCTCACCTGGATGCTGTCCACCCTGGACACCGAGCACACCGTGGCCGGTTTGGCCCGGCGCGCGCGGATGTCCGAGCGCACGTTCGCCCGGCGGTTCGTCGCGGAGACCGGCACCACGCCGCGCCGGTGGCTGTCCGTGCAGCGGGTGCTGCGCGCGCGTGAGCTGCTGGAAGGCACCCAGCTCGGGGTGGACGAGGTGGCCAGGGAGTGCGGGTTCGGCAGCCCCGCCCTGCTGCGCCACCACTTCCACCGCGTCGTGGGCGTCACCCCCACCGACTACCGGCGCACCTTCGCCCAGCGCGACGCCTGACCCGTCCGAGTCCCGCCGGCGCGAGTTCGCCCCGGCGCGCGACCGTGCCCCGGCCGCGCCCGGCCACCGCGCGCGGCGCCCGGCCGCGTCGACCCCGCCGGCGCGCGACCGTGCCCGGCGCGCGACGTGCCGGGCCGCCTCGGCTCAGAGGATCGGCGCGGGGGTGTAGCTCGCGGCGTCCGGGTTGGCCTTGACCACCTCGTCGACCAGCCGGATCACCTCGTCGGTCTGCGCGGCGGCCGCCCCGGTGTAGCCCAGCGGGTCGCCGAGGCTCAGCGTGCCGGGGGCCAGGCCCAGCCGGGAGTCGGCGGCGAGCCGGTCGAGCAGATCGTTCTCCGCCTGCCCCTGCTCGCGCATGGCCAGAGCCACCGCCACCGCGTGCTCCTTGATCGCCTCGTGCGCGGTCTCCCGGCCGACCCCGGCGCGCACAGCGGCCATCAACACGCTGGTGGTGGCCAGGAACGGCAGGAAACGGTCCAGCTCCTTGGCGACCACCGCCGGGTAGGCGCCGAACTCGTCGAGCACGGTCAGGAACGTCTCGAGCATCCCGTCCAGGGCGAAGAACGCGTCCGGCAGCGCCACCCTGCGGACCACCGAGCAGGACACGTCCCCCTCGTTCCACTGGTTGCCGGCCAGCTCGCCGACCATGCCGGCGTAGCCGCGCAGCACCACCGCCAGCCCGTTGACCCGTTCGCAGGACCGGGTGTTCATCTTGTGCGGCATCGCGCTGGAACCGACCTGCCCGGGCTGGAAACCCTCGGTGACCAGCTCCTGGCCGGCCATCAGCCGGATCGTGGTGGCCAGGCTCGACGGGCCGGCGGCGACCTGGACCAGCGCGCTCAGCACGTCGTAGTCCAGGCTGCGTGGGTAGACCTGCCCCACGCTGACCAGCACGTGCTCGAAGCCGAGGTGGGCGGCCACCCGCCGCTCCAGCTCGGCGAGCTTCGCGATGTCGCCGCCGAGCAGGTCGAGCATGTCCTGACCGGTGCCCATCGGCCCCTTGATGCCGCGCAGCGGGTAGCGCTCGGTCAGCTCCACCAGCCGCCGCTGGGCGATCATCAGCTCGTTGGCGGCCCCGGCGAACCGCTTGCCCAGCGTGGTGGCCTGGGCAGCGACGTTGTGGCTGCGCCCGACCATCGCCAGCTCGCGGTACTCCCCGGCGCGCCGGGCCAGCCGGGCGAGCACGGCGACGTTGCGGTCGGCGATCAGCCTCAGCGCGCCGAGCACCTGCGCCTGCTCGACGTTCTCGGTCAGGTCACGGCTGGTCAGCCCCTTGTGCACGTGCTCGTGCCCGGCGAGCGCGTTGAACTCCTCGATCCGGGCCTTCACGTCGTGCCGGGTGACCCGCTCCCGCTCGGCGATGCTGGCCAGGTCGACCCGCTCGACGACCCGCTCGTAGTCCGCCACGGCGCCGTCCGGGACATCGACCCCGAGCTCGCGTTGCGCGCGCAACACCGCCAGCCACAGCCGGCGTTCCAGCACGATCTTGTGCTCCGGGGAGAACAGGTGCGCCATCTCGGCGCTCGCGTAGCGGTTGGCCAGCACGTTCGGGATCACGTCGCGCCAGCCTACTGC
>DASXJJ010000087.1:0-2321 GCA_036497465.1 Pseudonocardia sp. | reverse complement strand
GCCCAGCGGGTCGGCTCGGTGCACGAGATCGTGCCCGCCGAGCGGCTGCGACCCTACCTGATCGACGCGGTGCGCCGGGGCATGGAGCGCGCCCTGGCCGGGCAGGCCGATAGGTAGGTGATCACGCAGGTGCAACCTGTTCTGCTCTCGGATATCCAGCCCTGGGTCGCTGCCCGAGACGTCGATGAGAAGCTCCTCGACCGCGCCGGCGAGCGCGAGGATCTTCTCCACGGTGTCCTCGTGGTAATCGTCATTGCCGCACCACAGGCGGCCATCACGCACCTGCACCGGTAGTGACCAGTCCTTGGTGTCGATCACTGCGACCCCGCCCGGGCCGATGGCGAGATGGTCGACGTTCGCCCGGCTGCTGCCCGGGCACTGTCGATCGTGCATGATCCGCCAGCCCCGATCGGCCAGTGGTGCCAGCGCCGCCGCGGTCAATGGCTCGGACAGCGCCGCCGCCTGGTAGTTGACCATGCGTTGGTAGGAGCGACGCAGCGCTGCAGCCAGCTCCCGTTGTTCGGCCGCCGCGTCGGTGGACACCCACTGTGCCGACGTGCCGGCCATGTCGAACAAGCCCGCGCTGGCGCTGACCGCCTTCCATCCGGTAGCACCTCTCGATGGTGCTTCGGCCGACACCATGTCCTCCGTCCACCCTGCTCAACAGCATTCCGCTGGTGAACGGACGGTAGCTGCGACGATCCGCCCTGTGGCCCCGAATGGAGAAACCAGAACGTCCGTGCCGGACACCGACCGACACCGCAGCGCTGGGTTGTCTGTGCGCACAGCGACTCAAACGAACCGCCGGAGTGCTTGCAGCGTCCTGAGGAGGGCGGTGATCCCTTCGCGCAACGTGATCCCCGGAGTTCGACGACGGGTCCATCGACGTCATCGTCACCGACCCGTCGAGGACGAGGCGGCTTGCCTCGCCGTCGGCGCAGAGCATCGACACGTCGGCGTAGCCCCAGCAACTCCACGATTACGCCGGCCGGGTCGGTGACGGCCGGTTCGGCGAACACCTGTGGCGGGCGAAAGACGCGTGGCTAGCACCGAGCCGGGGTTGAGCTGAATGGGTTCTCGACGCGCTGGCCTGCTCACCCCCGCGGGCTCAGCAGGCGGCGGCGCGGGGCGTGGGCAGCTGGGTGACCGCGCGGGCGGCCAGGAACTCGGCGAGCAGGCCGCCGACCACGGCCGGGTGCTCCTGGTGCGGGAAGTGTCCGGCGTCGAGCACCTCCAGCCGGCTGTTCGGCAGCACCTCGTGCGCGGCCAGGCTGTGCTGGTGCGGGATGCAGCTGTCCCGGCGGCCGGCCACCAGCAGCGTGGGCAGCCCGGCCAGCAGGTACAGCCGGTCGGCGGCGGCCAGCCGCTGGCCGGACCAGCACACGGTGCTGCGCACGGTATGCGTGAATGCCTGCCGGGACTCCCGGTCGCTCAGCGAGCCGACCGCGCGGGCCAGGGCGTCCAGGTCGGGCTCGGGCACCAGCCCCAGCCCGGCCAGGGTGCGCCGGCCGGCCGAGGTCAGCCACCGGGGGAGCACGGTGGCCAGGGCGTGCGCGGTCAGCGTCGCGCCGGGCAGGCTGGCCAGCCGCAGCGCGATGGTGAGGTCCGGGCCCAGGCCGCCGCTGGCGATCAGCGCCAGCCGCTCGGTGCGCTCCGGGAACTGGTAGGCGAAGGTCATCGCCACCCCGCCGCCGTAGGAGTGCCCGACCAGCCCGGCCCGGTCCACCCCGAGCTCGCGCATCAGGTCGCGCAGCCGGGCGGCGTGCGCCCCCACGGAGTAGTCGGCGCTGCGCGGCTTGTCGGCGTCGCCGCTGCCCAGCAGGTCGGGTGCGATGGCGTGCACGTGGGCGCCGAGCGTGGGCAGCACCCCGGCCCAGGTGCCCCCGTTACTGGCCAGCCCGTGCACGAGGACCACCACGGGGCCGCCGCTGTCGGCGCCGGCCTCCAGGTACGGAACCCGCTGGCCGTGCAGCCGAAGCTCGCACTCGTGGACCGGCGCGGGAGCGGGTGCAAGAGTCGGCATGAAGGTGTCGGTCATGGCCGCCCTTCTGACATCGAAGGAAGCTGCGCTGGCGACGACGGGGCGACCCGCCGCGCCCCCCGAGTGCATCGCGTGACGGACATTACCCACCGCCCGGGCCCTCAGCGGTCGCTCAGTGGCCCGGGGCGCCGGGAGAGCCGCCCACCGCGACGACCGGCGGGGGGCCGCGACGAGGTCCCGGCGGCCGGCGGCGAGCGGCCGCCCGGCGGCCACCGGCGACATCAGCCCGGCGCGGCCGCCGTCGCGCCGGCGGCGGTCGCGCCGGTCACCGGCGGTCTCC
>DASXJJ010000086.1:0-24267 GCA_036497465.1 Pseudonocardia sp. | reverse complement strand
CAGCGCCACCAAATGTGACCGGGACCACGTTTAGCTCGAGTCCGAGCGACCAGCCGGAAATTCTCGCTGGTCACGTGTGTTATTGCAACCCCATTCGAGATGCGGCGAGTCGCGGCAGGCAAGATGCGTGGGCGACAGCCGCGACCTCACCGGGGCGCGAGTCGTAAGAGAGGGAGTCGATGCCCGCCCGCCGAATCGCCTCGTGGCCGAACGGCGGTCGCACCGCATGACCATCCAGCAGGACCGGCCATCGGCGGCCCCCGTACCGGCCGACACCGCGCCGACGAGCACTGTGCCGACGAAAGTCGCGCCGGACAGCGCCGCGCCGACCGGCGCGGCGCCACCGCGCCGCGCGCGCCTGAACAGCCTCACCGGGCTGCGCTACTTCGGGGCGCTCGCCGTCGTGCTGGTGCACGTGGGCTCGCAGTTCGCCGACTCCCGTTCGCTCACCGTGGCCACCGGGTACGGCTACGTCGGTGTCACGTTCTTCTTCCTGCTCTCCGGCTACGTGCTCACCTGGTCGTACTCGTCGCAGCCGCTGACCCGGTTCTGGTGGCTGCGGTTCAGCCGGATCTGGCCGCTGAACACGGCGCTGATGATCGCCTGGTTCACCATCGTGGTCGAGGAGGTGAAGGTCCCCGACTCGTTCGAGCAGACCGCCGTGCTGCTGATGGCCCAGGCCTGGGACCCGCACCAGTCGATCTACTTCGTGGGCAACTTCGTCAGCTGGTCGCTGTCCTGCGAGATGTTCTTCTACCTGCTCTTCCCGTGCGCGGTGCTGCTGGTGCGGCGGCTCGGACCGCGCGGCGTGCTGGTCACCGCCGCGGCGACGATGGCCGCGCAACTGCTCACCCCGCTGCTGATGGACGGCGTCGTGACGAGCGAGCAGTGGCACTACCTGTTCTACATCTTCCCGCCGTACCGGTTCGGTGAGTTCCTGCTCGGCATGCTCGCGGCCCGGGCCACCACGCTGGGCCTGCGGATCCGCACCCCCGGTTGGACCTGGGGCGCCGCCGCGCTCGGGTTGCTGGCGCTCACCGCGGGCTTCACCCGGTTCACCCTGCACACCGGCGAGCCGGTCAACCGGCCGCTGGTAGCGTTCCTGGCCATCCCGTTCCTGGTCGTGCTGCTGCTGAGCTCGACAGCCACCGAGCTGCGGTCCGGGGAGAGCTGGTTCGGCAAGCGACCACTGGTCCGGCTCGGCGAGTGGTCGTTCGCGCTGTACCTGGTGCACGAGCCGCTGTTCCAGGTCACCCAGCGCTGGGGCTGGTGGGACGACAACGTGGGCGGGATCGCCGGCGCCGTCGGGCTGGTCGGGTTCCTGGTGATCGCCACGCTGCTGGCCGCCGCACTGCACTACGTGATCGAGCGGCCCGCCGAGCGGCTGCTGCGTCGGGTGGCGTCCATGTTCCCGCAGCGGCCGGCGCTCGGCGCGGTCGCCGGCTCCCGCCCGTGACCGGGGGCGACGCCGCGCGGCTCTACGACGTGATCTTCCGCCGCCGGGACGTGCGCGGCCAGTTCACCGGCGGGCCGGTCGACGACGCCGTGCTGGAGCGGGTGCTCACCGCCGCGCACGCCGCGCCCAGCGTCGGGCTGAGCCAGCCGTGGGACTTCGTGCTGGTCACCGACCCGAGCATCCGCCGTACCTTTCACCAGCACGTGCAGCGGCGACGCGCCGAGTTCGCGGCCACGCTGGACGGCGAGCGGGCCGGCACGTTCCGGAACATCAAGATCGACGGGATCCTGGAGTCGACGCTGTCCGTGGTCGTCGGGTACGACGCCCGGCGCGGCGCACCCGCCGTGCTCGGCCGGCACACCATCCCGGACGCCGGGCTCTACTCGGTGTGCCTGGCCATCCAGAACCTGTGGCTGGCCGCCACCGCGGAGGACCTCGGCGTCGGCTGGGTGTCCTTCTACGACGAGGCGTACCTGGCCGAGCTGCTCGGCATGCCGGGGGACGTGCGGCCGGTGGCCTGGCTGTGCCTCGGGCCGGTCAGCCACCTGGAGACCGTGCCCGACCTGGAGCGGCACGGGTGGCGCAGCCGCCGCCCGTTGGCCGCCGCGGTGCACCGGGACCGGTGGGGTGCGAACCGCCCCGAGCCGACCCACTAGCGTGCGGCCGCGTGGGTCGCCGGATCGCCGCACCGTTCGCGGCACTGCTGCTCGTCGCCGCGGCGGGCTGCGCGCACCGCTCGGGCTCCCCGGGCGCCGAGTGCCCGCCGGTGGAGAACGCCGCGGCCGCCGCCTGCCGGATCGCCGCCGCCGACACCGTGCTGCACGACCCGGGCGCCGCGCCTGACGCGCGGGCGGAGGCCGGCCGCCGCGCCCAGCAGGCCTATGCGGTGCTGGCGGTGCACCCGGACTGGGACACAGCCGTGGCCGGCGCGGTCACCCCCGCGCTGCGCGGCCAGGTGGCGCTCGCGGTGGACGCCGACCGCCAGCTCAACGACCTCGCCGGCCCGCCCGGGGTCAACCTGCCGTCCTGGCGGATCATCGACCCGCTGCCCGCCGACCAGCTGCGCGGGTACTACTCCGAGGCGCAGCGGCGGTTCGGGGTGGACTGGACGGTGCTCGCCGCGATCAACCTGGTGGAGACGCGGATGGGCCGGGTCGTCGGCCTGTCCAGCGCGGGCGCGCAGGGGCCGATGCAGTTCATGCCGGCCACCTGGGCGCGCTACGGCCTCGGCGGTGACGTGTGGAACCCGCGCGACGCGGTGCTCGGCGCGGCGAACTACCTCGCCATGAACGGCGCCGCCGCGAACGGCGCCGCCGCGAACGGCGCCGCCGCGAACGGTGCCCCGGCCACCGGTGTCGCGAACGGGGCCGCCGACCCGGCCTGGCTGGATCGGGCGCTGCACCGCTACAACAACGACGTGCGGTACGTGCGGGCGGTGCGGGACTACGCCGCGATGATGGCCGCCGACCCGCGCGCGTTCGACGGGGTGCTGTCCTGGCCGGTGCGCTACCGGACGGTCGCCGGGGACGTCGAGCTGCCCACCGGGTACCGCTCCGAGCACCCGCTGCCGGTCGCCCAGTGGCTGGCCACGCACCCGCAACCGGAGCAGCGGTAGGTTCTGCCGATGTCCGAACGGCCCATCCCGCTCGCCGAGCTGCACGTGCACATCGAGGGCACGCTGGAACCCGAGCTGGCGTTCACCCTGGCCGCGCGCAACGGCGTGCGGCTGCCGTACCCCTCGGTGGAGGCGTTGCGCGCCGCGTACGCGTTCGACGACCTCGGCTCCTTCCTGCGGCTGTACTACGAGCTGATGTGCGTGCTGCACACCGAGGACGACTTCGCGGAGCTGGCCGAGGCCTATCTGGTGCGCGCCCGCGCGCAGGGCGTGCGGCACGCGGAGATCTTCTTCGACCCGCAGGCGCACACCGGCAGGGGAGTGCCCATCGGCACCGTGATCGGTGGGCTGACCCGGGCGCTGGACGCCGCGCCGGAGCGGCACGGCATCACCACCGGTCTGATCATGTGCTTCCTGCGGGACCAGAGCCCGCGCTCCGCGCTGGACACCTTCGCCGCCGCCGGGCCGTACCTGGACCGGCTGGTCGGGGTGGGGCTGGACTCGGCGGAGGTGGGGCACCCGCCCGGGCTGTTCGCCGAGGTGTTCGACCGGGCCAGGGACGCCGGGCTGCACCGGGTCGCGCACGCCGGTGAGGAGGGGCCCGCCGACTACGTGCGGGAGGCGCTGGACGTGCTGGGCGTGCACCGCATCGACCACGGCGTGCGCTGCCTGGAGGACCCCGCGCTGGTCGCCCGGCTGGCCCGCGAGCAGACCCCGCTGACCGTGTGCCCGCTGTCCAACGTCCGGCTGCGGGTGGTCGACACCATCGCCGCGCACCCGCTGCCCGCGATGCTGGACGCCGGCCTGCTGGTCACCGTCAACTCCGACGATCCCGCCTACTTCGGCGGCTACGCCTGGGACAACTACGCGGCGGTCCGGGACGCGTTCGGGCTGGACGACGGAGCGCTGCGCGCGCTGGCCCGCAACTCGTTCCGCGCGGCGTTCCTGGACGAGCCCACCCGCGCGCGGTACCTCGCCGAGGTGGATGCCCCCTGACGAGGGGTTGCGCCGCGCGGGTGCGGCGGTGAGGGTGCACCTCGTGGACCTGGTGGACGACGCCCGCGCGCTGCGCGGCGACCTCGGCGAGCTGCGCCGCGCGCTGCACGCCGAGCCCGAGGTGGGGCTGCGGCTGCCGCGGACCCAGGAGCGGGTGCTGGAGGCGCTGCGCGGGCTGCCGCTGGAGATCTCCACCGGCACCGAGGTCTCCTCGGTGACCGCGGTGTTGCGCGGCGGCAGGCGCACCGACGACCCGACGACCGTGCTGCTGCGCGGCGACATGGACGCGCTGCCGGTGACCGAGCGCTCCGGCGAGCCGTTCGCCGCCCACAACGGCGCCATGCACGCCTGCGGGCACGACCTGCACACCGCCGCGTTGGTCGGCGCCGCGCGGCTGCTGTGTGCCCTGGCCGACCGGCTCACCGGCGACGTGGTGTTCATGTTCCAGCCCGGCGAGGAGGGCTGGAACGGCGCCGGGTTGATGATCGACGAGGGGGTGCTGGACGCGGCGGGCCGGCGCGCCGACCACGCCTACGCGCTGCACGTCTGGTCCACCGGGCTGGCCGACGGGCTCCCGACCGGCGCGGTGGCCAGCCGCGCGGGCACGATCCTGTCCGCGTCCTACGACCTGGACGTCACCGTGCGCGGGGTCGGCGGGCACGGATCCATGCCGCACACCGCGCGGGACCCGGTCGCGGCCGCCGCCGAGATGGTCACCGCGCTGCAGACGGCGGTGACCCGGTCGTTCGACGTGTTCGACCCGGTGGTGCTCACCGTCGGGGTGCTGCGCGCGGGGTCCCGGCGCAACGTCATCCCGGACACCGCGAGCTTCGAGGCCACCGTGCGCGGCTTCTCCGCCGGCATCGAGAACCAGATGCGGGACGTGTTCACCCGCACCCTGCGCGGCGTCGCCGAGGCGCACGGGGTGCGGGTGGACGTCTCGCTCGCCGAGTGCAACCCGGCCACGGTGAACGCCGGCGCCGAGGTCGACTTCGCCGGCGAGGTGGCGCGCGAGCTGTTCGGCGACGACCGCTACCGGACGATCCGCAACCCGGTGAGCGCCTCGGAGGACTTCTCCCGGGTGCTGAGCTCGGTGCCCGGCGCGATGCTGATCGTCGGGGCCTGCCCCGGGTCGGTCGACCCGGCGGCCGGCCCGCCGAACCACTCGCCGCTGGTCCGGTTCGACGAGGACGTGCTGGTGCCGTCGGCGGCGCTGTACGCGGGGCTCGCGGCCACCCGGCTGTCCGGCTGAGAGCCGGTTCGCCCGGGATGCGGGCGCGGGAGCCGGCGGTAGCGTGGCGGGCATGACCGACACACCGACCGTCGCACTGCTGGGAACCGGGATCATGGGCGCCGGGATGGCGCGGAACATCCTCAAGGCGGGCCTGCCGCTGCGGGTGTGGAACCGGTCGCGGGAGAAGGCGGAGCCGCTGGCGGCCGAGGGCGCCGTGCTGGCGGACAGCCCGGCCGAGGCGGTCGACGGCGCCGACGTGATCGTCACGATGCTGCGCGACGGGCCGAACGTCGTCCAGGTGCTGGGCGACGCCGCGCCCGGGTTGCGCGGCGGCCAGGTCTGGGCGCAGTGCACCACCGTCGGGGTGGCCTACGCCGGCGAGCTGGCCCAGCTGGCCGGCAAGCACGGGCTGACGCTCGTCGACGCGCCGGTCCTGGGCACCCGCGCGCCGGCCGAGCAGGGCCAGCTGCTGATGTTCGCCTCGGGCTCGCGTGCCGCGGAGCCGCTGCTCACGCCGGTGTTCGACGCGGTCGGCCGCAAGACCGTCTGGCTCGGCGAGGACGCGGCCGAGGCCACCGCGAGCAAGCTGAAGCTGGTCGCCAACAGCTGGGTGCTGGCCATCACCGGCGGTGCCGCCGAGACGCTCGGCCTGGCCAAGGCACTCGGCGTGGACCCGCAGGCGTTCCTGGACTCGGTGGCCGGCGGCCCGCTCGACCTGCCCTACCTGCAGCTGAAGGCGAAGGCGATCATGAACGGCGACTGGGATCCCAGCTTCACGGTGAACAACGCCGGCAAGGACGCCGATCTGATCGCGGAGGCCGGTAAGGCCGTGGGCGCGCAGATGGACATCGCCGAGGCCGTCGCCGCCCGGCTGCACCGCGCCGACGAGCAGGGCCACGGCGACAAGGACATGGCCGCCAACTACTTCGCCAGCTTCGACGACCGGGCCTGACCGGCCGGGACCGCGCTACTCCGCCACGTGCGGGCCGGGTGCCGAGTCGGTGACGCCGGTGAGCAGCGAGGAGCCGGCACGGTACTGGTCGAACGGGAGCAGCCAGTCGGAGATGTCGCCGTCGGCCGGGGTGAGCGGGCGGCCGCTGTTCACGATGTTCACCGGGTCGCCGATCTGCACCCAGTCGTAGAAGAACCTCCCGTTCGCGGCGGACAGGTTCACGCACCCGTGCGACACGTTCGACCGGCCCTGCTGGCGGGTCGTCGCCGTGTTGACGTGCACGAACTCACCGTTGCCCGATATCCGCACGGCCAGTGGCAGCACCTCGTCGTAGAACCCGGGCTCGCCCTCCTTGGGGCCGCCCCAGCTGTCCGAGCGCATCCGCTTGCTCAGGTGCTTCTCGAACGCCACGTGCATGCCGTACTGGGTGGGGTACTGCGCGCGGCCGAACGAGGCCGGGAACGTCCGCACCGGCGTGCCGTCCTCGAACAGCGTGAACGTGTGCTTGGCCGCGTCGCCCACCGCCGAGCGCGCGACGCCGGTGCTGAACCCGGAGGCGAAGTCGGCGCCGCCGAAGGTGCCCCGCCCCAGGTCGACGCCGTGCAGCGCGGCCTGCACGGTCACCGTGGTGTGCGGTGCCCAGAACTGCTCGGGCCGCCAGTTCACCTGGGAGTCGCTGACCCAGTGGAACGACCCGGTGGTCGGGGTACCTGCCTGCACCCGCAGCGTGCGCTCCACGGCGGCCCGGTCGGGCACCGCGCGGGTGAAGTAGACCGACACCGGCATGGCCACGCCGACCACCTGCCCGTTCGCCGGGCGCACCGACTCCACCGAGAGCGTCCGCCGGGGCGCCACGGTGCGGAAGGTGGAGGCGAGCGGGGTGGCAGGGCGGCCGTCGACGCCCCGGCCCTCGGCGGTCACCGTGTAGGCGCTGTCGAAGTCGAGCGGGGCGGAGGTCCACCGGGTGTGGTCGGCGTTGAACTGGCCGCCCAGCGGACGGTTGCCCGGCCCGGTGGCGGCCACGGTGGACAGCGTGCCGCCGACCGAGGTGACGGTCAGCGGCGAGGCGACGCCCACCCCGGAGGCCCCGGACGACGCCGAGGGCACCAGCACGGGCGCGGGCGCGGCACCGACCACACCCGGGTCCGCGACGTCCGCCCGGGCGTCGCCGCAGCCGGTGAGTGCCGATGCGAGCAGCGCGAGCAGCCCCACCAGGGCCACCGCCGACACGGAGCGTCGCCGAATCCCCGAAAACCGAAACCGCACCGGTCCCCCTCCCCCTCTCGCACTCGATCACCGGTGGAGTGATCGACCCCCGAACTCTGCGCGCGATTGGTCACGTTGAGGCGTCGAGGATATGTCGATCGAGTGGAAACCGCGGGATCTGAGCGGCCGACCCGTCCGCTCAGGCAGCTCTCAGCCGGCCGGTTCACACTGAGGACATGCGCATTCTCGTGGTCGACGACGACCGGGCCGTCCGCGAGTCGTTGCGTCGATCACTGGCGTTCAACGGCTACCAGGTCGACCTGGCCACCGACGGCCAGGCGGCCCTGACCGCGGTGAGCATGGCACGGCCGGACGCGATGGTGCTGGACGTGATGATGCCCCGGCTGGACGGCCTGGAGGTGTGCCGCAGGCTGCGCGGCACCGGCGACGACCTGCCCATCCTGGTGCTGACCGCGCGGGACGCCGTGTCCGACCGGGTCGCCGGGCTGGACGCGGGCGCCGACGACTACCTGCCCAAGCCGTTCGCGCTGGAGGAGCTGCTGGCCCGGCTGCGCGCGCTGCTGCGCAGGCGGGCCGGTGTCGCAGGTGACGGCGAGCCGGAGAGCAACCCGCTGGTCTTCGCCGACCTGTCACTGGAGCCCGAGACCCGCGACGTCCGCAGGGGCGACCGCCAGATCAGCCTCACCCGCACCGAGTTCTCGCTGCTTGAGCTGCTGCTGGCGAACCCCCGCCGGGTGCTCACCCGCGCGCGGATCCTGGAGGAGGTCTGGGGGTACGACTTCCCGACCACCGGCAACGCGCTGGAGGTCTACATCGGCTACCTGCGCCGCAAGACGGAGAGCGAGAACGAGCCCCGGCTGATCCACACCGTGCGCGGTGTCGGCTACGTGCTGCGGGAGAGCCCCCCGTGATCCGCCCGGTGACCCGTGTCGCGGCCGGGATCGCGGCCCGGGCCCGGACCGCGGTCGCGATCGGGGCCGACCGCCCGGGCGCCGGGGTGACCCACGCGTGATGATGCCGGGCAGCCGGGCGGCCGATCAGATCTCGCTGCGGATGCGGGTCGCGCTGCTCGCCGCGGTGATGGTCGGGCTGGCCGCCGCGGGGGTGTCCGCCGCCGCGTTCTGGGTGGTCCGCGGCTCGCTGTACTCCGACCTCGACGACCAGCTGCGCCAGCGGGCGGCCACCGTGGTGTCCAGCGGGGTCGGTGACGAACCGCAGAACCTGCCCGCCGCCGCGCTGTACGGCTCGGACATCCGGGTCGAGCTGGTCAACGCGCAGGGCGGCGGGTTCGCCATCCGCAACTCGCCACCGCCGCCGATCGGGGCGCCGGAGCTGTCGGTGGCGGCCGGCAAGCTGGACACCTCGCTGCGCACCGTGCACGACCAGCGGGTGCTGTCGGTACCGGTCGGCACCGGCGGGCTGGCCCTGGTGTTGGCGCAGCCGATGGACCCGGTGCGCCACACGCTGGCCGGCCTGGGGCTGGTGCTCGCGCTGGTCGGCGGGGCCGGTGTGGTGCTCGCCGGGGTGGCCGGGGCGCTGGTCGCCGGGGCGGGTCTGCGGCCGGTGCAGCGGCTCACCGCGGCCACCGAGCGGGTGTCCTCCACCGGCGACCTGCGACCGATCCGGGTCACCGGCAGCGACGAGCTGGCCCGGCTCACGCACAGCTTCAACCAGATGCTCGGCGCGGTGGCCGCCGCCCAGGAGCAGCAGCGCCGGCTGGTGGCCGACGCCGGTCACGAGCTGCGCACGCCGCTCACCTCGCTGCGCACCAACGTCGAGCTGCTGATCGCGGCCAGCGAGCCGGGTGCCGTGCACACGCTGCCGGACGCCGACCGCAAGGAGATCTTCGACGACGTGCGGGGGCAGATCGAGGAGCTGTCCACGCTGGTCGGCGACCTGGTCGAGCTCGCGAGGGAGGACGCCCCGCAGGCGGTGCACGAGCCGGTGGACCTGGTCGAGGTGGTGGAGCTGGCGATGCAGCGGGCGCGGCGGCGGGCCGGCGAGGTCACCTTCGAGCCGGCGCTGCGGCCGTGGACGTCGCTCGGCGACTCGACCGCGCTGGAGCGGGCAGTGCTCAACCTGCTGGACAACGCGGCCAAATGGAGCCCACCGGGGGGCACGGTGCGGGTCGCGCTGAACCCGGTCGGCGACGGCACCGCGCTGCTGGAGGTGGCCGACGAGGGGCCGGGGATCGCGGAGACGGACCTGCCGATGGTGTTCGACCGCTTCTACCGGGCCGCCGAGGACCGGGGCCGCCCCGGCTCGGGGTTGGGCCTGGCCATCGTCAAGCAGGTCGCCGAGCGGCACGGCGGGTCGGTCCGGGCCGGTCGCGGCACCCGGGGAGGGGCGCTGCTCGCGCTGCGGCTGCCGGGCGTGCCCGGTGACGAGGCCCCGAACTGACCTCTCCGGTGGCGTCGGGACTCTTTTTCGACCGGCTGGTCCGTCCGGCGGAGCGGAGATGCTCCGAACGGTCCTGTCACCCGGCAGCCGGCGGCCGGCGGGCCGGGCTCCGGTGCTCGGCGGGTGACGTTTCGAGGGTGCGCGTACGTCGGGTGTGCGGCGAGCCCTTACGCTCGGCCGCTGGGGTCCGTTCCTGCCGGCCGCGCCGTGCGTGGCCCGACAAGCCGGAGACCCCTCTGTCCGCAGCTTCGCGAACCACGGTGAGGGTATGGCCCACGACGAGACGCCCAGCCAGCGCGGCGACGCGACCGAGCACGGGGATCGATCCCCGGCCACGGAGCCGCGCGCAGCGGACGCCGACCGCCCCGGCGGTCCCGACCACGGCGTCGGTGAGCCCGCCCGCACGGAGGCGGCCCAGGGGGAGGCTGCCCAGGGGGCCGCTGCGCCGGCCGACGGATCGGCTGCCGGCCCCTCGGCCGGCTCCGGCGCGGCCGGTGGAGCGGGCTCGGCCGCCGCCGGCCCGGGCGGCGACGCGAACGGCGCGGCCTCCGGCGGGTACCCGGCCGCCGGGGCATCGGATCCGGGTGCGCCCGGATCGACGGACGCGGGCTCTGGGGGCGCGCGCTCGGCGGGCGCGGGCGGTTCGGCGGGCGCGGGTTCGGCGGGCTCGGGATCGGCGGGCTCGGGATCGGCGGGCGCGGGCTCGACAGACGCGGGCTCGGACGGGCCGGCCGGAACCGCACCGTCGCCGTGGGCCCGGCCGGGAGGCGTGGAGCAGCCCGGCGCGGTCCAGCAGGGTGCCGGCCAGCCCGGCGCGGCCCAGCCGGATGTGACCCAGCCGGGCGCGGGCCAGCCCGGCGCGGCGCAGGCCCCGGCCTCCGGCACGGACCCGTACGCGCCCACCCAGCCCACCGGGTATCCCTCGGGTGCCCCGCAGCCGCCGTACCAGCCGTCGCCCCACGCGCCGGCCGCCGGCGGGCAGCCCGGCGCGCCCGGTCAGCCCGGGTACGGGCAGCCGACCTTCGGTCAGCCCGGTTACGGCCAGCAGCCGGGTCACGGCCAGCAGCCGCCCGCGTTCGGCCAACCTGCGTACGGTGCGCAACCGGCCTACGGCCAGCAGGGTGCCGGGTGGCCGGCCGGGGGTGGAGCGGACCAGCCGACCCTGGAACAGCCGGTTCCGGCCGGTCAGGCGCCGGGGCAGCCCTCGGGCGGCCCGTCGGGGCGGCGACGGCTGCTCGGGATCGGCCTGGTGGCCCTGATCGCCGCGCTCCTCGGTGGCCTCATCGGGGGCCTGGTCGGGCACCGCCTGGCAGGCGGCTCCGGGTTCAGCGCGCTGGAGTCGCCGCTGTCCGGCGACTCGGCCCCGCAGACCGCCGTCGAGGAGGTGGCCCAGAAGACGCTGCCGACCGTGGTGCAGATCCGGGTGAACACCGCCACCCAGGCCGGCGCCGGCTCGGGCATGGTGCTCAGCCCCGACGGTCTGATCCTCACCAACAACCACGTGATCGAGGCGGCGGCCGGCGGCGCCGGGAAGATCAACGTCCTCTTCCAGAACGGCAAGGCGGCGACCGCGACGATCGTCGGTCGGGATCCCACCTCGGACGTCGCGCTGGTGCGTGCGCAGAACGTCTCCGGCCTGACTCCGATCACGCTGGGTAACTCCGACACGGTGCGGGTCGGCCAGCAGGTGGTGGCGATCGGGTCGCCGCTGGGCCTGGGTGGCACGGTCACCACCGGCATCGTGAGCGCGCTGAACCGGGCGGTCTCGGTGGGTGGCGACGAGGGGCCACCGAGCGGGCCGCCGAACGGGCTGGCCCCGGCTCCGACCGGTAACGCCAACCTCGGCGAGGTACTGGACGCCATCCAGACCGATGCCGCGATCAACCCGGGCAACTCGGGTGGTCCGCTGGTGGACATCGAGGGCCGGGTGGTCGGTATCAACACCGCGATCGCCAGCATCGGCGGTGGCACGGGCGACCAGTCCGGGTCGGTGGGTCTCGGCTTCTCCATCCCGATCAACCAGGCCAAACGGATCGCGGAGGAGCTCGAGAAGACGGGCCAGGCGATCACCCCGGTGCTGAAGGTGTCGGTGCAGTCGCTGAGCCGGCTCTCGCCGGGCGACGCGGCGCCTGGCGCCAAGGTGATCAACGTCGATCCGGCGGGCCCCGGAGGCAAGGCCGGGCTCAAGGCGAACGACCTGATCGTGAAGGTCGACGACCGGACGGTGACGACCGCCGACGAGCTGGTCGCCGCCGTGCGCAGCCACGCGCCGGGGGACACGGTGACTCTGGGGCTGAGCGACGGCCGGGCGGTTCCGGTGGTGCTCGGCGGCGAGCCGGTGCCCGCCTCGAAGTGAGCGGGCAGTGACTCACGGTGACGCCGTGACGGTTGGGGTCTTACTTGGTCACCGTTCGAAAACAGCCCCGAATTGACGGGGTCGAATCGGCCATTTGCGGGTACCTTTGAAGACATCCAGTCAGTACCTGGACTGCCTACCTAGGTAGGCCAGGCTTCAGCCGCCGCACCGGCGTAGGTCCCCCCTCCCCACGCCGGTGCGGCTCCTTAATGTCCGGGCCTGTTCCGGTTCGCCGGCCGTCCCGCGGCGAGGTCGGACCCGGAGCCACCGGCCGGCCGTAGCTCCGCGAACACCCGTCGCCGCCGGTGGATCCGGCACAGCCGCAGCCCGGCCTCCCCCGCGACGTCCCCGATCGCGGCCGCCCCCACGGTCGCCCAGGGGAACCAGGCCCCCGCACCGTCCGGTCCCAGCACCCGGGCCGGGCCACGCCACAGGCCCCGCTCGCCGGACAGCTCCACCAGGACCGAGCCGGTCGGGTCGATCAGGAGGCGGGTCCGCCGCAGCAGCGCCACCGGGTTGCCGCCGATCCCGACGTTCCCGTCGACGAGCAGCGCGTGGTGCCAGCGGCCCTCTCCCGGCAGCGTGTCGAACACGTCCCTGCGCAGCGCCACCGCGCCCCGGCGGGTGCACATCCGCACCGCCAGCGCGGAGGTGTCCACCCCGAGCGCCGGCACGCCACGCTCGATCAGGGCGGTGAGCAGTCGCCCGGGGCCGCACCCGAGGTCCACCGTCGGCCCCGCGCAGCCGTCCAGCAGCCACCGGTCGGACCGCGCGGCCGCCGCCCGCCAGCGACGGGTGCGCAGCCGGTCGGCCGAGACCCCGCCCAGGTCCAGCCGGCACCGCGTCCCGGCCAGCGCAGTGTCGAACAGGCCGGTCGGGCAGGCGCCGGCGGCCGGGTTCGAGCCGTTCCCGATCGCCGGAGCGGAGCCGTCGGGCACGGAGGCGTAGCGGCCGGTCACGGGGCCAGCCCGGCGGGCGGGTGGAGCACCTCGGCGACCTCCGAGGTGAACCGGCGCCCGGCACCGGCGGCGGCCACGGCGCGCGCGTCGTCGGCGGTGTCGACGTCGCGCAGCTCGTCCAACAGCGCGACGGTCAGGCCGGCCGCGCGCAGGGCGTGCAGGGTGCGCTCGCCGGTGTCCGCGCGGGAGGTCGGCACCGACTCGATCACCGCGGCCGCCCGGGGGGCGCGCAGTCCCAGCGCCCACCAGCCGCCGTCCACCGCCGGCCCGAGCACCGCGTCCGGGCCGCCGGCCGCGGTCAGCAGGGACAACCCGTCGGCCAGGTGCCCGGCGGTCAGCTGCGGGGTGTCCATCCCGATCTGCAGCACCGCCGAGCCGGGCAGCCGGGTGGCCACCTCGGCGTGCGCGGCGGCGATCCGCCGGCCCAGGGTGCCCTCGCGCTGGGCGAACCGGGCGATCCCGCGCAGCGCCCGGTCCAGCTCGGCCGCGTACTCGGCCTCGGCGAGCTCCCCGGTCCAGGCGACCAGGCCCGTCACGGCCGGACCGGCGGCTGCTGTTCCCCCCTCGGTCACCGCGCGCACCGTGTCCAGGGTGTCCAGCAGGGCGGCCGCCGCCACCCGGGCGGCTCCGGACGGGGTGGCCGGCGGGCACAGCCGGGTCTTCGCCCGTCCGGCGGCCGGCGCCTTGGCCAGCACGAGCAGGGCCGCCGGCGTCGCCGCTCCGTCCGCGATCATGTCGGCAGCCTAGGGAGCCCCGACCGGTTTCCCGGGGTGAGTGGGTGCTTACGGAGTGATGACGTCGATCGCCGGACGGCCGCCCGCGCTGATCGAAACGTCGTAGCGTGCCCTGGTGAACGCGCCCGCCCCCGCACCCGCACCCGCACCGGGCAGCTCCCGGTGACCGGCACCTCGGGACACGTCCTGGTGATCGACGACGATCCGACCGTGCGGGACGTGGTCAGCCGGTACCTGACCAGGGCCGGGTACCAGGTGTCGGTCAGCCCGGACGGCGAGCGCGGGCTGCGCATGGCCGCCGACCGCCCGCCCGACATGGTCGTGCTGGACCTGATGCTGCCCGGGCGGTCCGGCCTGGAGGTGTGTGCCGAGCTGCGGGCTCGCGGCCCGGTTCCGGTGATCATGCTGACCGCGCTGGGCGAGGAGGAGGACCGGGTCGTCGGCCTCGAGCTCGGTGCCGACGACTACGTCACCAAGCCGTTCAGCCCGCGCGAGCTGGTGCTGCGGGTCGGGTCGGTGCTGCGCCGCTCCCGGGACTCCGTCGCACCGAGGCCCGCCGACCCGGTCGTGGTGGACGGTGACCTCGAGGTGGACGTGTCGGCCCGGCGCGCGCGGCTGGCCGGCCAGGAGCTCGCGCTGACCGTCCGCGAGTTCGACCTGCTGGCCTTCCTGATCCGGCATCCCGGGCAGGCGTTCGGGCGTTCCGAGCTGCTGGAACGGGTGTGGGGCTGGAGTTTCGGCGACCAGTCCACGGTGACGGTGCACGTGCGCCGGTTACGCGAGAAGGTGGAGGCGGACCCGACGACACCGCGTCGGATCAGCACCGTGTGGGGCGTCGGCTACCGCTACGATCTCGACGGTTCCGGCGAGGAACGGCGGTGAGGCGACGATGCTGACCGACCTGGCGCACGTGGGCGGCCTGGCCCTGGCGTTCACCCTGCCCGTGGCGCTGGCCGGCGCCCTGCTGCTGCACCGGATGCGCCGCCGGTCCATCACCGCCGCGCTGACCGTGCTGGTGCTCATCCCGGTGGTCGCCGCGCTGGTCGGGGTGCTCGCGGTGAGCGGTTTCATGCTCGACCCGCAGCTCAACCGCATCGTCACGGTGTGCCTGGTGGTGGCGGCGGTGTCGGTGCCGGCCGGGCTGCTTCTGGGACGCGGGCTGGCCAGGGACAGCGTCTGGGAGCGGGAGGCGCGCGAGCGCGAGCGGGCCGCCGAGTCCGCCCGCCGCGAGCTGGTCACCTGGATCAGCCACGACCTGCGCACCCCGCTGGCCGGGATCCGGGCGATGTCCGAGGCACTGGCCGACGGCGTGGTGAGCGACCCGGAGGAGACCGGTCGGTACGCCCGGCGGATCGGCCGGGAGACCGAGCGGCTGGCCGGCATGGTGGACGACCTGTTCCAGCTGTCCCGGATCACCTCCGGCGCGCTGCGGCTGAGCCTGGACGCCGTCCCGCTGGGGGAGGTGGTGTCCGAGGCGGTGGCCGCCGAGTCGGCCCGCGCGGCGCGCAAGGGGGTCCGGCTGGAGGTCGAGCGGGGCACCAGCTGGCCGGTCGTCCGGGGCAGTGACCCGGAGCTGGCCAGGGTGGTGCGCAACCTGGTGTCCAACGCGGTCCGGCACACCCCGCCGGACGGCACCGTGGTGCTCGGGGCGGGCGCCGAGGGGGGCCAGGCGTGGCTGCGGGTGCAGGACGGGTGCGGCGGCATCCCCCCGGCGGACCTGGAGCGGGTGTTCGACGTGGCGTTCCGGGGCACCGTGGCGCGCACCCCGGACGCGCTGGACGACCCGGGCGGCGCGGCCGACTCCGGCGCGGGCCTGGGGCTGGCCATCGCGCGCGGCCTCGTCGAGGCGCACGACGGCCGGATCGAGGCGCGCAACCATGGTCCGGGCTGCCGGTTCGAGGTGCGGCTGCCGCTGGCGGCGGCCCGGGCGGCGAGCTCCGCGTGAGCCGTTCCGCCCGCCCCCGTGCGGCCGCGTGACGCGCGTCTCGACACGCCCCGACCGCGCGCGGGCGTCGCCGGTCCGACCGACTACGGTAGGCGACATGGAGATGGCCCCACCCCGGATCGGGCGAGCGCTGGTTGTGATCGTCGACGACCGCGCCTCGCACGGTGAGCATGCCGACACCACTGGTCCGCTGGTCACCGAGCTGCTCGAGGAGGGCGGCTTCGTGGTGGACGGGGTGATCCCCGTCCCCGGTGAGGCGGTGGCCATCCGCAACGCGCTCAACACCGCGGTGATCGGCGGGGTCGACCTCGTCGTGACGGTCGGCGGCACCGGGGTCTCGCCCCGCGACGTCACCTCGGACGCCACCGAGGGCGTGCTGGACCGGGTCATCCCGGGCATCGCCGAGGCGATCCGCGCGTCCGGGCTGGCCGCCGGCGCGGTCGACGCCGGGCTGTCCCGCGGGCTGGTCGGGGTGTCCGGCAGCACCCTGGTGGTCAACCTGGCCGCCTCCCGCGCCGCCATCCGCGACGGGATGGCCACGCTGACGCCGCTGGCCCCGCACGTGATCGACGAGCTCTCCGGCCTCGACGAGGCCTGATCCGTGCCGCGCCCCAATGGTGGGCGGCCGGGCCACGAGCGCCCCGAGGCCGCGCGTCCGGACGGGACCGAGCCGGACCGGACCGAGCCGGACGGGACCGAGCCGGACGGGACCGAGCCGGACGGGACCGGGCCGCGCGGGACCGAGCCGCGCGGGACCGAGCCACCGATAGGCGGCGAGCCGCCGGCCGAGCGGGACGCGCGCGCGTCCGAGGCCGCGCGTCGTCGGCGGCTGGCCGAGGTGTTCGGCGACGTGCTGCCCGAGGGCACCGGCGATGACCGCCCGGACGCGTCGTCCACGGGGCCAGCCGACGAGCGCTGGTACCGGGAGAACCGGCCGCCGCACCACGGCGGCTGAGCGCGTCCGTCGCGTCGAACCGCCGCCGCGCGATCCCCGGCGTCCCGGGACAACCCCGTCGCCCGGGAACCGCGCGACCCGGGAGTTCTCCGCCGCCCGATACCGCGCCGCCCGATACCGCGCCGCCCGATACAGCGCTGCCGGGGAACGCCGCCCAGCCCGCACCACCCGGCCAGGTTCTGTATCGCGGATGTTTCCGGGGAAACGGCGTTGCGGTACGTGCGGTAACCCTCGTTTGTTCCGGATGTCATGCGGCGGAAACGGCTCGGCAGTCTCCTGGAGTAGGCAACCTCCACTCACTCAAGGAGCCCATCATGACCAGCACGGCCGCGCTGAGCGACGTCGAGCAGAAGAGCCTGTCGGAGATCCCCCACCCGTCGCTGCCCGAGGGTTCGTCGATCTACGGCGGCACCAAGGTCTTCCCCGACTACCAGGCGGAGAACGGGGAGGTCTACTTCACGCTGGTGCACGGCATCGCGCACGAGTCGTCCGTCAGCTTCGTCGCCATCCTCCAGGCCACCCGCGCGCAGCGGAAGGGCTTCGAGTCGGCGCTCTACTTCTACGGTCCCGGCTCGCTGAACTGCCTGGCCACCCGTGGTTTCCCGACCACCGGGACCTCCGCGTTCCCCGGCGAGCACAACATCAACAACCAGCTGAAGACGTTCATCGAGGAGGGCGGCAAGGCGTACTGCTGCCGGTTCGGGCTGTCCCTGCACGGCGCCCGCGAGGAAGACCTGATCGAGGGTGTGATCCCGACGCACCCGCTGGACGTCCAGGACGCGCTGATCCACTACGCGCGCAAGGGCGCCATCATCAACTCCACCTACCAGCTCTGATGGCGGGCCTCGCTGATCGGGTCGACCTCGCGGTGCGCGGGGTCCGGCTGGAGACCGGCGAGGGCAACGAGGCCGACACCCCGGTTCAGCGCCGCGCCGGGGCAGGCCCCACCGATGACGGCCACCTGGTCATCGGGGGGCGGAGCGCGGCGCTGCCCATCGTCTCCACCAGCCCGTACTCGCTGCGCGGGCGCCGGCTGCTCTACGAGGGCACGGACACCGGGCTGGAGATCGAGCCGGTCCGCCGTCCCGCGTTCTACGACCTGATCACCGCCGACGGCGTGAGCTACGAGCAGATCGCCCGGCTGCACGGCTCCGACGTGCTGGCCACCACCGTGGTGCAGACCTGCATGCGCTACGACGAGGACACCCGGTGCCGGTTCTGCGCGATCGAGGCGTCGCTGCGCGCCGGGTCGACCACCGCCGTGAAGACCCCGGCGCAGCTGGCCGAGGTCGCCGAGGCGGCCGTCCGGCTGGACGGCGTCCGGCAGATGGTGATGACCACCGGCACCAGCAGGGGCCGGGACCGGGGCGCCACCCACCTGGCCCGCTGCGTCGCGGCGGTCACGGCCGCGGTGCCGGACCTGCCGATCCAGGTGCAGTGCGAGCCGCCGGCCGAGCTGTCCACGATCACCGACCTGTACGAGGCCGGCGCCACCGCGATCGGCATCCACGTCGAGTCGATGGACGACGACGTGCGCGCGCGGTGGATGCCGGGCAAGGCCGGCGTCGGGCTGGACGAGTACCGCGCCGCCTGGGACGAGGCGGTCCGGGTGTTCGGCCGCAACCGGGTGTCGACGTACCTGCTCATCGGTCTGGGCGAGGACCCCGATGAGCTGGTCGCCGGCGCCGCCGAGCTGATCGACCGGGGCGTCTACCCGTTCGTGGTGCCGTTCCGGCCGGCGGCCGGGACGCTCGCGGTGGACGTCGACGGGGCGGGCGCGCCGCCGCCGGAGCTGGTCGCGGACGTGACCGCCCGGGTCGCCGGGCTGCTCGCCCGCTCCGGGATGCGGGGCGCCGACCAGGGCGCCGGGTGTGCCGCCTGCGGGGCGTGCAGCGCGCTGTCCACGGTGGGGGGCTGATCGGGCGATGCGGTCGGTCGACGTGTGCGAGCTGCTGGTCGGGACGCCGCCCCGGTCGCTGCGGCCGAGGGTGGAGGTGGCCGACGGCCCGGCGCTGGCCGCCTACCGGGCGCTGCGCCGGGACGTCTTCGTGGCCGAGCAGGGCCTGTTCTCCGGGCACGACCGGGATGACGTCGACGACGACCCGCGCGCCGTGGTGCTGGTGGCCAGGGACAACCGGCTGCCGGAGCGCCCCGTGGTCGGCGGGGTCCGGTTGGCGCCGGCCACCGAGCCGGACCTCGGCTGGTGGGTCGGCAGCCGGCTAGCCGTGCACCCGGACGCCCGCCGGGGCGGGGTGCACATCGGCGCGGCGCTGGTCCGGGCCGCGTGCGCCACCGTGGAGGCGGCGGGCGCGCTGCGGTTCGAGGCGACCGTGCAGGCGGCGAACGAGGGATTCTTCACCCGGCTCGGCTGGCAGCGGCTAGCCGGCCTGAGCCTGTTCGGCGCGCCGCACGTGCGGATGCGCTGGCCGGTCGGCCGGGTGGATGCCCTGGTCACCGCGACCAAGGCGCCGCTGCACGGGCTGCTCGCCGCGCTGAGTGGCGCGCCGACCGGGTTCGTCGGCGACGACGGCGCGCCGGTCCCGGGCAGCGACCTCGTGGCGGCGTGCGACGCGATCGTCCCCGCCATGGTCGAGCGTGACCCGGAGTGGGCCGGCTGGTGCTCGGTGCTGGTCAACGTCAACGACCTGGCCGCGATGGGCGCCACCCCGGTCGGCCTGCTGGACGCGGTGGGCGCCTCGGACGCGGCGGCCGCCGCGCGGGCTCTCTCCGGGCTGCGCGACGCGGCCGAGGCCTGGGGCGTGCCGGTGCTCGGCGGGCACACCCAGCTCGGGGTACCGGCCTCGCTGTCGGTCACCGCGCTGGGCCGGGCTCGCCGGCCGGTGCCGGCGGGCGGCGGCCGGCCGGGCGACGAGGTGCGGCTGACCGCGGACCTCGGCGGCTGGTGGCGACCCGGGTACACCGGCCGGCAGTGGGACTCCACCAGCTCGCGGCGCCCCGAGGAGCTGCGCGCCCAGCAGCGCGCGCTGGCCGGCGGCGCGGGGTACGGCGCGTCGCCGTACCTGCCGGCGGCGGCGTCGCCGGCGGGGCCGGGAGCGGGGTCACCGGCGGGGCCGGGAGCGGCGCCTGCCGCTGCCAAGGACGTGTCGATGGCCGGGTTGGCCGGCACCCTGGGCATGCTCGCCGAGGCCTCCGGCTGCGGGGCCGACCTCGACGTGGCGGCCGTCCCGCGCCCGGCGGAGGCGACCGTCGGGGATTGGCTGACCTGCTTCCCCGGGTACGCGATGATCACTGCTGACCGGGTGGCCCGCCCGCTGGACGCCCCGGGCACCAGCTCCGCGGTGTGCGGGCGGTTGCGCCCGGGCGCCGGGGTGCGGCTGCGCTGGCCGGACGGCGAGTACACGCAGGTGGTGGCCGGTGCGGTCACCGGGATGGGCGCGGCGTGACGGGTGTGCCGAGGGTGGCGGGCCCGCGTACGAAACCGATGACCGATGCGGATGGTGGGCGATGAACGGTCCCGACGTACTGGTGCTCGGCGGCGGGGTGGCCGGGCTGACCGCCGCGATCGCGCTGGCCCGCCGCGGCGCGGCCGTCGACGTGCTGGAACAGGACCGCACACCCGCGCCGACCGGCCGGCGGGCGGCGGGGAACTGGACCAGGGACGGCGTCCCGCACGCCGGTCAGGCGCACGTGTTCACCCCGGAGTGCCACCGGCTGCTCGCCGAGGAGCTGCCCGACGTGCTCGGCCGGCTGCTCGCGCTGGGCGCGCGGGAGCTGCCCGTGCGCTGCGGCGACGGCACGGAGGTGACGGCCTTCGCCGTGCGCCGGCCGGTGTTCGACTGGTTGCTGCGCCGGGTCGCGGAACGGGAACCCGAGCTGCGGGTGCACGCCGGCGCCACCGTGCGTGGCCTGCGCACCGCCGACGACCGGCTGACCGGGGTCATGCTGGGCTCGGGGCTGTTCACCGGCTCGCTGGCGGTCGACGCGACCGGCCGCTCCGGTGCGGTCCGCCGCTGGCTGGACGAGCTGGGGCACCCGTCCGCCCGGCTGCGCTCGGTCGGCGACCGGGCCGGGTTCGGCGCGGCGGCCTCCGGTACCGGGCCGGACCCCGCTGCCGGCCGGGGACTCGCCCTCGGCGTGGATCCGGTCGCCGCCGGCACGGACACCGAGTCGTGGGCCGGGCCGTCGGCGGAGCCGTGGGCGGACCACTACACGCGCTGCTACGCGCTGCACTGGCCCGGCGACCCGACGGCGTTGAACCTCGGGCTCGCCGCCGGGGGTGACTTCCCCGGCTACCGGTGCCGGGTGGTGCCCGGCGACAACGACACCTTCTCGGTCACCTTCACCGTGCCGAGGGCGGAGGCGCCGGCAGCGCGGCGGACGGATAGCGGCGGCGTGTACGGCGGCGTGGAGACGGCGTTCACCCCCGAGGCCGACTCCGCGGCGGGTCTGGCGGGTCTGGCGGGCCGCGCGGGTCGCGCCGCGCTGTGCGACCCGGACGGTTTCCAGGCGGTGGCCGCCCGGGTGCCGTGGATCGCCGACTGGGTCGACTCGAGTGTGGCGATGCCGCTCAGCCCGGTACGCACGTGGCGGCCGCGCCCGCGCCCGCTGCCGAGGCCGACCCCCGGCGGGGAGCCGCTGGACGGTCTGGTCTCGGTGGGCGACGCCATCCGACCGGGCCGGCTCGACGACGACCGCGGTGTGGCGGTGGCGCTCGCGTCGGGCCTGGCCGCCGCGCGGGCGATCGAGCAGGCGTGGCGGGACGGGTCCGGGGTGCCGTCGGTGGCGACGCTGACCGCCGTCGAGCGGGCGGGGCGAGCGTCCGGGTGCGGCCACGAGCGGGTGCCAGGACCGAGCTCCGACGAGCTAGCCGAGCTGCTGACCTCGGTCGTGCACCCGGGGCGCGGTGGCCGGGCGGGCACCGACCTGCTGACCGCGCGCCGGCGGGGTTAGGCCCGGGTGGTGTTCCTCGCCGCGGCGGCGGCCCACTTCGGACGGAACGTGCAGTTCGATCTCGATCGCATCGAGTCGATCGTCGCGGCGGCCCGCCGCGCGGACGTGGGGCTTTTGGTGTTCCCGGACGGGACGCTCGGCGGCTACCTCACCGACCTGCGCGATCCGGTGCTCACCGAGCTCGACGGCCCCGGCTCCGGCCCTCGCCCGCTCGCGGCGACCGGGACGACGGCCGAGGACGCTCGCGAGACATCGCGGAGCGGTCCGGCCGATGCGCATGCCGCCGAGGACGGCGCTCTCCCCCCGGCGTTCGCGGTGGACGACCCGATCTTCGAGCGGTTGGCCGCGGTCGCGGGCGACATGGTGATCTGCCTCGGCTACCGGGAGGCGGCGGTCGGCGCGGTGAGCTACAACGCGGCGGTCTGCCTGTCCGGGGCCGGAGTGCACGGGCGGCACCGCAAGGTGCATCTGGCCCCCGGTGAGCGGTTGACCTACGCCTCCGGCGACCGGTTCACCGCGTTCGACTCGCCGGTCGGGCGCCTTGGGATGCTGATCGACTACGACAAGACCTTCCCCGAGGCGGCCAGGGCTCTCGCGGCGGACGGCGCGCGGATCATCGCCTGCCTCTCGGCGTGGCCGGCCAGCCTCACCGACCCCGCGCGCCGGGTGGTGAAGGACCGCCAGGCACGGCTGTTCGACCTCTACGACTGCGCCCGCGCCGCGGAGAACCAGGTGGTGCTGGTGTCGGCCAACCAGACCGGCCGGCTCGGCGCGCTGACCTTCCTGGGCAACGCGAAGATCGTCGGCCCCGGCGGTGACGTCCGTGCCCGGACCTGGGCGAAGGCGGGCCTCGCCGTCGCCGAGGTGGACCCGGACGTCGAGGTGGCCCTAGCCCGCCGGGTGTTGCACCACCTCGACGAACGGCGACCGTCCGCATACCGCGTCGATCGGACGGACGTCCCGTCGTGATCGACCCGTGAGGATCTCGCTGCTGACCTACTCGACCAAGCCGCGCGGTGGCGTGGTGCACACCTTGGCGCTGGCGGAGGCGCTGGCGGCAGCCGGTGAGGACGTCGAGGTCTGGACCCTGGGACGTGGCGGGGATACCCGTTTCCACCGGCCTGTGGACCCCGCCGTGCGGGTGCGGGTGGTGCCGTTCGTGGACCGGGACGGCGAGGACGTGGGCGCGCGGATCCTGCGCTCGATCACGGAGCTCGCCGCCGCGCTGGCCGAGGACGGGCTGCCCGGCGACGTGGTGCACGCGCAGGACTGCCTGAGCGCGAACGCGGCCCTGGCCGTGCGCGCGGACGTGCTGCGCACCGTGCACCACATCGATCACTTCACCACACCCGAGCTGGCGGCCTGCCACGAGAAGGCGCTGCGCGAGCCGGCCGGATTCGTCTGCGTGTCCGGCGCGGTGGCGCGGGAGCTGGCCGACGGGTGGGGTCTCCGGGCCGCCGTGATCCCGAACGGGGTCGACGTCACCCGGTTCGCGGCCGCCGCCGACCCGGACGATCAGGTGGCGGCCGAGCGCCGGGCCGGCTGGCGGGCGCGGCTGGGCCGGTACGTCCTGGCGGTGGGCGGCATCGAACCGCGCAAGGGCACCGCCGACCTGGTGGAGGCGATGGCCACCGTGCGTGCCCGACGGCCCGACGTCAGCCTGGTGCTCGCCGGTGGGGACACCCTGTTCGACTACCGCGGCTACCGGGAGGACGTGCTGGTCAGGGCGGTCGAGCTGGGCGTCGATCCGGTGCTGCTCGGCCCGGTGCCGCACGATGACCTGCCCTCGGTGGTGGCGGCCGCGGCCGTGTTCGCGTTCCCGTCGACCAAGGAGGGGTTCGGGCTGGCCGCGATGGAGGCGCTGGCCGCCGGCGTTCCGCTGGTCGGCCGGGACCTGCCGGTCCTGCGGGAGGTGTTCGGCGGCACCGCCCGTTTCGCCTCCGGGCACGCCGAGCTGGCCGACTCGCTGGTCGACGCGCTCGATCGCTGGGACGCCGGACGGGCCGCGCTCGGCAGGCATCTCGCGGACCGGCACACCTGGGTGGCGGCTGCCCAGGAGCACCTGCGGCTCTACCGCGAGCGGCGGGACCGCCATTGATCCGGGTCGTCCGGGCCGGACGGCGGCCGGGGCTGGGTGAACAGCTCGGGCTCGTCGTCCAGGTCGGGGCGCGCATGCGCGGGCTGGCCGGGCACGGCACCGTCCGGTGACTGGCCGATCGACCGCGCCTGACCGGGCTGGCCGAGCTGCCCGATCTGGGTCGGAGCGCCCGAATACCCCGGGCCACCGGGCCGGGCCGGCTGACCCTGTTGGCCTGGCTGACCGTGCTGAACCGGCTGAACCGGCTGACCGGGCTGAACCGGCTGAACCGGCTGAACCGGCTGAACCGGCTGGGCCGGAGCGCCGCCCGGCGCGTGCCCGCCGGGCACCTGACCGGCGAGCGGCCCGGTTGCGGCACTCGGCGACCCTGCGGCGTGACCGCCCTGCTGGGCCGGATGGCCGCCCTGGGGCGGGTTCGGGTACGCGGCC
>DASXJJ010000085.1:0-1547 GCA_036497465.1 Pseudonocardia sp. | reverse complement strand
GCCCAGCGGTCGCGAGCCAGCCAGCCGACCTGTCCGGACAGCCAGTAGTGCGAGTGCACGATGTCGTAGTGGCCCGGTTCGTGGGACGCCTCGGCCCGCAGCACCCCGGCCGCGAACGCGCACAGCTGTGTGGGCAGATCGTATTTGTCCAGGCCTTCGAACGGCCCCGCCACCACGTTGCGCACCAGCACACCCGGCGCGACCCGGGCGACCGGCGGATCGGCGGACGCGGTGGCCCTGGTGAAGATCTCCACCTCGATGCCCCGCCGCGCCAGGTGCAGCGCGGTTTGCAGGACATAGACGTTCATGCCGCCGGCATCGCCGGTTCCCGGCTGGGCCAGCGGTGAGGTATGCACCGCCAGCACCGCAACCCGGCGCGGGTCATTGCGCCGGAAGACGTCGTCGTGCCGCACGCTTTCATCTTTACAGGACGCGCGGGCGGGCAGCCCAAGAGCGCTGCTCGCGTGGCCGTGTCAGGCCGACGATTCGTCCCCAGCGACCTCCCGCAGCGGGGTGTCGAGCGCCCCGGCCCGCCGCATCGCACCCAGCGGGTCGGCATACAGCCCGCCGAGCGACACCGTTCCGGCCCCGGCCTCCTGCACACGGTTGCCGAAAGCGGTGACGCGGATGTCGCGCGGCGCCAGTATCGAGCGGGCGGCGAACGCCGCCTCCACGTGCTCCATCGCCTCCGGGTACTCGGTGAAAGCCTGGCCACCGACCACCAGCTCGTCGGGGTTGAGCAGGTCGCGCAGCAACGCCACCGCCTCACCGAGAACCCGGGCCCGTTCCGCCAGCAGGTCCTTGGCCTGCCGGTTGCCGGCCCGAGCCACCCGCAGGAGGTCGGCGATAGCGCCCGTGTGCACGTTGCTGCGGGCCGCGGGAGCGGCGGGCGGGATGCTGGGCAGTATTTTCAGCCGGCGCGCAGCGGCCAGAACCGCTTCGTCGCTGACGGTGGACTCCAGCTGCCCCGTGCCGCCGAGCAGCTCGGAGTGGGCGGGCAGGGCCGCGATGGTGCCGGGCCCGCTGGCCGGGCAGTGCACCCGTCCGCCGATCACCAGCGCGTAGCCCACGGTCTCGCGGGCGTAGACGTACAGACTGGTCGGCGAGCTCGGCGCGAATCGCCGCAGGCCGAGCAGCAGCTCGGCGCCGGCCATGGCGTCGACGTGGGAAGCCACCGACAACGGCAGGCCCAGCGCGTCGGCGAGCACCGGACCGACCGGCGCCTGCCGCCAGCCCAGCCGCGGGTGGTCGACGTGGCCGGTGGCGCTGTCGACGGTGCCGCCGATCGCCACCCCGACCCAGAGCGGGCGCCGCCGGTGCCAGCGGCTCAGGTACCGGGACGCGCTCTCGGCCAGCGACGCGAGCGCGGGCCCGGCGGGGCTGAGCGGTGTCGGAGTCTCGACCGTGTCCAGCGTGCGGCCGAAGAGGTCGGTGGCCACGATGCTGGTGGTGCGTGCGCCGATGTGGATACCCAGGGTCACGAACGGTTCGTGGTTGAGTTCCACCGGCACCCGCGGGCGGCCGATGGCCCCGGAGACGGCCAGGTC
>DASXJJ010000084.1:0-10135 GCA_036497465.1 Pseudonocardia sp. | reverse complement strand
CGGAGAATGGCGGTTCACCGCCGGCGAACGGCTGCAGACCAGCCACGTCGTCCGCGACGTCGTACTCAAGACCTCGGTGCTCAGTCCGGCCGAAACAGGCGACCTGCTAGCCAGGGCGGTACTCGACACCGCGCACACCGCCGGCCCCACCACGGTCGCCGAGGTGCAAGCAATGCTCTTCGGCATGGCCGTGGTCCACGGACTGGCCTGAAGTCCGAGTGCGCTCGCCACATCAGCCACCACGATCCGCCGACCCGTCGCGCTCACTCCGAGACCGGCGGCGAGCTCGTAGTAGGGCTCTGTGAATTGCGAGAACGCCGCCCCTCGGCGGCCCGACCCCCGCGGCCGTCACCGCAACCACAAAACCCGGGCGCCCGACAACCGCCGCCCCCAAACTGAACAACCACGTTCATCGTCCCAAGCCGACCACGCCCGGACCGCGATGCCGCGCGCTGATTCGCCTCGCACGTCCGGCTCCGCCGCGATCCGAACCGGCCGGGCTTGAGCTAGAGGCCGGTGTCGAGCCTGAGAGCGACCGGTCAGCAGGGGCTGGCGGGTCGGAGCTCGACCAGAGCGGTGGCGGAGTCGCTGGGACGGCCGCCGCGCCGGTTCCGCGACTATCGGACGCGGTTAGCCGGGACCTCCTCGCCCGGAAGCCTCCGCGAGGCTGACCACGCGCTCAGCCGGAGGAGGATGGCGACCATGAAGCTGCCCCAGGGACTTCTCGACCTCCTCCGCCGGCCCAGCCCGTGTTACCTGGCGACGTCCATGCCGGACGGCTCGCCGCAGCTGACCCAGACCTGGGTGGACACCGACGGCGAGCACATCCTGATCAACAGCGTCGCCGGCTTCCAGAAGATCAGAAACATCGAGCGGGACCCTCGGGTGGCGCTGACCGTCTCCGACCCCACCAACCCCGCCCGTTACTACGCGGTGCGAGGGCGCGTGATGGAGGTGACGCGGACCGGGGCGGTCGAGCACATCGAGGAACTCGCCCAGCGTTATCTCGGCGGGCCGTATCCCTGGTACGGGGGCCGCGAGCAGACCCGCCTGCTGGTCACGATCGGTGCCGAGAAGATCAACAACGTCGGGTAGGCCGGCCTCAGAGTGGCGCCTTGGCGAGCAGGACCTCTCCTTCGAGCCCGTCCGGGTCGCGGAAGAAGATGCTGTGGGCCGCCCCGAAGTCGTTGACGGTGCCGTCGCTGGCCGACCTGTCGATCAGTCGTTGCCGGATCGTGGCGAACGCCTCGCGTGAGGCCGCCTGCAGGCCGACGTGGTCGATCCGGCCCCGCCCCCACATCGGTGTCTGGCGCTCCGCCTCGGAGTTGCCCGCGATCACGAAGATGTTCAGCTCGGTGTGCGGACCGATGCGGATGACGGTCATCGTCTCGTTGCCGTTCTGGCCGTGACCGCGCGTGGGCCCGACGTCGGCATCGAACACCTCGGCGTAGAACCGTCCCAGCCGGGCGACGTCCGTGGAGATCCAGGCGACGTGGTTGATCCCGTCGAGCAACACGATGTTCTCCCCTCCCCGGACCGCGTGGGCGCGGCCTCGGCGGTGTCAGCAGAAGGCGACGACCGTAGAAGCTCCACCGTCGATCTGCCACCGCGTGAGGACTTGTCGGCGGCGCAGTTACGGCGGAACATCAGGACGGGGCTCCGAGGCGAGGGAGGGCTGTCATGTCACCGGTCATGTCACCGACGGCCGAGGTTCGTGCGGCGGGTTCGGGTCGAGGGTCGGTGGTGGGGGCGGCGCTCCTCGTTCTCTCGGTCCTCCTCGCCACGGTGGCCGTGGCCGTCGCCGGCGCCCGGGGCGTCGAGCCGTCGGTCGGCTACCAGGCGGTCCAATGTCCTCCCGGCTACCAGCTCGACCCGCAGAACACCCAGCGGTGCATACCGATGGGGGGAATGCCCGGGATGCCCACCGCACCGCGGTGAGCCCCGGGCTTCCCGCCGCGGTGCGGGTGATCTCGACCGCCGCCCTGGCCGCCGCCCTGGCCGCCGTCGCGGGCTGCGGTGCGGCAGGCCCGTCCGGCTCGGGGGACGGCGGCGGTCCGGCCTCGGCTGCCGGGCCGGACACGTGCACCCTGCTCAACGCGGCGCAGCTGCGCCTGATGCGGTTGAGCCCCGGCCAGCATAGACCGGGTCCGAACAGCGGTGAGTGCGTGTGGAGCGCGTATCCGCTCGCCCTGGGGGTCGAGTACTCGGCCCGGTTGCTGCCGGGCCCGCCGCCCGAGGGAGCCGCGGCGCCGCGGATCAACAACCTCCCCACGGTCGAGTACGTCCCGGACCGGAACCAGCAGCGCACCCGATGCGGCTACGTGGTGACCCTCGCCGAGCGGCAGCAACTTCTGGCGGGCTACTCGGACACCAGGGGGCAGGTGGCCGGCATGACGCACCGGGTGGCGTGCCAGCGGGCGCAGGGGCTGGCCGCCAACCTCGCCAGCACGTTCATCGCCACCAGGCCGTCCCCGACACCACGCTGAGCGCGGGGTCCTGATCACCCCTCCCGGGCCGTAGCTTCCCGGCGTCCGGTGCTTCACCGTGACCAGATGACTACACGATGGCGTGACAGCAGGTCACGGATTCGGGTGTGCCGGCGATGTCTCTCCTGAAGCTCGATTACCGGAGACGAACGGTGGCGGTCGGTCACGGCCGGGAGGGGAGATGCGATGGCGGTGGCGATCAGCAGTCTTGATCGCGTCCGGCACGCCTGCATGGTCCCCGAGAGCGACGAGCACGTCCGGGAGGTCACCGCCGCCTGGATCGCCAGCGGGCTCCGCGCCGGGGACCGGGTGGTGTACCTCGAGGACGACGTCGCGGGGCAGCTGCTCGAGCGGCTCGAGGACGACCGGGTGCCGGCGGAGCGGGCGATCGCCGAGGGCCAGCTCGCCCTGATGCCGCCACGCCGGCCGACCCGCCGGACGGTGCCCGCGCCGCTGCGGCGGGTCGAGCAGACGATGAACCGCGCGATCGCGGAGACCGCCGACCTCGGCTGGCCGGGGTTGCGGTTCATCGCCCGGCCGGCCCGCACCTGCGCGGGCGTGGATCTGAACACCCTGGTGGGTTACGAGGAGGTCGTCGAGCGGGTGCTGGGCGCCCACCGCGACATCCGGTTGCTGTGCCTGTACGACCGCGGCGTCTCCGACCAGTCCGCGATCGCGGCCATCCGGCGGGTCCACCGGACCGAGGTGGTGCACGAGGCGCTCTACGACGACGGGCTGCTGCGCGTCACCCGACCCGGTCCCGGCGTGGTGCGGCTGGCCGGGGAGATCGACTACAGCAACCGCGCGGTACCCCGTGACGTGCTCGCGCGAGCACTGGCCGAGGTTCCCCGCTCGCCCGATCTCCCCGCCGATGTCACGGTCGACCTGGCGTCGCTGCGGTTCCTCGACGTCACGGCGGCGGTCGAGCTCATCCATGTGGGCCGGGAGTGTCCGACCGGGCACCATCTGGTGCTCGCGGGGGTGCGGGCGCACGTCGCCCGCCTCCTGGACCGCTGCGGTGCCCCGCTGTCCGACCAGCTGGTCGTGCAGCCCCGGCGACCCCCGGACTAGGAGCTCGATGCCCGGCCGAGCGCACCGGAGGATCCGGGGGCCGTGCGGGGATCAGCTGGCCCGGGCGGCGGCGAGCGCGGCGGAGACGGTCGGGTACTCCGGATACACCGTGGAGATGCCGGTCAGCTCGAGAGCACGCTCGACGCTGTGGTGGCAGGACGCGCCGACCAGCAGGATCCGGGTGACCGGTGTGTTGGCGGCGGCCAACCGGTGCGCGGCGGCGAGCGGCGCGATCGCGGAGGAGTCGAGGAACGAGCAGTGGGTCAGGTCGAACACCAGGACGTGCGGCCCGGCCGACAGCTCCCGCTCCACGATCCCGTGCAGTTCCCTGCCCACACTCAGGTCCAGCTCGCCGCTGGCTTCGACGACGCACACCCGGTCCGCCTGGTGGCGCACGACGAACGCCCCTGCGTCTGGTCCTGTGGCCGATGTCTCACCCATGTTCGGACCTCCGGCTGCCTCGGATCGTGATCGCCGTGTCAACACTCACCGGGCAATCCTCCCAAACGCGCGCCGCGCCGCGACGCCGCCCGGTACCGCGCCCGGCGGAGCCTCGGCCGAGCATGCTTCGCTGACCCCGCCCGGGGAACAGGGCAGGACGCCGTTGCCACGAACCCCGACCGCCGGCCACACCGGGCCGGTGGACCCGACAACGGCAGAAATGGAGCGTCGTGTCACCCTCCGCCGTACTTCGCGGGCTCGGTGAGCAGGTCAGTGCCCACCAGCGCCGCATCCGTCTCATCGCGGGTGCCTGTTACCTGGTGGTGCTGGCGGTGGCGACCGCGGTCATGGGGATCCCGCTGTCCCGCACCACCGTGTTCGCCTGGACGCTGGCCGCGCTCGCGATCTACTGCATCGGGCGTGGCTGGCGGCTGCTCGGCCAGGCCTTCCTCGACTGGGTGCCGTTCTGCGCGGTGATGGTCCTGTACGACTTCTCCCGGGGCGCCGCCGACCGCCTCGGTCAACCGGTGCACGTCGGGTGGCCGGCGGCGGTGGACCGGTGGATGTTCGGAGTCGTCCCGTCGGTCTGGCTGCAACACCGCTTCTACGTGCCGGGCGTCGCCCACTGGTACGACGTCGCGGCCTCGCTCGTCTACTTCTCGTTCTTCTTCACCGTGCCGCTGACGATGGCGGTGCTCTGGCTGCGCAGCCGTCCGCTCTGGAGGCGGTTCACCGCGAACGTCGTCGCCGTGTCGTTCGCCTCGCTGGCGACCTACCTCGCGTTCCCCGAGGCCCCGCCGTGGTACGCCGCGCACCGCGAGGTCATCGGCCCGATCAGCCGCATCTCCAGCCTCGGCTGGACCGACATCGGTCTGCGGGCCACCGGTGACGTGATCGAACACGGGCAGGCCATCGCCAACGACGTCGCCGCCATGCCGTCGGTGCACATCGCCTACTCCATGATCGTGGCGCTCTTCCTCGCGCGGCGGATGCCGGGACGGTTGCGCGCGCTACCGATGGTCTACCCGGCCGCGATGGGACTGGCGCTGGTGTACACCGGTGAGCACTACGTCGTCGACCTGATCGCCGGGGTGCTCTACGTCGTCGTCATCGACCTCGCCGTCGCCCTCGTCATGGACCGCGCGGCCGCCCGCGCCCGCTCCCGCCCCCCGGACATCGCCCCGGCGGCCGGGCGGACACCGCACCGCCGCGAGCGCCCGGTGTCCCCCGAGACGGCCCGACCGATCGGCCCGGCCGAGTCCGAGGCGTGACGCCCGGTGCCGGCGACGGTCGCGCGGCGAGGGGCTCTGCTAGGCGAGCAGCCCGAGCTCGCGGGCCCGGGCCACCGCCTGGGTGCGGTTGCTGACGCCGAGCTTGGTGAGGATGTTGGTGACGTGGCGCTTGACGGTGTCCAGCCCGATGAACAGCCGGTCGGCGATGACCTGGTTCCGGTGTCCGGCGGCGAGCAGCGCGAGCACCTCCAGTTCCCTCGGGCTCAGCGGCTCCACCAGCCCCGGGCTGGTCACCGCGCCGCGTCGCGCGGCCGGCAGCACCGGCAGGCCCTGCCGGTCGAAGGCCTCGGTGAGACGGCCCAGGAACTCGCGTGGCACCGCGTCCGGGCCGGTCAGCTGCTCCAGCCGCCGGCCGATCAGCAGCTCGCGCAGCAGCGCGGCCACCGGGGCACCCTCGTCGGCGAACGGCCGGACGGCGCGTTCCGGGGCCGCGAGGACCAGCGCCTCGGCGAGGGCGGCCAGCGCGGCCGGCTGGTCACCGTCCGCCGCGTGGGCCACGGCGGCGAGCACCCGTAGCGGGATGACACTTCCGACGCGGCCCTGTGCAACGGCCAGCGCGTGCCAGCGGTCCAGCGCTTCCAGCGCCGGCCGGGGTCCCTGCCCGGCGAGCAGCACCCGGATCAGCACCAGGTACTCGGGCTCGCGCCGATAGACCGGCTCGTCCTCGGCGGCCAGCCCGCGACCGCGGACCCAGTTGGCTGCCTCGCCGAGGTTCCCGTCGGCCAGGGCCAGCCGAGCCCGCAGCGCGGGTACCGGGTTGCGCGGGTCGAGAACCTGCGGCATCACCGTCTCGGCCTCGGCCAGCGCGGCCGAGGCGCCGGCCGGATCGCCCTCGGCGCGCCTGATCCGGGTCAGCACGAGCAGCCCCGCCACCAGCGGGGGCGCGTAGGCGAGCTGGCGACTCTGCCCGATCCCGGCGAGTGCCTGCTCGGTGGCGGCGGCCAGCTCGTCCCGCTCGTAGAGCACCTCGGCGAGCCCCACCTGCGCCATGCTGATGTTCGGCGGGGACCCGCTGCTCGCGGCCACCTCGAGCCCGCGCTGGTAGGTGCGCAGCGCCGCGCTCAGCCGACCCTGGGCCTGCTGCACCGCACCGAGGTCGAAGCCGCCGCGCAGCGCGAGCCGATGCTCCTCCGAGGTGATGCGCCGCTCGACGATCGCGACCAGCGCGCGCTCGGCCACCTCCAGGTTCCCGGCGTGCCAGTCGGCGGCCGCGACGTGGTACCGGGCCATCGACTCGAGCAGCTCGTCGTCCGCGCCGAGGTGGGTGAGCGCGGCCTCCGCCCAGCGGCCCTCGCCCTCACCGTCGCCGCGCAGCCGGGCCAGCTCGGCACGACTGATCGCGACCGCGGCCGGCACGTTGGCCAGCATGCTGCTGCCGCTGTCGATCGACGGCTCGAACGGCGCCTGTCCGGTGCGGGCGACCGCCCGCTCGGTGACGGCCAGGAGTGGCTCCACTTCGTCCAGCTGGCCGCTCATGAGCGCGAGCACCGCCTGCCCGAGCGGGATCCGGGGATGGCGGTGCACGACGTCCGGCGGCAGCGCGGTGAGCCACCGGGTCAGCGTGGCTCCCTCGGCCCGCCCGAGGATCTCCTCGTCCAGGTGCCGCTCGACGAGGCGGGCGGCGAGCTCCGAGTCGCCCGCGGCCAGCGCGTGCCGGATCGCGTCGTCGGCCAACCCGTGCCGCTCGTGCCAGGCCGCGGCCGCCCGGTGCAGCTCGGCCACCCGCGACGGGGACTGCCGCACCATCCGAGCCCGCAGCAGATCCGCGAACAGGTGGTGGTAGCGCCACCACCGGCGGGTGTCGTCCAGCGCGAGCAGGAACAGGTTCTCCCGTTCGAGCGTCTCGAGCACCTGCTGGCTGCCGCCGCGGCCGAGCACCGCGTCGCACAGCGGCCCGGACAGCTGCTCCAGCACCGACGACTCCAGCAGGAAGGCCCGCAGCCGAGCGGGCTGGCGGTCCAGCACCTCCTCGGCGAGGTAGTCCAGCACGAAGCGGTGGCTGCCGGAGAACTCCTCGACGAACCGGGCCGGATCGTCCCGCCCGTGCAGCGACAGGATCGCGAGCTGCAGGCCGGCGATCCATCCCTCGGTACGCTCGCCCAGCGCCGACACGATCGGATCGGGTACCTCGTGGCCCATGGCCGCCCGCAGCAGCTCGGCTGTCTCGGTGCGGGTGAAGCGGAGGTCCGAGGCGCGCAGCTCGACGAGCCGGCCCCGGGCCCGCAGCCGCGCCAGCGGCAGCGGCGGGTCGGAGCGGCTGGCCAGCACCAGCCGGAGCGACGGCGGCAGGTTGCCCACCAGCATCTCCAGCGACCGGTGCACGTCCAGCGACTGGATCACGTGGTAGTCGTCCAGCACGAGCAGCACCTCCTCGGTCTCGGCCGAGAAGTCGTTGACCAGCGCCGTCACCGCCGCCGTCAGCCAGGCCGAGGCGGGGCCGCCGACCAGGGCACCGGCGCGGTCGGCGACCCCGGGCCGCGCCGTCCCCAGCGCCGCGACGAGGTGCCGCCAGAACCGCACCGGGTCGTTGTCACCCTCGTCGAGCGACAGCCACGCCGCGGCCCGCCGGTCGGTGCGCACCCAGTCGGCCACCACGCTCGACTTGCCGAAACCGGCCGGACCGCAGACCAGCGTCAGCTCCCGACCGGACCCCGCCTCCAGCCGCTCCACCAGCCGGGGGCGGGGCACCCCGTCCGGTCGCCGACTCGGCACCCGCAACTTGGTCGCGAGCAACATGTCCCGCTCCGGTCCGGCGCCCGCCCCCGGTGCGTCCGAATCGAGCATCACCTGTCCCGCCGTCTGGTCCCGCCGTCGGAGGGATCATCCCATCCCCACCGGTGGGGCGGTACGCAGCGCCGGTCCGGTCCGGTCGGGGAGGTGGCACGGGCCGGACTCCCACCCCGACTCCCACCTTTGCGTGATCACCGGGCTCGCCGAGGTCCCTACCGTTCGGAGTACCGGCGATCACGACGGTCCGAACCCGCCGCCGGTCGCACCAGCGAGGAGGGGCGACATGCGTACCCGTGACGATGGTGGCACCGGGCGAGGTCCCGGAGCCGCGGCCACCACGGACACGACCGCGACCACAGTGACGGCCGAGGCGACCGGATCCGTCGTGCCCTGCCGGACGCTCGACCCGGACATGTGGTTCGCCGAGCACTCCGCGGTGCTGGACCGCGCGAAGGCGGTCTGCCGCGACTGCCCCATCCGCCTCGAGTGCCTGACCGGGGCACAGCGCCGGCAGGAGCCGTGGGGCGTCTGGGGAGGCGAGATCTTCATCGCGGGCGCGGTGGTGGCCCACAAGCGCGGCCGCGGCCGACCGTCGAACGCCGACCGCCTCCGGGAACGAGCCCACGCGGCCCCCGACGGTGCGACATCCCCAGCGGCATCCCGACCCGCCGCGACCTCGGGTGGTGCCGGCCCCGGAGCCGGTCACCGGTGACCGAGCCGCCGGCCGAAGCGCCACCGGCCGAGCCGCCGCGCTACGAACCGCCGCGCCACGAGCCGCCGGCCCAACCGCCGGTCTACGAGATCCGGGTGCGAGGCGTCCTGGGTCGGCGCTGGTCGCCGTGGTTCGAGGGACTGGACGTCTCCACCGGCGAACCGGGGCAGAGCGTGATCATGGGCCCGGTCCTCGACCAGTCGGCGCTGCACGGCCTGCTCGCCAAGATCCGTGACCTCGGGCTGCCACTCATCTCGGTCCGGGTGGTCGACGGGACGCCGCGATGACCCGTCCCCGGTTCTCCGGCGTCCGGCCCTGGGGTTAGCCCTACCGGGTTCGGGGGGTGGCTCGGCGAGCTCGGGGGAGTACCCCATCGTTCCGGAGCGGCTGCCGCGCGAAGCTTCTTGTCGTCAGCCCGACCAGGGTAAATGCCCCGGCCACCGGGATTGCGCGGGTCACGAGAAGGCGAGCCACCGATGAACGGCACCGGATACCAGGCACCGACCGGAGGGCCGGCTCCGGGCTTCGACCCCTCGCAGTACGCACCCCCGCCGCGCTCTCCCAAGCGCCCGAGCACGGCCAAGCGGACCCAGGTCACCATGATGGTCGCCGCGGTGATCGCCATCGCGGCCGTCATCGGAGCGGTCGCGGCCATGGTGGGTCCCACCAAGGCCTCCGCGAAGGCCGTCCGGCTGGAGCCGGTCTCGTTCGCCGGTGCGAGCCCCTTCATCGCCGCCCCGGTCGGGAAGGACCTGGCCGGCGTGACCGCCCCGGCCCGCACCGCCGGCGAGTTCTCCGGCGCCACCGCCGGTCTCTACGCCCGCAACGCCGAGGCCCCCAGCTGTGACGGGCAGGCGCTCGTCGCGGCGCTGCAGGCAGACGACCAGAAGGCGGCCGCCTGGGCCGGCGCGCAGAACATCCAGCCCGACGCCATTCCCGGGTTCGTGTCCAAGCTGACCCCGGTGGTGCTGCGCTCGGACACCTCGGTGACCGTGTTCGGCTTCGACGCCGGCGCGTACTTCCCGTACCCGGCGGTGCTGCAGGCCGGCACGGCGGTGTTCATCAACAGCTACGGCGAGCCGACGGTCAAGTGCTACAGCGGCAACCCGCTGGCCAGCCGCGCCGCGCCGCCGGCCTCGCCCGCCCCGGCCCCGGGTACCTCGCAGGCCGTCACGGTCGGCTACGTCGGCCCCAGCTGGGGATCCTTCTCCTCGTCGTCGGTCACGGTCGTCCGGCCGTCGACGATCGTGAACCAGACGTTCTGCACCGGTGGCAACGCGACCGGCGGCACCACCACCGGCGGCACCACCACCGGCGGCGCACCCGGCTCGACCACCACCGGCGGGAACACCACCGGCGGCACCACCATCGGCGGCGCGGGCTGCGTCATCACCGGCGGCGGC
>DASXJJ010000083.1:0-13005 GCA_036497465.1 Pseudonocardia sp. | reverse complement strand
ACCTGCTCACGCTGAGCTGTTCGAGTGACATCCGACCGGGCCGCGTGACCACATCGGGGGACCCCCGTTGTGCAGGTCAAGGCCCGCGCGGATGGACTTGCTCCCCAGCATCCCTCGCGCAAACCGACACCCGATGTACTGAGAGGGAACAAGATCATGACGATGATGAAGATGGGCGCGGTTCTGGTGAGCGCGGCGGCCGCTGTGGTGGCCTTCAACCCGGTCGCGTTCGCCGGTGAGAACCACCACGGCCACGGCCACGACCACGACCGCGGCGACGGTCGGGGCCACCACCGCGACGGCGGTGACGAGTTCAACGGGCAGTCCGGCCTGGTGAACCTGCAGAACCTGGGTGTCCAGGTGCCCGTGCAGCTGTGCAACAACAGCATCGGCAGCGGCGTGCTGGGCCTGCTGTCCGCCAAGCAGAGCAACCGCGACAGCCACGACGGTGACTGCGACCAGAGCAACAGCGACGACTGACCGCGCCCGCCGCGCGGACGCCGGATCGCCCCAAGCCGCCGGGACCCCAGGTCCCGGGTCGGGCTGGGGCGATCCGGCGTGCAGGGGCCGGATCGCTCTGTCGGCGGCGGCGCGGACGGCGGCACCGCCGTACCCTGATCGGATGAGTAAGCACGGTTTCGGGGTGGATATCGGCGGCTCGGGCATCAAGGGCGCGCCGGTCGAGCTGGGCAAGGGCGACCTGGCCGACGAGCGGTTCCGGGTCCCGACCCCGCAGCCGGCCACCCCGGAGGCCGTGGCCGACGTGGTGAAGCAGGTGCTCGACCACTTCGACTGGGACGGCCCCTACGGCTGCACGTTCCCCGCCGTGGTGCAGCACGGGATGGTGCGCACCGCCGCGAACGTCGACAAGGCCTGGATCGACACCGACGGTCACAAGCTGCTCGACAAGGTCACCGGCCGGCGGACGCTGCTGGTCAACGACGCCGACGCGGCCGGGGTCGCCGAGCAGCGGTTCGGCGCCGCGCGCGAGCGCGATGGCGTGGTGCTGGTGAGCACCCTGGGCACCGGTATCGGCTCGGCGCTGCTGGTCGACGGGCACCTGGTGCCGAACTCCGAGCTCGGGCACCTGCGGATCGACGGGTACGACGCCGAGTCCCGCGCGGCCGACTCCGCCCGTAGCCGGGAGGAGCTGTCCTGGGAGGACTGGGCGGCCCGGCTGACCCGGTACTTCCAGTTCGTGGAGAACCTGCTCTGGCCCGACCTGATCGTGGTCGGCGGCGGGGTGAGCAAGAAGTCCGACAAGTGGCTGGGCATGGTGGACGCGCGCACCGAGATCGTGCCCGCGCACCTGCTGAACAACGCCGGCATCGTCGGCGCCGCCGTGCTGGCCGCCGAGGCGCACGGCAAGCACAAGCACAAGAACAAGCACTGAGCCCCCACCCGGCGCGGTCCGCGCCGGGTGCCCTCCCGGTACCGCCTCCTCCCCGGTGGTCGTAAAGTAGCTAGTTGTGCTAACTAGCGATCCCGGTGAGGAGGTCAGCACGCCGGTGACCAGCGCACCCGTATCGCCCCCGGCCGGGCGCACCGATCGCTACAAGTGGGTGGCGCTGTCCAACACCACGATGGGCGTGCTGATGAGCGCGGTCGACGGCTCCATCGTGATCATCGCGCTGCCGGCCATCTTCCGGGGCATCGGGCTCGACCCGCTCGCCCCGGGGAACATCGGTTACCTGCTGTGGATGATCCTGGGCTACCTGCTGGTGCAGGCGGTGCTGGTCGTCGCGCTCGGCCGCCTCGGCGACATGTTCGGCCGGGTGTCCATGTACAACCGGGGTTTCGTGATCTTCAGCGCGGCGTCGGTCGCGCTGTCCTTCGACCCGCTGCACGGCGGCAACGGGGCGCTGTGGCTGATCGGCTGGCGGGTGGTGCAGGCCTTCGGCGGGGCGATGCTCACCGCGAACTCGGCCGCCATCCTCACCGACGCGTTCCCCGGCGAGCAGCGCGGCATGGCGCTCGGGGTGAACCAGATCGCCGCGCTGGCCGGGCAGTTCCTCGGGCTGGTCGCCGGCGGGCTGCTCGCCGAGCTGGACTGGCGGGCGGTGTTCTGGATCAGCGTGCCGTTCGGGGTGGCCGGCACGATCTGGTCCTACCGCAGCCTCCGCGAGGTCGGCACCCCGCACGCGGCCCGGATCGACTGGGCCGGCAACCTCACCTTCGCGGCCGGCGCGGGGATCATCCTGGCCGCGATCACCTACGGCATCCAGCCCTACGGCGGGCGGCCCACCGGCTGGACCAACCCGGCGGTGCTCGGCGGGATCGGGCTTGGCGTCCTGCAGCTGGTGGCCTTCGCGCTGATCGAGACCCGGGTGGCGGAGCCGATGTTCCGGCTGGCGCTGTTCCGGGTCCGGGCATTCACCGCCGGGAACCTGGCCACCCTGCTCGCCGCCGTCGCCCGGGGCGGCCTGCAGTTCATGCTGATCATCTGGCTGCAGGGCATCTGGCTGCCGCTGCACGGCTACGACTTCGCCGAGACGCCGCTCTGGGCGGGCGTGTACATGCTGCCGCTGACCGCCGGGTTCATGGTCGCCGGCCCGGCGTCCGGCTCGCTGTCCGACCGGTTCGGCTCGCGGCTGTTCGCCACCACCGGGCTGCTGGTCTCCGCGGTGGCGTTCGTCGGGCTGATGCTCATCCCGGTCAACTTCAGCTACCCGGCGTTCGCGGCGCTGCTCGCGCTGTGCGGCATCGGCCAGGGGATGTTCTCCGCCCCGAACACCTCCGGCGTGATGAGCAGCGTCGCGCCCCGCGAGCGCGGGGTGGCCTCCGGGATGCGGTCCACCTTCCAGAACTCGGGCACCGCGCTGTCCATCGGGGTGTTCTTCTCGCTCATGGTGGCCGGGCTGGCCAGCTCGCTGCCCGACACCCTGTCGGCCGGGCTGCGGGCGCAGGGTGTGCCGGCCCCGGTGGCCGCCGACGTGGCCGGGCTGCCGCCGGTGAGCACGCTGTTCGCCGCGTTCCTGGGCAGCAACCCGATGGCCCACCTGCTCGGCCCCAGCGGCGTGCTGGACAGCCTGCCGGCGGCGAACCGGGACACATTGACCGGCACCCGCTTCTTCCCTGAGCTGATCACCGCGCCGTTCCACCACGGCCTCGTTACCGTGTTCAGCGCGGCCGCCGCCATGGCGGTCGTCGCCGCGGTGGCCTCGCTGTCCAGGGGCAGGTCCCGCAGAACCGAAAGGACGCCCGCATGACCAGCCCAGACGCGCTCCGCGCGGAGACCGTCACGATCGCCGGCGCCGGTGGTGACCAGATCGAGGCCTACCTGGCCAGCCCGCTGGCCCCCGGGTCCCGGGGCGGCGTGGTGGTCATCCACCACATGCCCGGCTACGACCGGGAGACCAAGGAGACCGTGCGCCGGTTCGCCGCCGAGGGCTACCACGCGCTGTGCCCCAACCTCTACTCGCGGGAGGCGCCCGGCGCCGACCCGGACGACGCGGCGGCCGCGGTGCGCGCGGCCGGCGGCGTGCCGGACGAGCGGCTGGTCGGCGACGTGGCCGGGGCCGCCGGGTACCTGAAGGGGCTGGACGGGGCCACCGGCAGGATCGGGGTGATCGGCTACTGCTCCGGCGGCCGGCAGACCTTCCTGGCCGCCTGCTCGCTCGACCTGGACGCGGCCGTGGACTGCTACGGCGCGTTCGTGGTGGAGGACCACGTGGAGGGCATGCCGAAGGTCATGCAGCCGATCCTGCACCTCGCGCCGCGGCTGAGCTGCCCGCTGCTCGGGCTGTTCGGCGAGGACGACAAGTACCCCTCACCGGACGCGGTGGCGACCCTGGACGCGGAGCTGACCAGGCTGGACAAGCCGCACGAGTTCCACAGCTACCCCGGCGCCGGGCACTCCTTCTTCTCCGTCGACCGGCCCGCGTACCGGCCCGAGGCCGCCGTCGACGGCTGGGCGAGGATCCGCGAGTTCTTCGGCACCCACCTCGCGAGCTGACCCGGAGGGCCACCCCATGTGCACCTACCTGACCGAGAAGTTCACCGTGGACGGCAGCGGCAAGGGCGCCACCGGCTGGTTCGGCGCCAGCGAGGCCACCGTGTACGTCGACCACCCCGTGCACGCCCCCTACGGGCACACGGTCAACATCGACGTGCTCAACCCGGCCCTCGGCCCGTCCGCCCGCGTCGCGCTGGAGCTCACCGAGGAGACCGCGCTGGCGCTGGCCGACGCGATCCACAAGGCCGTCGCCTCCGCCCCCGCCGGGATGGCCTCGAAGGACCAGTGAGCCGACCGCCGGAGGGCGGGTGGTCGCCGGCGGCCGGGCGGTCAGGCGCTCTGCGGGACGCGTCCCGCGCGGGCGTCGGCGTCGGCCTCGGCCCGCGCCTGCTCCCGCTTGTACTCGCGGAAGTCCTCGTCGACGAGCCCGCGCCGCCAGTAGCCGGAGATCGACAGCTGGTCGAGGCTCAGGCCCCGGTCGTCGAGCAGGTGCCGGCGGAGCTCCTTGACCGCGCCCGCCTCGCCGTGCACGAAGGCGTGCACCCGGCCGGCCGGGAACTCCAGCCCGCGCACCGCGCCGGCCAGCACGGATCCGCCGTCGGCGGCCTGCCCGGTGTCGCGGTGCAGCCAGTGCAGGTGCAGCTGCCCCGGCGAGTCCAGGGGCTGCTCCTCGCTCGCGTCGGCGACCTCGACGAACGCGTGCACCGGCACGCCGGCGGGCACCTGCGCGAGCGACGCGGCGATCGCCGGTAGCGCGGCCTCGTCGCCGGCCAGCAGGTGCCAGTCGGCTTCCGGGTCGGGGGAGTAGGCACCACCGGGGCCGTTCACGTAGACCTCGTCGCCCGGCGCGGCGGCCGCCGCCCACGGTCCGGCCAGCCCGGTGTCGCCGTGGTGCACGAAGTCGACGGTCAGCTCGCCGGCCGCACGGTCGACCGCGCGCAACGTGTAGGTGCGCAGCGCGGGCCAGTGCTCGCGGCCCACGGCCTCCCGCGCGGTGGTCATGTCGAACGGCTCCGGGTACTCGACCCCGGGACTCGGGAAGATCACTTTGACGTACCCGTCGGTGTGCGGGACGTCCGCGAAGCGGTCGATGTCGGCCGGGTCGGCGGGGGCGAGTACGAGGCGGATCATGTGCGGAGTGATCCGCCGGGTGCTCCGGACCACGAGCCTGGTGGTTCTCGGCGCCTTCCGGGCCGGCCGGTCAGCCATGGGCAGCTCCGTTCGCTGGGTGAATAAGATAAGCCTACCCTAACTAGATGGCGCACCTCAGGCAAGTTTCGTCTCCAGGGTAGGCCTCGGCCGCGTCCGGGGGCGGCGCGCGCCGCCCCGGCCACTTCGCCAGGAAGGTGACCAGCAGTTCGGAGATCTCGTCGGCGTGCGTCCACAGGAACCCGTGCGGGGCGCCCTCGATCTCGACGTACTCCGCCGCCGGCAGCCGATTCGCGAACTCCCGCCCGATGGCGCGGGAAGTGGACGGTCCGGACGTGTGGGCGGACGTGCCGGCGGGCATCGCGGCGGCGGCCGAACGGATCGGCGTGCTCTACGGCGGCGGCGACCTGCCGTGCGTGATGAACACGCTGGCGCTGAGCGGCTCGCCGGCCGGGTCCGCGCGGCGGCCGCCGGCGTCGCGCGGCGGTGGATCGACGCCATGGCCGGGGCGGCCGAGCGGGCCGGGCAGTCGCCCGAGCGGGCCGCCGAGCGGGCGCGCGAGGCGTTCGCGCGGATCGAGGGCGGGCTCGGGTACAGCCGGCTGGCCGGCGACACCTCGGTGTTCGAGCGGGCACTCGCCGAGCTCCCCGCGACGCTGGGTGCCGAGCTCAGGCCGCCTGGATCTCCCGCCTGACCGGGTCCCAGAAGCCGTCGGGCACCGGGTACGGGGCGTAGAGGCCGAGCCGGGTGAACACGTCGCCGTAGCGGTCCAGCACCCCGCGGGCGATCTTGTCCGGAGCCGCCACGACGGCGAACGCGTCGAGCACCTCGTCGTCGATGCGGCGGGCCATCTCGTCCCACTCGCCGCGCTTGGACAGCGCGTTCAGCTCGTCGCCGAGGGCCTCCCAGCCGTGCGCCTGGAGCACCGGGCGGTAGGAGGGCGTGGAGCCGTAGAACGCGATCTGCTTGCGCACGGCCCGGTCGGCGGCGGCCCACCGCTCGTCGGTGTCCCCGGTGACCACGAGCGGCAGCCCGCTGATCTGGAACCCGTCCAGCCCGTCCTTGCCGGCCGCGGCCCTGCCCTCGCGCAGCGCCGGCAGGGTCGCCTCCCGCAGGTACCGCTCGGTGGTGAAGCCGTGCACGAAGAAGCCGTCGGCCGCCTCACCGGCGACGCGGGTCATCCGGGGGCCGACACCGGCCAGCACGATCGGCGGGTTGCCGTGCGGGTTGGGGCCGGCGTTGAAGAACGGCGTCATCAGCGTGTGGGTGTAGTGCTCGCCGACGAACCGCAGCGGCTCGTCGGTGGCGAACGTGTGCCAGATCGCCCGGATGGCCAGGAGGTACTCGCGCATCCGGTCGGCCGGGGCGGACCACGGCATGCTGAACCGCTTGGTGATGTGCGGCTTGATCTGCGAGCCCAGGCCCAGGATGAACCGGCCGCCGGAGTACAGCTGGAGGTCGTTGGCCAGCACCGCCATCGACATCGGGTTGCGCGCGAAGGCCAGTGCGATGGACGTGCCCAGCTCGGCCCGCTCGGTGCGGGTGGCGGCCACCGCGAGCGCCGGGAACGGGTCGTGCTTGATCTCGCTGAGCCACAGGCCGTCGTAACCCCGCCGTTCGGCCTCCGGGGCCTCGTCCCACTGGCCCGCACTGCCGCTCAGGGTGAAGTCGACCTTCATCGCCTACCCGCTCCTCGGTGCTCGATGCCGCTCGCCCGGCCGTCGACGGCCGGGCGGTCAGACGATAACCGTTCGTCGGACGAGGCCTCACGGCAATCGAGTCATAGCTGGCGCACAGCTCCCCAGTTGGTCGTACCCGGGCCATGTAGGGCAATCTTGTGGCGTCCTGCACGGGGATCGCACACGGCTCGCGTACGATCACGGCGCGTCACGAGGAGGATCTGCCCATCATGTCCGTCGGCCACTCCGAGCACCGCTCGGCGATCGCGCCCTCCGGCGCATCGTCGTCGGGTCGGTCGACGCTGCCGGGCGGCGGACGGGTCAGCCAGATCGACGCGCTCCGGGTGCTCAGCTGCCTGTCGGTGATCGCGGTGCACGCGATCGGCGGGCCGTACCCGATCGAGGACGTCGGCCTGAACCTGGCCAACTTCCTGCTGCACTACAGCAGGGAGGTCTTCTTCTTCGTCTCCGCGCTGGTGCTGGTCCGCACCTACTACCCCCGGCTGGGCGAGAACGGGCGGCTGTCCAACCCGGGCTCCTTCCGCTGGCGGCGGCTGAAGCTGATCGGGATGCCGTACCTGTGGTGGTCCACGATCTACCTGCTGGTCGGGATGTTCCACACCCGCAACATGCAGCCGATCGGCGAGACGCTGGACAACCTGCCCGTGCAGTGGCTGGTGATGCTGGCCACCGGCAGCGCCTTCTACCACATGTACTTCCTGCTGGTGACGCTGCAGTTCGCGCTGGTCTTCCCGCTGATGCTGTGGCTGCTGCACCGGACCGAGGGCCGCCACGTGTGGCTGGTCGTGGTGTCCGGCGCGGTGCAGCTGGCCACCCTGGTCTTCTACCACTGGGTGCTGCTGCCCGGCGACGGCTGGCGCGGCCTGCTCGGCGACGCGAGCCTGCCCGCCTACCAGTTCTGGCTGGTCCTCGGCGCGGTCGCGGGCCTGCACCTGGAGCGCTGGCACCGGTGGCTGACGGCGCACGCCCGGCTGGTGTTCGCGTCCGTGCCGGTGGCCGTCGGGCTGGTGGTGTGGGTCTACTACGCGCAGGTGCCGGCCAAGGGCGGTCTCGGGGCCAGCAGCCCGTTGCAGCCGATGGTCATGCTCTGGTCGGCGGTCATGCTCGGCGCGCTGTACCTGATCTCGGTACGGATCATGGACGGCGGCTCGCGCCCGGTGCGGTCGATCTTCAGCTACGTCGCGCAGCTGTCCTTCGGCATCTACCTGATCCACCCGATGGTGCTCGACATGGTCAACGCGGTGCTGCGTCGCACCGGGCTGATGCGGCCGCAGCCGTGGGTGGCGGTGGTCGCGTTCGTGGCCACGACGACGATCACGGTGCTCGTCTGCGCCGCCCTGCACCGCACCCGGTTGAGCATGCAGCTGATGGGCCGCGGTCGCCGTGCCCCGGCGGGCACTCCCCGGTTCCGGCTGTCCCAGGCCCGCCTGCGCTCGGCCGTCGTGCCCCTGGTGTTCCTGGCGTTCAGCGTGCTGGCGGTGCTGCTCATCGGCGGTGACCAGAGCCCGCCATCGGAGGCCAGCGCACCCACCTGGGAAGAGACCGTGCAGGCCAGCGACCCGGTGACGCCGGACGACGGCTGCGACACCGAGGCCATCGTGGTGGGCGTCGACTGCACCCTCACGCCGACGCAGGAGGCCTCCTCCACCGCGTCCGCGTCGGGCGGCTGACCCCGGCCGACCCGCGGCCCCGGGCTTCGCCGCCGCACGGTTGAGGCCCCGCTCACCTCCTGGTTGAGACCCTGCTCACCCTCGCCCCGACCGGGCGCCGCCCATCTGGTGACAGTCGGCTGTCGCGGTTACCGTGATCCCGGGAAGGCCGGCAGCGCCGTCGGGGCCTGCGGCCGAGACAACGGGAGGCAGCAGTGCGAGACGCGGTCATCGTGGAGGCGGTTCGTACCCCGGTGGGCAAGCGCAACGGAGGCCTGTCCGGGATCCACCCCACCGACCTGTCCGCCCACGTGCTCGGCGCCCTCGCCGAGCGCTCCGGCGTCGACCCGTCCGTGGTCGACGACGTCGTGTGGGGCTGCGTCGGCCAGGTCGGCGAGCAGACGTTCGACATCGGCCGCAGCGCGGTCCTCGCGGCGGGCTGGCCGGACACGGTCACCGGCGTGACCGTCGACCGGCAGTGCGGCTCCTCGCAGCAGTCGGTGCACTTCGCCGCCGCCGGGCTGATCGCCGGGCAGTACGACGTCGTGGTGGCCGGCGGCGTGGAGTCGATGAGCCGGGTGCCGATGGGTTCCTCGCTGCTGGACAAGAACCCGTTCGGCGAGCGCTTCGCGCAGCGCTACGACGGCGTGTTCCCGAACCAGGGCGTCGGCGCCGAGATGATCGCCGAGAGGTGGGGCCACACCCGCACGCAGCTCGACGAGTTCAGCATCGGCTCGCACGAGAAGGCCGCGGTCGCGCAGGACGACGGCCGGTTCGCCGGTCAGATCGCCCCGGTCACCCTCCCGGACGGCACCCTCGTCGAGGCCGACGAGGGCATCCGGCGCGGCGGCACGGTGGAGAAGCTCGGCGAGCTCAAGACGGTGTTCAAGGCCGACGGCGGAGTGATCACCGCCGGCAACAGCTCGCAGATCTCCGACGGCTCCGCCGCGCTGCTGATGACCACCAGCGAGCGGGCCGCCGAGCTGGGCCTGACCCCGATCGCGCGGGTGCACACCGCCGTGCTGGCCGGTGCCGACCCGATCATCATGCTCACCGCCCCGATCCCGGCGACCCAGAAGGCGCTCAAGCGGTCCGGGCTGAGCATCGACGAGATCGGCGCGTTCGAGGTCAACGAGGCCTTCGCCCCGGTGCCGCTGGCCTGGCTGACCGAGCTGGGCGCGGACGCCAAGGCGCTCAACCCGAACGGCGGCGCGATCGCACTGGGTCACCCGCTGGGCGGTTCCGGCGCACGGATCATGACCACCCTGGTGCACCACATGCGGGACAACGGCATCCGCTACGGCCTGCAGACCATGTGCGAGGGCGGCGGCCAGGCCAACGCCACGATTCTCGAGCTGCTCTGAGCCGTTCGCTGAGCCGCCCGCCGGCCCGTCCGGGAGCACTCCGGAAGCCCTCCGCGCCACGCCGCCCGACGTGGTGTGACGAGGTCGAGGTCCACGTGCACCCGACCACCTGCGACAATAGGTGGTCGGGTGCACTGCCAGCCGTGCGCCGTAACGCTGAGACCTGCTTCTTTCTACTTTCCATTTGCTTCCGCGAGAGAAACTGACGAGACACGCCGCTGTGAGCGCACTGCCCATCGAAATGCCCATCGACCCCGAGCCCGAACCGCATCTCGCGGTGGCCTCGGGGTTCTCCGCCCTGCCCCTGGACCCGGCGCTGCGCGCCGAGGTCGCGGCGCTGGGCTACGACAGCCCCACACCGATCCAGGCCGAGGCGATCGGTCCGCTGGTCGAGGGGCGTGATCTGCTCGGCCAGGCGGCCACCGGCACCGGCAAGACCGCCGCGTTCATGCTGCCGATGCTGCAGCGGCTGGCCGAGCACCGCGCCGTGACCGGGTCCCGCGCCGGCGAGTCCGGCGTGTTCGGCCTGGTGCTGGCGCCCACCCGGGAGCTGGCGATGCAGGTGCGCACCGCCGCGGAGCGGTACGGCGAGGGCATGGGCGCACGGGTGCTCGCGGTCTACGGCGGCGCCCCGATCGGCCCGCAGCTGGGTGCGCTGCGCCGCGGCGTGGACATCATCGTCGCCACCCCGGGGCGGGCCATCGACCTGCTCAACCGGGGCGCGCTGAGCCTGGCCGGGCTGGAGATGGCCGTGCTCGACGAGGCCGACGAGATGCTCGACATGGGCTTCGTCGAGGACATCGAGACGATCCTGGACGCCACCCCGGACAGCCGGCAGGTGGTGCTGTTCTCGGCCACCATGCCGCGCCGGATCGAGAAGCTGGCGCAGAAGTACCTGCGCGAGCCGGTCACCGTGCGGATCGGTCGCGAGCCCGTCGACGAGGGGGCCTCGCCGCTGGTCCGGCAGGCCGCCTACCTGGTCCCGCGCACGCACACCACCGCCGCGCTGGGCCGGGTGCTGGAGCTGGAGCGGCCACGCTCGGCGATCGTGTTCTGCCGTACCCGCGCCGACGTCGACGCGGTCACCGAGGCGCTCACCGGCCGCGGCCTGCGCGCCGAGGCGCTGCACGGCGGCATGGACCAGGAGCACCGCGCGCGGGTGGTCGAGCGGCTGCGCAGCGGGCGCACCGAGCTGCTGGTGGCCACCGACGTGGCGGCCCGGGGCCTGGACATCGACCTGCTCACCCACGTGGTCAACCACGACGTGCCGCAGACCGCCGAGGCCTACGTGCACCGGATCGGCCGGGTCGGTCGCGCCGGGCGGGAGGGCACCGCGATCACTCTGGTGCCACCGTCCAAGCGGTACATGCTGGGCGCGGTGGAGCGGCTCACCGGGCAGCCGATCAGCGTCGCGTCGGTGCCCTCGCTGAGCGACCTGCGCGCGGCCCGGCTGGAGCGCACCCGCGCCGAGCTGGTCGAGCTGCTGGCCGAGGGTTCGGACGCCGACGGGGCCGACGGGGCCGACGACGTGCGCGCGATGGTCGAGTCGCTGGCCGGCGAGCACGACCCGGTGGCGGTGGCCGCGGCGGCGGTCCGGCTGGCCCAGCGGGCGGCCGGCACGGCGGCCGACGACGAGGAGATCCCGGTGATCAGCCCGACCCGGCCGGCGCGCTCCGCGTCCGGACGGCCGGGCCGGCCCGGTGACCGGCCGGAGCGCGGCCCGGGCCGTACCCGGGGCGCGGGCGGCCGGCCGAAGGCGGGCACCGCGCGGCTGTTCGTGGCCGCGGGGCGCGCCGCGGGGATCCGCCCGCAGGACATCGTCGGGGCGCTGGCCAACGAGTCCCAGCTGTCCGGGCGCGACATCGGCACCATCCAGATCCACGAGCGGCACGCGCTGGTCGAGGTGCCGGAGTCGGCCGCCGAGGACGTGCTGCGCGAGCTGCGCGGTTCGACGATGCTCAAGGGCCGCCGGGCGAACGTCCGGCGGGACCGCACCAACTGAGCCTTGGCCGACACGGGAGCCGGTGGCCTGCCGGGTGACTGGTCGCGCTGGCGTGACCAGGTCGATCTGGACGGGTACGACCGGCGGTGGCGGCGGATGGCCGAGGCCGGGCAGAACCCGCACGGCGAGGCCGACCTGGTCGCCTCGTACTCGCCCGCCTCGGTGCTGGACGCCGGCTGCGGCACCGGCCGGGTGGCCATCGAGCTGGCCCGGCGGGACCTGCGGGTGCTCGGGGTCGACGCCGACGCCGACATGGTGGCCGCCGCCCGCGCCAAGGCCCCCGGGCTGCGCTGGCTGCACGCCGACCTGGCCGAGCTGGGTCGCGACCTCCTCGGCGCCGAGCGGTTCGACGTCGTGGTGCTGGCCGGCAACGTGATCCCCTACGTGGCCGCCGCGTCCCGCCCGGCCGCCGTGGCCGCGTGCGCCCGCGCGACGGCGCCCGGAGGCCGGCTGATCTCCGGGTTCAGCCTGCGGCCCGGGTGGCCGACGCCCGGGGACTACGACGGCTGGTGCGCCGCGGCCGGCCTGAGCGCCGAGGACCGCTTCGCCACCTGGGACCGCGAGCCCTACGCCGGCGGCGACTACCTGGTCGCCGTGCACCGCGCACCGGCCGACGACCCGGACGTCGCCGGTGGCTGATCTCGAGCGGCTGATCCGGCCGGGCATGCGGGTGGCCGTGGCCGACGGGACAGGTACCCCGCGCTCGCTCTACCCCGCGCTGAACCGGGCCGCCGAGCGGTACGGCGACCTGCGGCTGCTGCTGGGCTGGACACCGGTGGCCGATCCGACACTGGACGCCTCGCTGTTCGCCGACGCGCGCACCGTGATGTCCGGCTGGGGGCTGCGCGGCCCGGTCGACGCGGGGACCGTGCGCCCGGTGCCGGCCCGGCTGTCCGCCGTCCCGGCGCTGCTGCACGGCCCGCTGCGCCCGGACCTGCTGCTGGCCACCGTGGTGCGCGCGGCCGACGGGCTCCGGTTCGGCACCGAGTCGTCCTGGCTGCGCGCCGCGGTCGCCGCCGGCGTCCCGGTGGCCGCCGTGGTCAGCCGCGCCGGCCCGCACGCCGACTCCGGGCCGCCGCTGCCGGACGGCCAGGTCACCGTGCTCGGCGAGACCGACCAGCCGCCGCACGAGGTCACCTTCGCCGCCCCGACGCCCGAGCACGAGGCCATCTGCCGGCACGCCGCC
>DASXJJ010000082.1:0-6067 GCA_036497465.1 Pseudonocardia sp. | reverse complement strand
CACCAGGCCCCGGTAGCCGCCATGCAGCTCGTGGTCCAGCACTCTGCGCAGGCCGGGGGCGCTGGCCATGTCCAGCTGACACTCGACCCGCACCACGCATACCCCCTCGGCGGGACTGACGACCGTCACCTCGGGCGGTTGGTCCTGTGGCCGTTCACCGTCGGATGTGTCCCCCGGCGGGTGCGTCATCGTGGTTGTGCCTCCAGACCGCCTTGGGCCACCGGGTAGCCGAAAGCAGCCGGGCCTAACCATCAGCGGTACTGACGGAACGGCCGGTCGGGGCGTAGCCGCGTTCCGCGGCAAGCAACGACAATCGCAGTTTCCGCCGCGGCGCTGGTCAGGGCAACAGTGACGACCAACGCGCAGTGTCGATCTTGTTGGCGTCACGATGTCGGACAACGCGACACCGACCCGACATCGGCCCCGGGACCACTGCCGACGGCCCGATTTCCCGGTTAGGGTGACCGCGTGGCCAGCCCTCAGACGCGCCGGATCCGGCTGGATGCCGACGACCGCCGCGAGCAGATCCTGGCCGCGGCCCAGCGGCTGTTCGCCGAGCGTGCCTACGAGTCGGTGTCCACCACCGAGCTGGCCGACGCGGCCGGCACCACCCGGACCAACCTGCACTACTACTTCGGCACCAAGCGCGGCCTGTACCTGGAGGTGCTGCGCCGCTTCGGCCGCCTGCCCGCACTGCCCGGCGTCAAGGGCGCGACCGGCGAGCGCGAGGTGGAGCGGCTGTTCGCGCGCTGGCTGGACGTCATCGAGGAGAACCGGGAGACCTACGTCTCGATGGTCCGGGCGACCGGCCCGCTGTCCGACCCGGACGTGGAGCACGTGCTGCGCAAGGGCATGCAGGCCTGGGAGGACCGGCTGCTGCTGGTTCTCGAGCTGCCGGACACGGCGGCGAACCGGGCGCTGATCCGGTCGTTCCAGGGGTTGGTGTCCTCGGCGACCTACGAGTGGCTCCGCCGGGGGACGCTGGCCAAGAACGACGTACGGCGCCTGCTCACCAGCAGTTTGATCACGATCAGCCGGCAGGTCGCGCAGCGTCCGCCACCGGGGCTCGAACACTCTTGACAGAGTGTCAGTAGCTGGCATGATCCGGGTCACAGCGCGACGGAGCGTGGACCCGAGGGTGTGTGCATGGACGACTGGATCCGCACGATGGAGCGGGCTCGCGAGAGTGTGCTGATGGGCGAGCCGGCACCCGGGTGGCGCTTCCCGATCCGGCCGGTGGTCTACGAGTCGTGGCGGCGTTCGAAGCTGTACGGGCTCGACCCCTTCCGCGCCGCCCCCGGCGAGGAACGCGACGTGGAGACCGACAGCTACCTGGTCCGGCTGACCGAGCCGGTGGTGCGCGCGCGGGAGGCCGCGCTGGAGCAGACCAGGTGCGCGCTGTCCCTGATCGACCACGAGGGCCGGGTGCTCCGCCGCTGGGCGCCGGACCGCACGATGCGCGACATGCTAGACGACCACCGCGTGGTGCCCGGGTTCTCGGTGGCCGAGCAGGTGGTCGGCACCACCAGCGCGGTCAGCCTGCTCTCCGGGGCTCCGTTGCTGGTCAACGGGCCGGAGCACTTCTCGGAGCGGTTCCGGGCGCTGACCTGCGGGAGCGCCCCCATCGTGCACCCGGTCACCCGGCGCACGGTCGGCAGCATCAACCTGACCTGCCGCTACACCGACTCCAGCCCGCTGCTGCTGGCCTGGGTGACCGAGCTGGCTGGGCACGTGCGGGAGGCGCTCGGTGCCGGCTCGGCGCGCCACGAGCGGGCGCTGTTCGCGTCCTACCTGGAGCACAACCACGACACCCGGCACCCGCTTGTCACCCTCGACGAGCAGACCATCATCACCAACGCGGCGGCCGCGCGGCTGCTCGGCGGGGTCGACCAGGGCCTGCTCTGGGAGCACGCCAGGGCGGCGATGGACCGCGCGGCGCGGCACGGTGACGCGGGCGGTCCGACGGCCACGGTGCTCTCCGACGGCACCCCGGTGCGGATCGAGTGCCTACCGGTGCTGGACGGTACGGACCAGGTGGGAGCCGTGCTCAAGCTCAAGGCACCGCCGCCCGGCCGGGGCGTGCCCACCGACGCCGACACTCCCGCTCCCCGCCCGCTGCCCGGCCTGGTGGGCACCGGCCCGAGCTGGCGCGCGCTGTGCCGGGTGGCCGCCGAGCTGGACACCGGCCGCGTGCTGGTCACCGGGGAGCGTGGGGTCGGCAAGCTGGCCGTGGCCCGCGCGGTGGCCGTCGCCCGGGCGGCCGGCCGGCCGGTGCACGTGCTGGACGCCGCCGCGCCGCGAGCCGCCGAGCGCTGGCTGGCCGAGCTGGGCGCGCGGCTCGCCGACCCCGGGGTGGTGCTGGTGCTGCGCCACCTGGAGGCGCTGGACGGGGCGCTGGCCACCGGAACCCGCGCGGTGCTGGACTTTGAGCCTGCCGCCGAGGTGCTCGCCACCGCCACCCGCGTGGCCGGCGAGCCGGGTACGGCGCTGCACGACCACTTCGACGCCGTGCTCGAGGTACCGCCGCTGCGCGAGCGCCGCGAGGACCTGCCGGCGCTGCTGGAGGCGATGACCGCCCGGCTGCTCGCCGAACGAGCCGCGACCAGCGCCGGGACCGAGCGCGCGGGAACAACGCGGGCCGGGCCCGAGCGCGCGGGAACCCAGCGCGCCGGAGCCCACCGGCCGGTGCGCTGGATGCCGGACGCCGTGCAGACGCTGGCCCGGATCGACTGGCCGGGCAACCTGGCGTCCCTGGAGGCGTGCGTGCGGCGGCTGCTCGGCAGCGCCCGGTGCGGTCAGCTGGGCGCCGCCGACCTGCCCGCCGACCTGGTGGCCCGCGCGTCCCGGCGGCCGCTGGCCCGGCTGGAACAGGCCGAGGCAAGGGCGATCATGACCGCGTTGCGGGAAGCCGGCGGCAACAAGCACCGCGCCGCCGAGTCGCTGGGCATCGCCCGCTCCACGCTGTACCGGAAGGTCCGGGCGCTGGGCATCGACCTGTCCGCCTCGGTGTACTGACGGCGGTGCACTGACGGGGGGACTCACGGCGGTGCACTGACGGCGCTCCCCGGCCGGCGAGACCTGCGTCACTGGAGCGGAATGCGACACCGGCCGGCGGCGGGGCCGGGATAGCGTCGGCCGGTGGGCGAGCGCGGAGACGTCGACTACCGGGTGGACGGCCGGATCGCGGTGATCACGCTGAACCGCCCGGAGGCGCACAACGCGGTGACCGTGCACATGCTGCGCCGGTTCGTGGAGGTCTCCGACGCCGCCCGGCGCGACGCCGAGGTGCGCGCGGTCGTGCTGACCGGCGCCGGCGACCGGGCGTTCTGCGCGGGCGGCGACCTCGGCGAGCTGATCCCCCGGCTGACCGCGGGCGAGCTGGAGGTCCTCACCCCGGACCCCACGAAGCGGTTCCTGTCCGACCTGTTCACCCCGGTGGTGGCCGCCGTGCGGGGGATCTGCCTGGCCGGCGGGCTGGAGATCCTGCTGGGTACCGATCTGCGGATCGTTTCCGAGGACGCGGTGTTCGGGTTGCCCGAGGTGCGGTGGGGGATCATCCCCGGCGGCGGCAGCCACGTGCGGCTGCCCCAGCAGGTGCCGTGGCCGATCGCCATGCAGCTGCTGCTCACCGGCACGCCGGTCGGCGCGCGCCGGGCGTACGAGGTCGGCCTGGTCAACGAGGTGCTGCCCGGCGAGCAGGTGCTGGACCGGGCGATGGAGCTGGCCACCGGCATCGCGGCCAACGGCCCGGTCGCGGTGCGCACGGCCAAGGAGATCGCGGTGCGGGCGCTCGGCAACGAGCCGAGGTACGCCCTGGAACACGCCCTGAACGAGCGGGTGGTAAGCACCGAGGACGCCCGCGAGGGACCGCGCGCCTTCACCGAGAAGCGCAGCCCGAACTACCGAGGATGCTGAGCATGACGACGACCGTGCCGACCGTGCACCCCGACCACACCGAGCTCGTCGAGTCGGTGTTCGACGCCGTGTCCGGGGTGGCCGCCGCGTTCCCGCGCTCGCTGTACCTGCAGCGGGCGCGCGAGAAGGGGCACGGCCGCGAGCTGTGGGAGGCACTGGTCGCAGCCGACCTGCTGGCCATCGGGGTGCCCGAGGAGCTGGGCGGCGCGGGCGGCGGGCTGACCGGCTGCACGGCGGTGATGGAGGCACTGGCCCGGGAGGGTATCCCGCCGCTGCAGTACTCGCTGACCACCTTCAGCCGCGAGGCGATCCTGCGGCACGGCACGCCGGCGCAGCTCGACGAGCACGTGCGGGCCACGGTCACCGGCAAGCGCAAGATCTGCCTGGGGGTCACCGAGCCGGAGGCGGGCACCAACTCGTTCGCCTCCCGGACCACGGCCCGGCCCACCGGTGGCGGCGGCTACCGGATCAACGGCCAGAAGGTGTTCATCTCCGGCGCCGACGAGGCCGACCACATCCTGCTGCTCACCCGGACCGCCCCGGCCGGCGACACGGTCAGCCGGCGCTCCGGGTTCGGGCTGTTCGTGGTGGACATGTCGTCGCCGGGCATCGAGCTGCGCAAGCTGGACATCGAGTGGTACGCCCCCGAGGGGCAGTACGAGGTGTTCTTCGACGACGTGGAGGTCCCGGCCGAGGCCCTGATCGGCGAGGAGGGCATGGGCTTCGCGTACCTGCTGGACTGCCTGAACTCCGAGCGGGTCACGGTGGCCGCCTGGGCGCTCGGGCTCGGGCAGTACGCGCTGACCAAGGCGGTCGAGTACGCCAAGGTGCGGGCCCCGTTCGGCCGGCCGATCGGCGCCCACCAGGCGGTGTCGCACCCGCTGGCGCTGGCCCACTCCGAGATGGAGGCGGCCCGGCAGGTGATGTACTCGGCCGCGGCGAGCTACGACTCCGGCCGCGACGCGGGCCCGCAGGCGAACATGGCCAAGCTGCTGGGCAGCAGGGCCGCGCTGGCCGCGGTGGACGCGGCGATCCAGACCCACGGCGGCTCGGCGTTCGTCTACGAGACCGACGTCGTCACCCTGTGGCCGATGATCCGGATCCTGCAGATCGCGCCGCTGAACAACGAGTCCGTGCTCAGCTTCATCGCCGAGCGGGTGCTCGGCCTCCCCCGGAGCTGAGGCGTGCCGCACGCAGCCCCGTTCGACCTCACCGGCCGGGTCGCGCTGGTCACCGGCGCGTCCGGCGGGCTCGGCGCGGAGTTCGTCGCCGTCCTGCGCGAGGCGGGTGCCCGGGTGGCCGGCGCCGACCTGGCCGCTCCCGACGGGCCGGCGGAGCACGCCGTGGCCTGCGACATCACCGACCCGGAGCAGGTCGAGGCCATGGTCGCCGGCACGGTGCGGGCGCTCGGCGGGCTGGACGTGCTGGTCAACTGCGCGGGCATCGGCGAGCCCCGGTCGGTGCGCGCGCACCAGGTGCGGCTGGAGGACTGGCGGCGGGTGATGTCCGTCGACCTGGACGGGGTGTTCCTGTGCTGCCGGGCCGCGCTGCCGGTGATGCTCGACCGCGGCGCCGGCAAGATCGTAAACGTGGCGTCGATGTACGGGCTGGCCGGCGGCGGGCGGGTCGCCCCGGTGCCCGGCTACGCGACGGCCAAGGGCGGCGTGGTGAACCTGACCCGCGAGCTGGGCCTCGAGTACGCCGCCTCGGGCATCCAGGTCAACGCACTGTGCCCGGGCTACGTGAGCACCGGGCTGTCCGGCGGCGTGCTGCGCGACCCGGAGTTCGTCGAGCGGCTCAACGCGGTGACCCCGATGGGCCGGATCGCGCAGCCGGCCGACCTGCGCGGCGCGCTGCTGTTCCTGGCCTCGGCGGCGTCCGACTTCATGACCGGCCAGACGCTGGTGCTGGACGGCGGCTGCCTGGCCGGTTGAGCGTCGTCGCTCAGCGGGCGTCCTCGGGCTGCTGGGCGGGTGCCTGGGAGGGCAGCAGGCCGCCGCCGCGTTCGAGTTCGGTGATGTGGTTGGTGTCGTAGCCGAGCCAGCTGTGCAGGATGTGGGTGTTGTGTTCGCCGACGAACGCGGCTCCGCCTTGGGGGGCGCAGTTGCCGGCGGAGAAGCGGTATGGCATGCGGATGACCGGGCGGGTGCCG
>DASXJJ010000081.1:0-4134 GCA_036497465.1 Pseudonocardia sp. | reverse complement strand
TCGGTGGGCACGTCCTCGGCCGGGCACCCCACGACGGGCTCGTCGGCCGATCACGCCACCGGCGGCACCTCGGCCACCACGGCCGGGGGCACCGCCGAGGGCCACGGCCCCGCGGCGGCGACGTCGACCAGCTCCGGCCAGGCCCCCTCGACCACGGCCACCGCGACGACCAGCACCGCGGCCGAGGGACACAGCGGCACCGACACCACCGGTACCGCGACCGGCGCACACGGCGACGTCGGCACGACGGGCTCCGTCGCCGGCCACGCGGCAACCGGCCCGTCGACCGCCCAGACCGGGAGCGCGCCGGCGAGCACGACCGCCCACCCCACCGCCGCGACCGCCACCACGGCGGCGAGCCGCACCACCAGCGCAGCGGCAAGCTCGGCCGCGACCACCACCGCGGCGGCGAGCCACAGCACCACCACGGCGAGCCACACCACCACCGCGGCGGCGGCGAGCCCGGCGACCACCAGCCACCTGACGACGAGCGCGACCGACAGCGGCCACAGCGGGCTGGCGGCCACCTCGGACGGCCTGTCCACCGGCCTGACCACCGGCTCGACCAGCGCACTCACCACCGACCACGTCACTACCGACCACGCCACGCTCGTCCACCACTGACCGCACGCCACCACTGACCGCACGCCGCACACGACCGCACGCCGCACACGACCGCACGGAGGACACGGTGTCCATCACCCTCGAGCCGGCCGACCCACGGACCGGGGCGCAGCCCGGCCCCGCGCCAGGGATCGGAACCGGACCCGCCGAGATGACCGCGCTGCTCGACGAGCTGCGCCGGCTCACCGACGCCGCGGACCGGCCGGACCTGAGCGACCGGCTCACCCGGTCGCGGGCCAGGGTCACCGACCCGACGCTGCGCATCGTGGTCGTCGGGGAGGCCGGCCAGGGGATGAGCACCCTGGTCGACGCCGTGGCCGGGGCGCCGGTCACCGCCGACGGCGCCCGCCGCGGCCTCCCGGTGGTGGTCCGGCACCCGGGCGGCGGGCCGGCGGAGCTGGTGGACGGCCGGCTCGTGGTGGGCACCCCACGTCCGTTGCTGGCCCGGGGCGTCGAGCTGGTCGACGCCCCGGGCAGCAGCGGCGGCGGCTCACCGGCCGCGGCCGAGGCGCTCCGGCTGGCCACCGAGGCGGACGCGGTGCTGTTCGTCTCGGACGCCAGCCAGGAGTACACCCGCCCGGAGATCGGGTTCCTGACGCAGCTGCAGCGGTTGTGCGGCACCGTGGTCGGTGTCGTCACGAAGATCGACCTGTACCCGCGCTGGGCCGACGTCCAGGGCGCCGACCGCCGGCACCTCACGAACGCGGGCCTGGACATCCCGTTGCTGCCGGTGTCCGCGCTGCTCAGCGAGGCCGCCCAGCAGGAGGGGGACGAGGTTCTCGGCGTGGAGTCGGGCGTCCCGCAGCTGCTGGACTTCCTGCGCGGACACGTCGTGGCGGAGGCGGACACCGTGCTGCGCCGGTCGGTGGTCAACGACGTCCGCACGGTCTCGGACCACCTGGCACTGTCGCTGAACGCCCAGCTGGACGCGCTGCACGACCCGGCCCGCGCCGGCGAGCTGGTCGCCCGGCTCGACCACGCCCGCGCCGCCGCCGACCGGCTGCGCCAGCAGTCCGCCGGCTGGCAGCTGACCCTGGGCGACGGCATGACCGAGCTGACCGTCGAGGTCGAGCACGATCTGCGGCAGCGGCTGCGCGGCCTGGTGCGGGCGGCCGAGGCGGACATCATGACCGCCGATCCGGCCCCGCGCTGGGAACGGTTCGACGAGTGGCTGCAGTCGAAGATCGCGGAGAACGTCCGGGCGAACTTCGTGCTCGCGCACGTGCGGTCCCGCTCCCTGTCCGAGCGGGTGGCGGAACGGTTCGCCGGCGAGGGCGCGGTGTCGATGCCCGAGCCGCGGCTGGACCAGCTGGGCGGGTCGCTGGACCCGGTGCACCCGCTGGAGGAGCTGGACAGCCGCAAGGCCGGGCTGGTCCAGCGGGTGATCAGCAGCATGCGCGGCTCCTACGGCGGCATCCTGATGGTGGGCGTGCTGACCAGCCTTGCCGGGCTGGCGCTGGTCAACCCGTGGTCGATCGGCGCGGGCGTGCTGCTCGGCGCGAACACGTTCCGGGAGGACCGCACGGCGCGGACCGCGCGCCGGCAGGCCGAGGCGAAGGTCGCGGTCGCGCGGCTGATGGACGACGTGATCTTCCAGGTCGGCAACGAGTCACGGGCTCGGCTGCGCGAGGTGCACCGCACCCTGCGCGACCATTTCACCGCGCTGGCCGACGAGACGCTGCGCTCCACGGACGACGCGCTCGCCGCCGCGCAGCGGGCCAGCCAGGCGCACGAGGAGCACCGCGACGCCCGCTTCGCCGAGGTGCAGGACCGGCTGAGCGCGCTGCGCGGGCTCCGGGTCCGGGCCGCCGGCCTGCTGCCCGGCACCTCCCGATGACCGGCAGGTCGATCGGCCCGCGGTTCGACGCCGGGCCGGCGCACGTGGCGGACCTTCGATTCGGGGCGGGCGCGGCGCCCGGCACGCCGGACGCGCCGGGGACCGGCTCGGCGATCGGCCGCACGGCGAGCCCGTGGACGAGTTCGACGGCGGCCTCGACCGACACGCACCGGGCCCGAGCGTTGCTGCGCGACGCGGGCCGGGAGTTCGCCGACGACGCCCCGGTCGCCGCGCGGATCGCCGAGCTGGAGCGGCGGCTGGACGAACCGCTGCGGGTGGCACTGGCCGGCACCCTCAAGTCCGGCAAGTCGACGTTGCTCAACGCCCTGGTCGGGGAGGAGATCGCGCCCACCGATGCCACCGAGTGCACCCGGGTGGTGACCTGGTTCGGCCGGTCCGACCATCCCCGGGTGGACCTGGTGCACGGCGGCGGCCGGCGCCGAGGGCTGCCGGTGTACCGGGACGGCGGCCGGTTGCGCCTGGACCTCGACGGGGTGCCGGCCGACGAGGTGGAGCAGCTCACCGTGGGCTGGCCGTCGTCGCTGCTCGGGCGGTACACGCTCGTCGACACCCCGGGCACCTCGTCGAACTCCGCCGACGTCTCCGCGCGCACGCTCGAGTTCCTCTTCCCGGCTGACGGTGACCGCGCGGCCGACGCGGTGGTCTACCTGATGCGGTCGGCCCGCGACTCGGACGCCGGCCTGCTGCGCCGGCTGCAGGACCGGCACGGCTGCGAGCCGCTCGGCGTGATCGGGGTGCTGTCCCGGGCCGACGAGACCGGGGACGGCAGCGGCGACGGCATGCACGCCGCCCGCCTGGCCGCCGCCGAGCTGCGCGACGACCCGACCCTGCACGGGGTGTCCCGGGACTTCGCCGCGGTGTCCGGGCTGCTCGCGGTGCGCGGGCAGACGCTGCGGCAGGCGGAGTTCGCCGCGCTGAGTTCCCTGGCCGGGTTGCCCGAGGCGGAGCTCGCGGCGGCGCTGCGCTCGCCGGGGCGGTTCGTCGCCGCCGCCTGCCCCACGCCGCTGGCCGCGCAGGAGGCGTTGCTGGAGTCGTTCGGGCTGGTCGGCGTCCGGACGGCGGTACGGCTGGTCCGCGAGGGCGCGCACGACGCGCCGGCACTGGTCGCGCACAGCGGGCTGGACGAGCTGCGCCGCACCCTGGAGCAGCGGTTCGGCGGACGCCACGCGGCGCTGCAGACCCACTCCGCGCTGCGCGGGCTGCGCGCGGTTCTCCTCGGCGTCGCGGCGCTCCCCTCCTCGGGCGGCGCCTCCTCGGGCGGCGTCTCCTCGGGCGGCGCCGGGGCGCGCCGGGTGGCCCGGCTGCTGCGCGTGACGGACGCCGCGCTGGCCGACTCGCACCCCCTCACCGAGCTGCGGGTGCTGGCCTCGCTGGGCTCGGCCGGATCCGGCGGAACGGCCACGGGCGCGCGTGGTCGGCGGCTACGGTCACCGATCATGGTGCCGCCACTTCCCGAGCGCTCCGGGCCGCGCCGTCCGGGCAGCTGAGGGTCGCCCCGGAGGACCTCGCGAGGGCAGGCGCCGCGCTGCGGGACCGGGCCGAACGGCTGACCGCCTCGGCCGCGGCGGCCGCCGCCCAGCGACCCTGGGTGCGGCGGGGCGGAGGTGACCCGGTGTCGGCGGAGGCGGCCACGGCGTTCGACGCGCGTATCG
>DASXJJ010000080.1:0-7318 GCA_036497465.1 Pseudonocardia sp. | reverse complement strand
CCGGGCGTCGCCGGCGTGATGATGGAGAGCTTCCTCGTGGCCGGCCGGCAGGACCTCACCCTGGGCCGGCGGGAGGAGCTCACCCACGGGCAGAGCATCACCGACGCCTGCATGGCCTGGGACACGACGTCCGACCTGCTGGGGCGGCTGGCCGGGGCGGTGCAGGCCCGCCGCTGACCGCCCCGCCGGGAGCGGGCCGGGCGGTCAGCGGGTGCGGCCCAGTGGGTACGGCTCAGCGGCGGCCGAAGCGGCGGGCCGACCCGCCGATCCCGGCCAGGTGCAGCGCCACGCAGATCAGGCCGGCGGTGACCAGCACGTCGGCGGTCAGGACGCCCAGGGACAGGGTGGTGAGCTGCAGGATGAGTGCGATGACGAAAATGACGGCGGCGACTAGGGCGAGCATCGGGGTACTCCTTCACCGTTGAGGAAGCCGGTTGGTGCCGCCGAATACCCGGATCGCGGTAAGATCACTCCTTCTATCGAGTGATGGCATGGGACATCTGGGCGACAAGGGGTTCAGGTCGGTTCGGCCGGGTCCCAGTCGGGGTGCAGGCCGGTTCACGCCACGGTGAGGCCGAGAACCGTGCAGATCTCCGCCGCCTGGGCCGCTGAGATCGTCGCGCCGCGCAGCTGCCGGGGGCTGTCCTCGGTGAGCAGCCCCAGGTCGGCGCCGCGCAGGTCCGCGCCGGTGAGCCGGGTGTGCCCGAGGTCGGTGTTCCGCAGCCGGCAGTCGACGAACACGGCCTCGCGCAGGTCGGCGCCGCGCAGGTCGGCCTCGCTGAGGTCGCTCCCGGTCACCCGCAGCCCGCGCAGCGCGGTGTCGGACAGGTCCGCGAGCTGCAGGTTGCACCGGTCCAGCACGAACGTCACGGCCAGTCCCCGCAGCGGGGTGAGCGCGGCGCCGAGCATCCGGCAGCCGGTGAACCGGGTGTCGGCCAGCAGGGCGTGGTCGAACCGGGCGCCGGAGAGGTCGAGGTCGATGAGCTCGGCGTCGGTGAGCTCTGCCTCGGAGAACCGGGCGCCGACCGCGCTGCCGCCCCGGAACCGCGCGCGGTCCAGCACGCAGTCGCGCAGCGTGGCGCGGTCCAGCACGCAGTGCTCGAACAGCACGCCGGACAGGTCGAGCCCGGTCAGGTCGGCCTCGGCCAGCGTGCAGCGCCGCAGTGTCGGAGGGCGGCCGGACGCGGTGCGCGCCAGCGGCCCGGCGTCGTCGGCGAGGCGCGCGCCGGTGAGGTCGAGCCCCTCGACGACGGCGGGATCCGGGCTCATCGGGCCAGGCTCGCACACCCGGCCGACGGCTCTGGCTCAGCCCAGGTAGAGCTCCGGGATCCCGCGCGCGACGCGCGGGTCCGGCAGCGGGGCCGGACGCTCGATGCGGGGCAGCCGGGGAGCTGGCCGGCGATCATTCAACCGGGTGACCAGCACTCCCGAGGCGTCCGGGCTCCGGCTCAGCTGGCGGGTGAACTCGCCGATCTTCATCATCGCTCCCGACCTCGTTGTCGGCCGCCAGCATCCTCCGATCGAGCCGCGGGGAAAAGGGGTCAGCGGCCCCGGCCGGCGAATTTTTCACGCTGAGTGCGCGGCGGGTGCGCCGGTAGCGTGTCGGCGGTGCCCCGATGCTCTTCGCCCGCGAGCGGTTCGCTCCTGACCTGCCGTGGAGCGAGCTTCGGCCGCTGCTGCCCGGCTGGGAGATCACCGCGTGCCCGCCGCCGGACGTGTCCGATCACCTGGACGGCGTCGACGTGCTCTGCCCGTTCTGGAGCCCGGTCACCCCGGCCACGCTCGGCCGCGCCCGGCTCGGGCTGGTGCAGCAGTTCGGCGTCGGGCTGGACAAGGTCGCGCTGGACGCCGCCACCGACGCCGGTGTGTGGGTGTGCCGGCTGCCCGGCGACCGCACCGGCAACGCGGACAGCGTCGCCGACCTGGCCGTGCTCCACGTGCTGGCCGCGCTGCGCAGGCTCGACGAGGCCAGGGCGGCGCCGTCCCGGGGCGGGTGGGGTGAGCCGATGGGGCGCTCGCTGCTCGGCACGACGACGCTGCTGGTCGGCCTCGGTGCGATCGGGACCGCGGTGGCGCGGCGGCTGGCCGGCTTCGGCACCCGGCTGGTCGGGGTGCGCGCGCACCCAGAGCGCGGCGGCCCGCCGGAGGTGTCCGAGGTGCTCGGGCCGGACGCGCTGCCCGCCGCGCTGGCCACCGCCGACGTGGTGGTGTGCGGCGCGCTGGCCGGGCCGGACAACCGCCACCTGTTCGACGCCCGCGCCTTCGCGGCGGTCCGGCCGGGCGCGGTGTTCGTCAACGTGGCGCGCGGCAGCCTGGTCGACGAGGACGCGTTGCTCGCCGCGCTGGACTCGGGCCGGCTGGCCGCCGCCGGCCTGGACGTGTTCGACGCCGAGCCCGCCGACCCAGCTCACCCGCTGTGGACGCATCCCCGGGTGCTGGCCACCCCGCACGTCGGCGGGCTCACCGAGGCCATGTTCCGCCGCAGCGCGGAGCTGTTCGCCGGGAACCTCGCGCGCTGGGCGGACGGCCGGCCTCCGGAGTGGGCGGTCAACGAGCCGCCCGCACCCCGCACCCCGCCGGTGTCCTAGCGCCGGCTCAGAACCCGAGCAGGCCCCCGCCGCCGCCCCCGCCGTGGTGGCCGCCGGAGCGCCGGGACGGGGCGCTGTCCGCGCCGGCCGACACGACCTGCACGGTGTCGCCGGGGGACAGGTGGCTGAAGAAGTACGAGGCGTTCGCGTTGGCCATCCGCACGCAGCCCGCGGTCCGGGTGGCCATCGAGCCCCCGCCGTGGAAGGCGACTCCGGACTTGGTGAAGAACACCGAGTACGGCATGGGCGAGGCGCTGCCCTCGGCGTTGTTGGTCTCCGTGCTCACGTGGTGCAGGTCCTTGGACAGCACCGAGAACGTGCCGGTGGGCGTGTCCGAGCCGGGGCCGCCGGTGACGGCGGCGACCGGGCCGCGCACCACCTTGCCGTTCTCGATGAACCAGGCGCGGGCGTTGTAGCCGCTGTGCCCGAGCTGGACGCAGGCCTTCGCGCCGACGGAGCAGGGGGTGCCGGCGACCTTGCCGGAGTCGGCGTGGGCGGCGCCGGCGAACGGGACCGTGACCAGCAGACCGGTGATCGCGGCGCAGGCGAGTGCCCGGAGCGGCCGCCGGGGGCGCGCGGCGCGCGGTCCGGCCGAGCGGGAGATCCTCATAGCGCCGGTCCCTTCCGAAAGCATTACCCCAATTGGAGGGCGACCATACCCAGACGGAGGAACGCTACCGAAAGCGACCCCTACATTACAGAGAGTCGTTTCCGGTTGTCACGCAATGGGGTGAGGTGGTGTCGCAAGGGCACGAACGGTGACCGCCGGGGCCCGGCGGCGGGCCAGGAGAACAATGGTCGTCGATGACCAGGCCGTCGCGTGCCCGACCACTCCTCCCGCTCGCCGCCGTCGCCCTCGGGCTGACGCTCGCGGCGTGCGGTGCGAGCCCACCCGCCGCGGCGCCGCCCGCCCCGTCCGCCGACGCTCCGCAAGGGGCCCCGCAAGGAGCCCCGCCGGCCGGTCAGCCGCCGCCCGGTCAGCCGCCGCCCGGACAGCCGCCGAGCGCGGCTCCCGGCGCGCCGCCGTCCGGCGTGTGCTCGCCGTCGGTGACCCTCGACGGCTACTCCGACGCCCTCGACCGCACCACGTTCGGCGGGGTCTACGTCGGCAACCTCTCCGGCCTGGCCAGGGAGGTTGATGGGCGCATCCTCGCGCTGTCCGACCGGTCCGCGCTGTTCACCCTGGACCCGGCGAGCCGGCGGCCGACCGGGGTCGTGCGGCTGGCCGACGAGCTCGGCCGGCCGCTGGACTCCGAGGCGGTGGTGGTCGACGGCAACGGCGACCGGCTGGTCACCTCGGAGACCGAGCCGTCGGTGCGTCGCTACGCCCCGGACGGGACGCTGCGCGGCCGGCTGCCGGTGCCGGCCCCGCTGCTCGTCGCCCCGGCCGGCCGGGGCCGGGTGAACCTGTCGTTCGAGGGCCTCGCGCTGCTGCCCGGCGGGCACACCCTGCTGGCCTCGATGGAGGCGCCGCTGGCCGGGGACAGCGGCGGGCTGGTCCGGTTCCAGACCTGGACCAGGACGGGCGACCGGGGCCAGTTCCGGCCGGGCGACCAGTACGGCTACCCGGCCGATCCGGGCCTGGGCGTCGCGGAGGTCGCCTCGGTGGGCGACGGCCGGCTGCTGGTGCTCGAGCGGGGCTACATCACCGGCATCGGGAACACCGTGCGGCTCTACCTGGCCGATCCCCGGCCGGCCGGCGACGTGGGCTCGGCGCAGCAGCTGACCGACCCGACCGACCGGCGGCTGATCCGCAAGACGCTGCTCGCCGACCTGGGCGCCTGCCCCACGCTGGGCGCCACCGCGCGGGCGCCGCAGCCGAACCCGCTGCTGGACAACGTGGAGGGGATGGCTGTGCTCGGCGGTGACCCCGCGAGCGGGCTGCGGGTGCTGCTGGTCAGCGACGACAACCAGCGCACCGATCAGGTCACCCGCCTCTACGACCTCGCCGTCCGGCCGCCGGCGGGGTAGCCCGCTGGGCGCGCAGCATCCGCCGGGCCAGCGCCACCCGGCCTCGGTGCCCGAGCGTCTCGCCGAGCCGGGTCGAGCCGGGGACCACCGCCCGCGCGTACTCCAGCGTGCGGTTCGCGGCCGCGGTGGCCAGCACCGCGGCCCGGAACGGGGTGCTCGCCGGCAGGCCCAGCGCGTCGGCGTTCGCCCGGCCGAGCACCAGCCGGCTGTACGAGGTGGCGTAGCTGTTCAGCGCCCGGGTGGCCGCGCCGGACAGCCGCCCGTCGCCGGGTACCAGCAGCGGCCCGAGCGCGTCGGCGAGCGCCCCGGCCAGCCGGCGGGAGTCGGCGTCCGGCCGGAACTCGGTGGCGGCCTCCAGCCAGAGCAGCCGCCAGGTGTCCGCCTCGGTGGCCGGCAGCAGGTCCGGAGTGACGCCGAGCAGCCAGCCCACGTAGCGCCACAGGTGGAACACCGCCGCCCGCTCCCGTGCTGTGAACCGCAGCCCGATCGCCTGGCAGCCGGCGAGGTTGGCCAGCGAGAACAGCATGAGCGTGCCGGCCAGCTGCGCCTGGTTGACCGGGGCGTCCCACCGTTCGTGGTCCCAGTCCGGGCGCGCGCGCATCGCCGCCCGGACCCGCGCGTGCACCAGGCGGACCCGCAGCACGCCGGCGAACCCGGGGCCGTGGCGGTCCAGCGCCCCCGGCGAGGTGACGTCGACCCACCAGTGGGCGGTCTCGGCCAGCCGCCGGGGCGCCGCGGTGTCCAGGTCGCCGGTGGCCACCAGCACCTTGTCCGGCCGCGAGGCCAGGTAGCCGCCCATCAGCGCGAGGTAGGGCAGGGCCACGAGCATGCCCCACAGCCCGGCGCGGCCGGTGACCCGCGCGGCGAGTGCCAGCTGGTCGGTGTCCACCCAGTAGGGCACCGCCGCCACCCGGTCGACGAGCTCGCGCAGCTCGGGTGGGGCGTCCGGCACCGCGTCGACGCCGTCGGCCAGCGCGCGCTCGACCATCGCCCTGCCGCGGTCGGCCGGCAGCGCCCCCAGCGCGGCGACCAGCCGGTCCGCCGGCGGGTCGCCGAGCTGGGCGTACCGGCGGAACGCGGCCAGCTGGGCCGGGGTGGCCCGCACGTCGGCGCCGGCCAGCAGGCGCAGCCCGAGGGCGAGCGGGAAGGCGGCGAGCGCGGGCGGGTGGTCGAGCCGCCCGTCGGGTGGGGTGGTCATCGTCGAGCTCCTCACCGACATCTGGTGCATGGTGTCACCAGAAATGTGGTGTCAGTGTCCATCAGACGACTTCGCCGGTCAACGGTGGGACGATCACGGCGTGACCGACGCGGTACGTCCCTACGGCGGGGTTCCGGCCGGGCAGCGGCGCGCCCGCCGGCGCGCGGCGCTGCTGGAGGCCGCGCTGGACCTGCTCGCCGAGGACGGCCCGGCCGGGGTGACCGTGCGCGCGGTGTGCGGCCGGGCACGGCTGAACGACCGCTACTTCGCGGAGAGCTTCCCGGACCGCGACGCGCTGCTGCTCGCGCTGCTGGACGAGCTGCTCACCGGGGCGACGGCGGAGATCGTCACGGCGCTGGACGGCCAGCCGGTGGACGCCCGCTCGCGGGTGCGCGCCGGGATCACCGCCGCCGTGGCGTACCTCGACGCCGACCCCCGGCGCGGGCGGCTGCTGCTCGCCTCCCAGGCCACCGAGGCGCTGCAACGCCGGCGGCACGACACCGTGCGGCTGCTCGCGGCGCTGATGGCCGACCAGGCCCGCGAGCTGCTGGGCGAGCGCGCGCCGTCCCGGCCGGACACCGAGCTGGCCTCGATCACCCTGGTCGGCGGGGCACTGGAGCTGCTGGCGGCCTGGCTGCGCGGCGAGCTGGCGGTGACCCGCGAGCACCTCACGGACTTCCTGATCGCGATGATCCTCACCTCGTCCGACCTGGCCGCCGTGCTGGACCGGGAGGTCCGCCGGGGGTAGCCGTGCCGGGCCGAGGCGTCAGTACTCGCCGCGGCTGCGCAGCCAGGTCATCGTCGGGTCCTGCGGCCAGCCCTCGGGCGAGTCCTCCCACTGCTCCTGGCGGCCGTAGGGGGTCAGGTCGAGCAGGTTGAAGTCCAGCCGCAGGCGGTCGACGCCGCGCCCGTCGGTGTGGTAAGTGCGGAACACCTCGTCGGCGCCCGACGAGTCGTCCCGCAGGAACACGCTCAGCCCGAACCCGCGCAGCCCCATGTCATCGTTGAAGTCGCTGCCGTACGAGGAGTACCAGGGCACCGTCCAGCCCATCCGCTCGCGGACCGGGGCGATCTCCTCCTGGGGCGCCCGCGCGACCAGCACCAGCCGGGTGTCCCGCGCGTTCAGGTGCTCCTGGCGGGCGATGTTGTCGGTGAACGACGAGCAGCCGCCGCACGGCCGGTCCTGGCCGGGCTCCTGCATGAAGTGGTAGACCACCAGCTGCCGGCGGCCGTCGAACAGCCCGGCGAGACCGACCGTGGCGCCGTCCGGTGCGGTGAACCGGTAGTCCTTCTCCAGTCGGACCATCGGCAGCCGGCGCCGCTCGGCGGCCAGCGCGTCCAGCGCCCGGGTGTGCTGCTTCTCGGTGACCAGCAGGGCGTCCCTGGCGGCCTGCCACTCCTGCGCGGTGACGACGGCGGGTCGGTGCATCGGAACCTCCTGTGCATTCCTTCAGGGAACTGACTGGACGCACCGTAGCAGGATCAGTTCCTTGAGGGAACTAATCTGTCTAGACTGGACCCATGCAGCGCACCCGGTTCGGCGACATGGCCTGCTCCATCG
>DASXJJ010000079.1:0-10977 GCA_036497465.1 Pseudonocardia sp. | reverse complement strand
CTGCTGCCGACGATGCGCGAGCAGGGCTCCGGGGTGATCGTGCACAACGCCTCGGCCGTGGTGTTCGGCCCGCCGCCGCCGTTCCTGCACTACGCCGCGGCCAAGGCGGCGCTGACCACCTACAGCCGCGGCCTGGCGATCGAGCAGGCTCCGCACGGCATCCGGGTCAACGCGATCGCTCCGGGCAACGTCACCACCCCGGGCGCCGACCTGGCCCGCGACCAGATGGCCGGCTCCGGCGGGGTGGACCGGGCCGCGCTGGCCGCCGGGGTGCCGCTGGGCCGGATCGGGCGGCCGGAGGACGTCGCCGAGCTGGTCGGTTTCCTGGTGTCCGATCGTTCCTCGTGGATCACCGGTCGGTCCTTCACCATCGACGGCGGCGAGTTCCCGGCCGGCTGACCGGGCCGGCACCGGGCCGGTCGCCGGGCCGGTCGCCGGGCCGGTCGCCGGGCCGGCGCCGGGCCGGCGCCGGGCGTCCGCGGCCGGCACACACTCGGCACGGCCGGCACAGACTCCGTGGATGCTGTGCCGACCGCGGACGCCCTGTGCCGCCCGCGGGCGCCCTGCGCCGGCCGCGGACACGGTGCGCCGGCCGCGGACGCCCTGGCCAGCGGCACCCGCCCCTGCGCCAGCCGCGGACGCCCTGCGCCCGCCGCGGCCGCCCGGGCTCCGGTCAGCCGGCGCCGAGCAGGCCGAGGCAGGCCGCCGCGCCCGTGACCTCGGGCCTCCACGGTGGGCGGTGCTCGGCGAACCGGTGGGCGGTGAGCAACAGCCGGACCTGCCGCACCCGCTCGCCGTGCCGCTCCCGGATCTCCGTACCGTCGGGCAGGTAGCCGAGCCGCCGGGACACCGCCAGGGACGCCGGGTTGTCCGGGAACGCGGCCGAGCGGGCGGACCCCGCGCCGAGCACGTCGAAGGCGAACATCAGGATCGCGGCGCGCATCTCGGTACCCAGCCCCCGGCCCTGATGGCGCATCCCGATCCAGGAGCCGCTGCTCACCTCCCTGGTGACCGCGAACCGCGCGCCGGACATCGACTGCACGCCGACGACCCGGCCGTCCAACCGGACCAGGAAGTGCACCGACCAGGACTCCGGGCTCAGCGCGGACCGCTGCTGCCAGTAGTGCTGCAGCGAGCCCCGGCCCAGGTAGCGGGGGTCGGCGTCGGTCCACGGCTGGTCGAAGGGCATCTCCGCGGGCGGGTGCACCCCGGCGTAGGCCTCGGCGACGAGCTCGTCCAGGCCGGCGTCGTCGTCCGGGCGCAGCTCCAGCCGGGGGGTGCGCAGCACGAGCGACCGCAGCGGCCACGGGTCGGGGTACCCCATCGGGCCAGCCTGCCGCACCGGCGCGGACCGTACGAGCGAGATAGCGTCTCGCCATGCATGCGATCACCACTCGCGACACGGGTGGCCCCGAGGTACTGGAGTGGACCGAGGTCGGAGACCCGGAGCCCGGCCCGGGCGAGGTGGTGATCGAAGTCGCGGCCGGCGCGGTGAACCGGGCCGACCTGCTGCAGCGTCAGGGTTTCTACCCGCCGCCGCCGGGTGCCTCGGAGATCATCGGCATGGAGTGCTCCGGGCGCATCTCGGCGGTCGGCAACGGGGTGTCGGCGTGGCGGCCCGGTGACGAGGTGTGCGCGCTGCTGGCCGGCGGGGGGTACGCGCAGAAGGTCGCGGTGCCGACCGGGCACCTGCTGCCGGTGCCGGCCGGGGTGGGCCTGGTCGAGGCCGGCGGGCTGCCCGAGGTGGCCTGCACGGTGTGGTCGAACCTGGTCACCGTGGCCGGCCTGCGCGCCGGCGAGCTGGTGCTCATCCAGGGCGGCAGCGGCGGCATCGGCACGCACGCCATCCAGGTGGCGGCCGCGCTGGGCGCCCGGGTTGCGGCCACCGCGAGCGCGCAGCGGCTCGACCTGTGCCGCGAGCTGGGCGCCGAGCTGGCCATCGACTACCACGACACGGGCGTGGCCGACCAGCTGCGCGCGGCCACCGACGGCCGGGGCGCCGACGTCATCCTGGACAACATGGGAGCCGCCGCGCTGGCCGACAACATCGACCGGCTGGCCCCCGGCGGCCGGCTGGTGATCATCGGGATGCAGGGCGGCACCAAGACCGAGATCAACCTGGGCAAGCTGCTGGTCAAGCGGGCCAGCGTCACCGCGACCAACCTGCGCGGCCGCCCCACCGACGGGCCGGACGGCAAGGCCGCGATCGTGGCCGCGGTCACCTCCGGGCTGTGGCCGCTGGTGGAGGCCGGCCGGGTCAAGCCGGTGGTGCACGCAGAGCTGCCGATGGACCAGGCCGCCGACGCGCACCGGATGCTGGAGGCCGGAGGGGTGATCGGCAAGATCCTGCTGGTCAACCCGTCCTTCGCCGCCTGACCGCCCCGGCGACGGCCACCGACGGCGACGCTCAGACCAGCTCGTTCAACGCCCGGACGAGCTGGTCGACCTCGCCGGCCGTGGAGTAGTGCGCCAGCCCGATCCGGACCACGCCGCCCACCTCGCCGCTGCCCAGGTGCTCGAGCACGCCGTGGTCGCCCATGTCGACCACCGCGCACACCCCCCGGTCGGCCAGGTAGGCGGCCACGTCCTGCGCCTTGTGGCCGTCGTGGGTGAACGACAGCGCCGGGATGCCACCCGCGGGCTGCCCGACCACCTGCACCCTCGGCACGAAGTTCAGCTCGTAGACCAGCCGGGTCATCAGGTCCTGCTGGTAGTCGGCCAGCGAGCGCAGCGAGGTGGCCAGCCGGGAGGGCCGGTCGCCCTGCGCGTCGTCGTCCAGGGTGGACAGGTAGTCGACCGACGCCACCAGGCCGGCCAGCAGCGGGTAGCAGTGCGGGCCGACCTCGAGGCGCTCCGGGCCGGCGGCCAGCGGGTCGAGCGAGCAGGACGGCAGCCGGTCCAGCATGTCCGGGTCGGCGAAGGCCAGCGCGCCGCTCTGCGGGCCACCCCAGGCCGCCGGGGACAGCACCAGCACGTCGGCACCCAGCTCCGCCATGGACAGCGGTCCGCACGCGGCGGCCGCGTACCCGTCGACCACGACCAGCGCGCCCGACCGGTGCGCCCGCTCCGCGATCCCGGCCACCGGCGGCCGGACGCCGACGTGCTCGGAGCCCGCGGTGACGGCGACCAGCCGGGCCGAGTCGGTCAGCAGCTGCTCGTACTGCCACTCCGGCAGCTCGCAGGTCTCGATCTCGATCTCCGCCCAGCGCACGCCGATGCCGCGGCGCTGGGCGGCGTCGCGCCACGGAGCCACGTTGGCCACGTCGTCCAGCCGGGACAGCACGATCTGGTCGCCGAGCTGCCAGCTCTGCGACAGGGCGTCGGCCAGCCGGCCGAGCATCACCTCGCGTCCGGGCCCGAGCACTACGCCCCTCGGGTCGCAGCCGACGAGGTCGGCGATGGCCTGCCTGGCGGCGTCCTCGATGACCTCGGCGCGCTGCGACGCCGGGAACGCTTCGCCGGGCACCGATATCGGTGCCCGCACCGCCGTCCCCATCGTCAGCGCGACCTGTTCCGGGCACTGCGCACCGGCCGGCGCATCCATGTGAACCCAGCCGTCGCCGATCGCGGGAGTCAGCCCGCGGATCCGGGCCACATCAAAGGCCATAATCATACGGTAACCGCACCCACAAGTTGATCGTCGTCGCCCGGCGTGTCCCGGACTCGACCCGACGGCCGAGTCGGGCCAGGATGGGCCCATGAGCGAGCGATCCGAGGAGTCCGAGAACCCCGAGCGGCAGGTCATGGTGATCGGGCCGGACGGCTCGCCGGTGGGCATGGCCCGGGTGCCGCGCGACGCGGGAGGCGAGGGCGCCGACTCCGGCGGGGTGAGCGACATGGTCGAGCAGCCCGCGAAGGTCATGCGTATCGGCACGATGATCAAGCAGTTGCTGGAGGAGGTCCGCGCGGCGCCGCTGGACGACGCCTCCCGCAACCGGCTACGGGAGATCCACCAGAACTCGATCAAGGAGCTGGAGCAGGGCCTGGCCCCCGAGCTGCGCGACGAGCTGGAGCGGCTCACCCTGCCGTTCACCGAGGACACCATCCCGTCCGACGGCGAGCTGCGGATCGCGCAGGCGCAGCTGGTGGGCTGGCTGGAGGGGCTGTTCCACGGCATCCAGACGGCGCTGTTCGCCCAACAGATGGCGGCCCGCCAGCAGCTGGAGTCGATGCGTCGAGGGCTGCCGCCGGGAGTCGGCGGCCAGCAGCTGCCGGACGGCATGGGCGGCGGCAGCAGTACCGGCCAGTACCTCTAGCACCCCGCCGGTGCCCCGTGCCGGGCGAGCCGTGGCCGGCCGGTGACGGGTCGGTCGCGGCCCGCGCTCGCCCGGATTCCGGCGGCGCACCCCCCGCCCGGTACCGTTGTCATCCATGTCCAGCACGGTGAGCGCCCACGCGGGCCAGGCGGCGGAGCAGCCCGAGGCGGCTCCGTCCCGTAGCTGGCGGCGCGCGACCGGGGATCTCGCCCTCGGCTGGCGGCAGCGCACGCTGTGGGGCTACCTCGGCTGGCAGGACATCAAGCAGCGCTACCGCCGCTCGGTGCTCGGCCCGCTGTGGATCAGCATCAGCATGGGGGTGCTGGCCACCGGCCTGGGCATCCTCTACGCGGCGCTGTTCCAGAACGACTACCGGCAGTTCCTGCCCTACGTGGCCACCGGCCTGCTGATCTGGAACTTCATCTCCGGCTGCGTGCTGGAGGGCAGCGAGGTCTTCATCTCCAACGAAGGCCTGATCAAGTTCCTGCCCGCGCCGCTGACCCTGCACGTGTACAGGCTGGTGTGGCGGCAGACGCTGTTCTTCCTGCACAACCTGGTGATCTGGGCGATCCTGGTGGTGATCTTCCCGCAGCCGCTGGGCTGGTCGCTGCTGCTGGCGCTACCGGCGTTCGCACTGCTGGTGGTCAACGGGTTCTGGGTCGCGGTGCTGTCCGGCATCATCGCCACCCGGTTCCGCGACATCCCGCCGATCATCGCCAGCGTCGTCCAGCTGGTCTTCTACATGACCCCGATCGTCTGGGACTACGGCCAGCTGGCCAAGAACCCGAACGTCGCCGAGCGCGCCCGGCTGGCCGAGCTCAACCCGGTGATGCACTTCCTGGAGATCCTGCGCGAGCCGCTGCTCGGTGAGCCGATCGTCTGGCGGCACTGGGTGGTGGCCGGCGCGATCACCGTGCTGGGCTGGGTCGCCGCGCTGCTCGTGCTGCGCAACTACCGCTCCCGCGTCGCCTACTGGGTCTGAGTGGATACATGGTCAGCATCGACATCCAGAACGCCTACGTGGACTTCCCGATCTTCGACGCGAAGAGCCGGTCGCTGAAGAAGGCCGTGCTGGGCAAGGCGGGCGGCCGGATCGGCACCGAGAGCAAGGTGCCGATCATCGAGGCCCTGCGGGACATCTCGGTCAGCGTTCGCCAGGGGCAGCGGGTCGGCCTCGTCGGCCACAACGGGGCCGGCAAGTCGACCCTGCTGCGGCTGATGTCCGGCATCTACGAGCCGACCCGGGGCCGCGCGCGCATCGAGGGCAAGGTCGCCCCGGTGTTCGACCTGGGCGTCGGGATGGACCCGGAGATCTCCGGCTTCGAGAACATCATGGTGCGCGGCCTGTTCCTGGGCATGACCCGCAAGCAGATGCAGGAGCGGGTCGACGACATCGCGGAGTTCACCGAGCTCGGCGACTACCTGTCCATGCCGCTGCGCACCTACTCCACCGGTATGCGGGTCCGGCTCGCGCTGGGCGTGGTGACCAGCATCGACCCGGAGATCCTGCTGCTCGACGAGGGCATCGGCGCGGTCGACTCGGACTTCCTGGCCAAGGCGAGGGACCGGCTCAACGCGCTGGTCGAGCGCTCCGGCCTGCTGGTGTTCGCCTCGCACTCCGACGAGTTCCTCGTCGACCTGTGCGACACCGCGATCTGGATGGACCACGGGCAGATCCGCGAGCAGGGTCCGCTGCGCGAGGTCCTCGCCCACTACAAGGGCCGCGACGTCGTGGCGGAGCTCGCGGAGCGCAGATGAGCAGCGCGCTGCCCGCCGACTCGGTCGTCGCCGTGGTGGTCACCCGGCACCGCTCCGCGCTGCTGGTCGACTCGCTGGCCGCGATGGCCAAGCAGACCCACCCGATCGCGCACCTGGTGGTGGTCGACAACGGCCCCGACCAGCCGGCCCGCGAGGTCGTCGAGGCGTGCGGGATACCGGCCACCTACCTGCAGTCCTGGCACAACCTGGGCGGCGCCGGCGGGTTCGCGTTGGGCATGCTGCACGCGCTGGCCATGGGCGCCGACTGGGTGTGGCTGGGCGACGACGACGGGCGGGCGGCCGACGAGCAGGTGCTGGCCACGCTGGTCGACTGCGCGCGCCGCAACGGGCTGGCCGCCGTCTCCCCGGTGGTGGCCGACCAGTCCGACCCGGACACCCTGGCCTTCCCGCTGCGCCGGGGCCTGCGCTGGCACCGGGGCCGCGACGCCCTGGGTGGCCAGGAGCTGCTGCCCGGCATCGCCTCGTTCTTCAACGGCGCCCTGTTCCGGGCCGGCACCCTGGACGTCATCGGGGTGCCCGACCTGCGGCTGTTCGTGCGCGGCGACGAGGTGGAGCTGCACCGGCGGATGGTGCGCTCCGGGCTGCCGTTCGGCACCTGCCTGCGCGCGGCGTACGTGCACCCCAACGGCTCGGACGAGTTCAAGCCGATGCTGGGCGGGCGGCTGCACGCGCAGGACCCGGAGGACCCGGTCAAGCGGTACTACACCTACCGCAACCGCGGCTACCTGTTCGGCCAGCGGGGCATGCGGGTGATCGGGACGCTCGAGGTGTTCCGCTTCGGCTGGTACTTCCTGATCTCCAAGCGTGACCCGCGCGGCTTCCGCGAGTGGCTCCGGCTGGTCCGGCTCGGCCGCCGGGAGCGGTTCCACCGCGCGCCCGCCGCCCCCGGCCGCTGACCGCCGGCGCGGGCCGACGGCGGGCACCGGCGATGCCAGCGCCACCGAGGGCCGGCCGGGCGGTCGCCGTGCTGGCCGTGGTGCTCCTGCTCGCCGGTTGCGCCGCTGGGCTGCTCACCGGCTGCGCCGCCGGGCCGGTGGCGGGAGCCGGTGGGCCGCGGGCGGGCGCGCCCCCCACACCGGCCGCGCCGGCCGCGCCCACGGTCGTCGACCCGGCGCCCGTCGGCCCGGCCCAGCCCGGTGAGCCCGGCGCGTCCGCCACCCCCGGCTGTCCCCGGCCGGCGACCGTCACGGTGCACGACCCCGGCGAGCTGACCGCCGCGCTGGCGCGCCCCGCCCCCGGCGCGGTGATCGAGCTGGCCGACGGCTCCTACCCCGGCGGGTTCACCGCGTCGGCCAGGGCGGACCCGGCACACCCGATCGTGCTGTGCGGCGGCCGGGGCGCCGAGCTCGACGGCGACGGCCAGCCGTTCGCGCTGCACCTCGACGGCGCCGCGCACTGGCTGCTGGTCGGGTTCGCCGTGCGCGGCGGCCAGCAGGGCGTGCTGATCGACGGCGGCCGGGGCGACGTGCTCGACGGGCTGGCGATCACCCACGCCGACGAGCAGGCGCTGCACCTGCGCGCGGACAGCACCGACAACGTGGTGCGCGGCACGGTCGTCTCGGACACCGGGCTGGAACGGCCGGAGACCGGTGTCGGCATCGAGGTGGGCAGCCCGGCGGCCGAGTGGGGCCACTACACCGGCGGCCGCCCGGACGCGAGCGACCGCAACCTGATCGAGCACGTCACGGTCTCCCGGACCACGGCGGCCCCCCTCGACATCCGGGAGGGCACCACCGGCGGGACCGTGTGGGAGAGCTCCTTCGCCGGCCCCAGCGAGCAGGCGCTCGCCTGGGTCAGCGTGAAGGGCAACGGCTGGAGGATCGTCGGCAACTCGGGCCGCCGTTCGGCCCAGGACGGCTTCGCCGTCGACCAGGGGCTGGCCGGTTGGGGGCTGGACAACGAATTCGAGAAGAACTCCGCCGAGGTCGACGGCCCGGGCTACGGAATCAACGTCTCCACGAACCAGGATCGGACTCGGGTGTCCTGCGACAACGAGGCCGAGGGCGCCGCGAAGGGCTTGACCAACGTCGGCTGCGGCTAGTCCCCGTGGAGGAGCACGATGTTCGTTCGTCGGATCGCCGTCATCGGTACCGGGTACGTGGGCCTGACCACCGGCGCCTGCCTCGCCTCGCTGGGCCACCGCGTGGTGTGCGCGGACACCGACCGCGACAAGATCGCCCGGCTGCGCGAGGGCAGCGTCGCCATCCTCGAGCCGGGGCTGGCCGAGCTGGTCACCGAGGGGATGGCGGCCGGCCGGCTCTCTTTCGTGGTCGGCGCCAGGGATGCGATCGCGCCGGTCGGCGACGAGGCGGGTGAGGACGGCGCGGGCGAACCGGTCGAGGTGGTGTTCCTGTGCGTTCCCACCCCGATGGGCTCCGGCGGGGCCGCCGACCTGGGCGCTGTGGAGGACGTCGCGCACGAGGTCCGCGACCTGCTGCCGCGCGGCTGCGTGGTGGTCAACAAGTCGACCGTGCCGGTGGGCACCGCCGCGCGCACCAAGGCGCTGCTGGGCCGCCGGGACATCGCGGTGGTGTCCAACCCGGAGTTCCTGCGCGAGGGCTCGGCGGTGCACGACTTCCTCAACCCGGACCGGATCGTGGTCGGCTGCGACCACCAGGACGCCGCCGAGCGGGTGGCGGCGCTGTACTCGCGACTCGGCGCCCCGACCCTGCTCACCGACGCGGCCAGCGCGGAGATGGTCAAGTACGCGGCGAACTGCTTCCTGGCCATGAAGCTGTCCTACGTCAATGCGATGGCCGAGCTGTGCGAGCGGCTGGGTGCCGACGTGCACGAGGTCACCGAGGGCATGGGCTACGACAAGCGGATCGGCCAGGCGTTCCTGCGCCCGGGACCCGGCTGGGGCGGCTCCTGCCTGCCCAAGGACACCCACGCGCTGATGCAGATCTCGGACGCGGCCGGGTTCCACTTCCCGCTGCTCACCGCCTCGCTGGAGACCAACGCCCGGCAGCGCGACCGGATGGTGGACAAGGTGCGCGCGGCCTGCGGCGGCTCGCTGGCCGGCAAGCGGGTGGGGCTGCTCGGGCTGACCTTCAAGGCCGGCACCGACGACCTGCGGGACTCACCGGCGCTGACCGTCGCCGCCGCGCTGCACGCCGAGGGAGCCGAGCTGGCCGGGTTCGACCCGGGCTGCCGCGACGGGGTCCCCGGGCTGACCGACCACATCGCCGTGACCGACGACCCCATGGTGGCCGCCAAGGACGCCGACGTGGTGGTGGTGCTCACCGAGTGGGCCGAGTTCCGCGCGCTGGACTGGCCCGCGCTGGCCCGGGTGGCCGGCCGGCGCACGGTGGTCGACACCCGCAACCTGCTCGACCCCGACGTGCTGCGCCGCGCCGGCTTCTCCTGGGTGGGCGTCGGCTGCCGGTGACGCCCGGGGTCAGTGCCGGAAGACGACCGCGCGCAGCACCAGGAAGTTGATCACTGTCGCGGTGCCCTGGGCGATCAGCCAGCCGATCGTCACCTCGAAGGGCATGCCGTCCGGCAGCAGCTTCAGTGCCAGCGCGTTCACGCCGACGTTGACGAAGAACGTGCTGCCGTAGAGCACCACGAACTTGGTGAACTGCGCCGCCCGCCGCCCGGCGGTCCCGCCGGTGAAGGTGAAGCGGCGGTTCAGCAGGTACGCCGTCGTGGTGCCGCAGATGAAGCTGATCGCCTTGGCGAGGTGGACATAGACACCCAGGTGCAGCAGGCTCTGGTAGAGCCCGTAGTCCACGACCGCGGCCAGGCAGCCGACCAGCACGAAGCGGCTGATCTGGCCGAGCAGACCGGAGCGGTACTCCGTGCGTCGCGCGGTCACCGGGGTGGCATCCACGTCCCTCAGGGTAGGCGAGGGCGTCACCCCAACGATTCCCGGGCCGTCAGTATTGGCGAGCGGCGCCCCGGTAGCCTGGGTGGACGATGCCTCATTCGTCATCTCAGCCACCGGTCGCCGAGTGGCGCAGCCTCACCGGGTTCGGCCGCACCGCGCCGAGCACCGCCCGGGTGGCCCGCGTCGCCGACGCCGACGACGTCCTGGGCGCGCTGCGGCAGGTCGGCGCCCGCGGCGTGACCGCGCGCGGCCTGGGCAGCTCGTACGGCGACCCCGCGCAGAACGCCGGCGGCCTGGTGCTCGACATGACCGGCCTGCACCGCATCCACGCCATCTCCTCGGTCGAGGGCGGCGGGGGCGGCCTGGCCGTGGTCGACGCCGGGGTCACCCTCGACACGCTGATGCGCGCGGCGCTGCCGTTCGGCCTCTGGGTCCCGGTGCTACCCGGCACCCGGCAGGTCACCGTGGGCGGTGCGATCGCCGCCGACGTGCACAGCAAGAACCACCACAGCACCGGCAGCTTCGGCAACCATGTGCGGTCGATCGACCTGGCCACCGCCGACGGCACGGTGCGCACGCTCACCCCGGACGGCCCGGAGTCGGAGCTGTTCTGGTGCACCGTCGGCGGCATGGGGCTGACCGGGGTTGTGCTGCGCGCCACCCTCGCGCTCAAGCACACCGAGTCCGCCTACTTCGTGGTCGACACCGACCGCACCGACAACCTCGACGAGCTGATGTCGCTGCTCACCGACGGGTCCGACGACGAGTACGGGTACTCCGCCGCCTGGTTCGACACCACCACCACCGGCGCGCGGCTGGGCCGGGCGGTGCTCACCCGGGGCTCGCTGGCCCGGCTGGACGAGCTGCCGGCCAAGCAGCGGCGCAACCCGCTCAAGTTCGACGCCCCGCAACTGCTGCGTTTCCCCGACGTGTTCCCGAACGGCGTGGCCAATCCGGCGACGCTGCGCGCGTTCAGCGAGCTGTGGTGGCGCAAGGCCCCGCGCCGGCAGCGGGACGCGGTGCAGAACATCACGACCTTCCTGCAGCCGCTCGACGTGTTCGCCGACTGGAACCGGGTCTACGGCCGGCGCGGCTTCCTGCAGTACCAGTTCA
>DASXJJ010000078.1:0-6251 GCA_036497465.1 Pseudonocardia sp. | reverse complement strand
CCCCCCCCCCCCGCCGCGCCGGCGGCGACACGGGATCCCGGCGCCCCACGCTCCCTGGCATGGCCGCGCCACGCTCGCGGCCGTGGCCACCGGCGCGACGGTGGCGGCCGTCCACTCGATGAGCGGCTTCACCGCTCCGGTGGAGTCCTACGAGGTCAGCCTGGTGTCCGGCGCGCTGATCCAGAGCACCTCGCCGACGGCCGACGTCCCGCGGGCGGTCGCCGCGCTGCCGGAGGGCCCGTCTCGCCGGACCGCCGACCTCACCGTGCTGGACCACGACACCGACGTGGCCGACGTCCGCAGCCTGACCAAGGCGGTCGCGGTCGGTGAGCGGCTCGCCGCCGACGCCGCCGGGCTCGAGGACGCGCTGGCCGGCGGGGCCCCGACCGCGGCGCTGTTCGGCGGCGAACGCTTCGTCAAGCCGGCCAGCGGCACCTTCACCTCCGGCTTCGGGGCCCGCTGGGGCACCTCGCACTACGGCATCGACATCGCCAACCGGATCGGCACCCCGATCTACGCGGTGACCGACGGCACCGTGATCGAGTCCGGCCCGGCGTCCGGCTTCGGGCTCTGGGTGCGGGTCCGCCACCCCGGCGGCTGGACCAGCGTGTACGGCCACATCAACCGCTCGCTGGTGCACGAGGGGCAGAAGGTGAAGGCCGGCCAGCAGATCGCCGAGATGGGCAACCGCGGCCAGTCCACCGGCCCGCACCTGCACCTGGAGATCTGGGACCCGAACGGCCGCAAGATCAACCCGCTGCCGTGGCTGGCCACCCGGGGCATCCGCGTCACCGGCTACGGCGCCGACCCCCGCTGACCCCCCACAGCCGGCCTCGGCCACCTGCGCCGAGGTGACCGCGGCCAGCGGACTCGCCGACGCGAGACACGGGACCTCGCAGGTGAGTTCAGAGCTTGGTCAGGGGTACGCCGCCGATGAGCATCAGCCGCACCGTGCCGGCGCTGCCGAAGTCGATGGTCGCGGTCGCCCTCGGACCGGCGCCCTCGCTGGCCACCACGGTGCCCAGGCCGTACTTGTCGTGGCTGACCCGGTCGCCGACCGCCAGCGAGATCGACGCGGTCAGCGGCGCCTTGCCGGGCTTCCAACTGCCCCGGTCACCACCGCCGCCGACCGGGGTCCGCCGCCCGAAGCCGAGCGCGCCGACCGGCGCGGAGCGCTCCGGGGCCGCCCGCCGCCAGTCGATCAGCTCGGCCGGCACCTCCTCCAGGAACCGCGACGGCGGGTTGGTCGCCGGCGCGCCGAACGCCGAGCGCACGATGGCCCGGGACAGGTACAGCCGCTCCCGGGCCCGGGTGATGCCCACGTAGGCCAGCCGCCGTTCCTCGGCCAGCTCCTTCGGGTCGCCGAGCGCCCGCTGGTGCGGGAACACCCCGTCCTCCCACCCGGTGCAGAACACCACCGGGAACTCCAGGCCCTTCGCGGTGTGCAGGGTCATCAGGGTGACCACCCCGGGGGCCTCGCCGTCCCCGGGCGCCTCGGGCACCGAGTCGGCGTCGGCGACCAGCGCGACCCGCTCCAGGAACGCGGCCAGCGAGCCCGGCGCGGGCAGCCCCTGGTCCAGCGCGGCCTGCACCGCGTCCGGGTCGGCGGCGGCGTCGGTATCGATGCTCGCCTCGGCAAGCCCGGCTTCGGAAGCGAACTCCCGGGCCACGGTCACCAGCTCGGCCAGGTTCTCCACCCGCGACTCGTCCTGCGGGTCCTCGCTCTCGGACAGCTCGGCGGTGTACCCGCTCCGGGCCAGCGCCGCCTCCAGCACCTCGGCCACCGGCTCCCCGGAGGCCACCATGCCGCGCAGGTCGTCCAGCAGGTCGACGAACCCGGCGATGCAGCGCTGCGAGCGGGTGGCCAGCCCCGGCACCTCGCCCTCGGCGGCGCGGCGCAGCGCGGCGGCGAAGGAGACCCGCTGCCGCTCGGCGTGCAGCGCCAGCGCGTCCTCGGCGCGGTCGCCGATGCCCCGGCGCGGCACGTTGAGGATCCGGCGCAGGCTCACCGTGTCCTCCGGGTTGGACAGCACCCGCAGGTAGGCCAGCGCGTCGCGGACCTCCTTGCGCTCGTAGAACCGCACGCCGCCGACGACCTTGTAGGGCATGCCGACGCGCATGAACACGTCCTCGTAGACCCGGGACTGGGCGTTGGTCCGGTAGAACACCGCGATGTCACCCGGCTTGGCCGACCCGGCGTCGGTCAGCCGGTCGATCTCGCGGGCCACGAAGCCGGCCTCGTCGTGCTCGTTGTCCGCGACGTAGCCGGCGATCTTCTCGCCGTCACCGGCGTCGGACCACAGCCGCTTGTCCCGGCGGTCGGCGTTGCGGGCGATGACCGAGTTGGCCGCCGACAGGATGGTCTGCGTTGAGCGGTAGTTCTGCTCCAGCAGGACGGTGCGCGCGTCGGGGTAGTCGCGTTCGAACTCCACGATGTTGCGGATGCTGGCACCGCGGAAGGCGTAGATGGACTGATCGGCGTCGCCCACCACGCACAGCTCGGCCGGCCCGAGCGGCGAGTCGGCCGGGCCCACCAGCTCCTTGATCAGCATGTACTGGGCGTGGTTGGTGTCCTGGTACTCGTCGACCAGCACGTGCCGGAACCGCCGCCGGTAGTACTCGGCCACTGCCGGGAACGCCTGCAACATGCTGACCGTGGTCATGATCAGGTCGTCGAAGTCCAGCGCGTTGGCCTGCTTGAGTCGCCGCTGGTAGCTCGTGTAGACCTCGGCCACCCGCCGCTCGAAGTCGTTGCCCGCGCGGTCGGACGCGTCCACCGGGTCGAGCAGCTCGTTCTTCAGGTTGGAGACCTGCGCGGCCAGCCCCCGGGGCGGGTAGCGCTTGACGTCCAGGTCCAGGTCGCGGGCCACCTGGATGATCAGCCGGCGGGTGTCGTCGGCGTCGTAGATGGAGAAGCTGGAGCCCATGCCCAGCGTCTCGCGATTCGCCGCGGCCTCCCGGCGCAGGACCCGCACGCACATCGAGTGGAACGTGGACACCCACATCGCGTTCGCGCGCCTGCCGACCAGGGCGGACACCCGCTCGGCCATCTCGCGGGCCGCCTTGTTCGTGAACGTGATGGCCATGACCTGGCCGGGGTGCACGTCCCGGGCGGCGAGCAGGTAGGCGATGCGGTGGGCCAGCACCCGCGTCTTGCCCGAGCCGGCACCGGCCACGATCAACAGCGGTGACCCGGCGTGCACGACCGCCTCCCGCTGCCGGGGGTTGAGCCCCTTCAGCAGCGCATCGAGGTCCCGACGGGGCCGGCGGGGGGCGGCCGCCGCGGTCTGGGAGGGCAAGTCGAACAGCGCGCTCATCGTGTCCGCCACGGTACCGCCCGCCCCCGACAGACCCCGCCGCCCCGGTCACCGGGCCGGTCGCGGAGCCGGTGACGAGCCGCCACCCCCGATCGCCGCAGGTCGCGGCCGATCCCCCGCGGATCGACGGGCCCGGGCGGCCCTCCGATGTGGCAGAATCCTGGCCGTGGCGCGCGGCATCGATCAGCGATTTGGCCGCGGGTACCGGTTCCCGGTGCCCGTGGTGGATGCCGCCTGAGACACAGAGCAACCCCTACGCCGCCCCGGAGTCCGCAGACCCGGGCCGGCGCACTGGCCGCCATCCCTGGGTCCGCTCGCCGGCCAGGCGTCACGCCAGCAGGAGGGACCGTGACCAGCATCGTGAACATGGACATCGAGGAACGCGGCCCGGTCGACGCCGCCGGGACGGCAGCCGTGCCGGAGATCGTCGGGCTGCGCGAGGAGATCGACCTGCTCGACGGGCAGATCCTGGAGCTGATCAAGCGCCGGTCCGAGGTGTCCCAGCGGATCGGGGCCATCCGCCGCGCCGAGGGCGGGCCGCGGATCGTGCTGAGCCGCGAGCAGGCCGTGCTGGCCCGGTTCCGCGAGCTCGGCCCCGAGGGCCGCGAGCTGGGCATGCTGCTGCTGCGGCTGGGCCGCGGCCGGCTCGGCTGGCGCTGACCCCGCGGCCGGGCGCGACCGGGCGGGTGTCGCGGGCGGGTGTCGGTGGGCGCGGTGCGGGCTCCCAGGTCGTCAGGGTCTGACACCACGCTCATGGCCCTCCAGATGAACGGTCGGTCATCCGCGACGAGCGGATACTAGACCATACAGGTGAGTCCCGATGAGCGGCTGAGTAGCACTTGGCCGATTGGTGACGGTCCGGTACACATCACGGATCAGTTCACCATTCAGGAGGACTCCCCGATCGTGGCAGACTTCGCTCCCCAGCGCGGAAGTCACCCCTTCCGGACCGTGGTCACCGTCGCCGACCTGCTCGGTCGGATCAACGCGCCGATCCAGCCCGACCCGGTCGGGCCACAGCTGCAGTCCCGGGTGACCGTGTCCGCCCGTTCCCTGCTGGGCCGTCCGGGCGCCGACGGCGCGCTCGAGCCGGTCGAGGCCTGGACCGACCGCACCTTCACCGGCCTGGGCGCCCCCCGCCGCCGGCTGGTCACCTCCGGCGCCGCCGTGCTCGCGGTGGGCTCGCTGGCCGGCGCCGCGATCATGTTCTCCGACACCACGTCCGGCCCGGCCGCCTCACAGGCCCTGGACAACGGCTACCCCGGCCGGGCCGACCCCGGCCGGCCCGGCCGGTCGCTGCCCGTCGACCCGTCGGTGAGCGAGGGCCTGCCGCTGGCGGTCGACCCGGTGGTGTTCAGCCCGGCGCTGCCCGCCCCGGCCGGCACCGTCGGCCTGCCCTCGGCGGCGGACAGCCGCGGCGTGGTGCCCAGCGGGCCGATCCCCGCGCTGCCGGCGCCCAGCGTCGTCGGACCCCTCGCCCCCACCGCCGCCGCGTCCACTCCGGGCTCTGGAGGCGTTGTCGGCGGGGCTGTGGGTGGTGCGGTCGGCGGGGGCGGTGGGCTTGTCGGTGGCACCGTGTCCTCGGTCGGCGGCAGCCTCCGCGGCCCGATCGGCGGCCCGGTGAGCGCCCTCGGCGACGCCGTCAGCGACACCACCCGGGCGCTGGGCGACACCGTCGACTCCACCGTCGGCACGGTCGGTGGGGTGGTGCAGGGCGCCACGAACACCCTGGGCCTTGGCGGGCTCGACGGCGTGGTCGACGGCCTGGTCGGCGGCAGCCGCGGCATCACCCAAGGCCCGCTCGGCTCCGGCGGCGGCTCGGCGAGCGGCCGGCACGCGCTGAAGGACCCGGTCGGCCACACCCTCGCCTCCCCGGCCAAGGGCACCGTGGGCGACACCGTCGGCTCCCTGACCAAGGGCACCGTGGGCGACACCGTCGGCTCCCTGACCGGCGGGCTCCTCGGTGGCTCGGCCACCGGTGGTTCGGCCAGCGGCGGCAAGCACCGGGCGGCGGCCACGTCGAGCAGGTCCGCTTCGTCGAAGGCCCCGTCATCGAAGGCCCCGTCGAAAGCCCTGTCGTCGAAGGCCGCGTCGTCGAAGGCCCCGGCCGGCTCCGCGCTGGGCGCCCTCACCAAGCCGATCCGCGGGTCGGATTCCGGTGGCTCCCGCAGCTCCGGCAGGCACGCCAAGGACGACGACCGGAGGTCGGAGCGGTCGGAGTCGACGCGCTCGGAGCGGTCGGACTCCGAGCGGGACTCGAAGAGCTCTGGCGGCTCGGGCGGCAGGCTCGGCTCCCTGCTCTCCGGCCGCGACTGACCCCCTCGTCCATCCTCCATCCCCCGGGGAGAGGCACACCGCCATGAAGGACCTCGACTGGCCGAGCTGGCCCACCGCGACCGTGCCGCTGGCCCATCCCGGGCTGTTGGTGGCCGACCGCTACCAGTTGCGCTCCCAGATCGGGGTGGGCGCGATGGGTGCGGTCTGGCTCGCGCTCGACCAGCGGCTCAACCGGCTGGTGGCGCTCAAGCAGGTCGTGCTCGAGCCCGGCTTGGACCCCCGGCAGGCCGCCGAGGCCCGGCAGCGGATCCTGCGGGAGGGCCGGATCGCGGCGCGGCTGCAGAACCAGCACGCGGTGGCCATCTACGACGTGACCATGCACGACGGTGAGCCGTGGCTGGTCATGGAGTACGTGCCGTCGCGCAGCCTGGCCGCCGTGCTCACCGAGGACGGCCTGCTCACCGACAAGCGGGCGGCCCGGATCGGGATGCAGCTGGCGGACGCCCTGGACGCCGCGCACCGGGCCGGCATCGTGCACCGGGACGTGAAGCCCGGCAACGTGCTGATCGGCCAGGACGGCGCGGCGAAGCTGGTCGACTTCGGCATCGCCCGGGCCAGCGGCGACATCACGGTCACCCAGACCGGCGTGCTCACCGG
>DASXJJ010000077.1:0-32533 GCA_036497465.1 Pseudonocardia sp. | reverse complement strand
ACCGACATCACGTTGCCGGCGATGCCGCACACCGAGCATCTGATCCTGACTCCAGAGCAGGTCCACGCCCTGGCCGAAGCCCTACCGGCCCGCTACCGGGCCACCGTGTACCTCGGTGCGGGGTGCGGACTGCGCCACGGCGAGGTTATCGGCCTGGAGCGCGGCCACGTCGACTTCCTCCGCCGTGAGGTGCACATCGTGCAGCAGCTGACCGCGCACAACGGGCGCAAGCCGTTCGTGGCGCCGCTCAAGACCCGCACCAGCCGCCGGGTGGTGGAGCTGCCCAAGGTGACCGCGGACGCGCTCTCGCGGCATCTGGCGACCTTCCCGCCCACATCCGTCGACCTCGAGGACGACACGAATCCCCGGCTGTCCGGCACGCGGCCGGCGGAGCTGCTGTTCACCAACAGCGCGGAAAGGCCGATCTACCGGGGCACCTGGTCGCAGACCTGGGCGCCGGCGGCGAAGTCGGTCGGCTTGCCGGCGGGCGTCGGGTTCCACGCGCTGCGCCACTATTTCGCCACATTGCTGATCTTCAACGGGGCGAACGTGAAGACGGTCCAGATGGCGCTCGGTCACTCCACTCCGACGGTCACGCTCAACACCTACGTGGGGCTCTGGCCGGATCAGCTCGACAGGACGCGCACGCTGGTTGACGCGGCCCTCGGCGACAGTGCGCGAGTGGCCGCCGCGCAGTGATCTGTACCCAGTTTGTACCGCCCGAGGCTGGCGGCCCCTCCGATGCTGGTCAGGAGGACGGAGGGCCGCCAGGCGCTCAGAACAGGAAGTAGCGCTGAGCCATGGGCAGCTCGACCGCGGGGGACTCCGCCACCACGTCCCCATCGACGCGCACGGTGAATGTCTCCGTGTCGACCTCGATGCGGGGCAACGCGTCGTTGTTCGGCAGGTCCGCCTTGCGCACCGCCCGGGCGTCCTTGGTCGGCACCAGGCGACGGCGCACGCCGAGCCGGTCCGCCAGGTCCGAGCCGTCCAGGGCACCCGGCGCGACGAAGTGCACCGAGGTGTCGACCGCGCCTTCGGGCGAGGCACCGAACATCGGACGCGGCAGCACCGGTTGCGGTGTCGGGATGGACGCGTTGGCGTCTCCCATCGCGGCCCATGCGATGAACCCGCCCTTGAGCACCACCGAGGGCCGTACCCCGAAGAACGCCGGTGGCCACAGCACCAGGTCGGCGAGCTTGCCGGGCTCCACCGAGCCGATCTCGCCGTCCAGGCCGTGCGCCACGGCGGGGCAGATCGTGTACTTGGCGACGTACCGCCGGGCACGGTGGTTGTCCGCCGGTCCGTCGCCCGGTAGCGCGCCCCACCGCTTCTTGCCGACGTGGGCGGTCTGCCAGGTGCGCAGGACGACCTCCCCGACCCGGCCCATGGCCTGGCTGTCCGAGCCGATCATGGAGATCGCCCCGAGGTCGTGCAGCAGATCCTCGGCCGCGATGGTGGACGGACGGATGCGGCTCTCCGCGAAGGCCAGGTCCTCGGGCACGGACGGCTTGAGGTGGTGGCAGACCATCAGCATGTCGAGGTGTTCGTCGAGCGTGTTGACCGTATGGGGGCGGGTGGGGTTGGTCGAGCTGGGCAGCACGTACGGCTCCGAGGCCACCGTGATGATGTCCGGCGCGTGCCCGCCGCCGGCACCCTCGGTGTGGTACGCGTGGATCCCCCGGCCCGCGATCGCCGCGAGGGTGTCCGCGACGTACCCGGCCTCGTTGAGGGTGTCGGTGTGGATGGCGACCTGGACGCCGGTCTCGTCGGCCACCCGCAGGCACGCGTCGATCGCGGCCGGGGTCGAGCCCCAGTCCTCGTGCAGCTTGAACCCGGACGCTCCCGCGGCCACCTGCTCACGCAGCGCCTCGACGCCCACGGTGTTGCCCTTGCCCAGCAACGCAACGTTCAGCGGCATCGAGTCCATCGCGCGCAGCATGCGGGCCAGGTACCAGTCTCCCGGGGTCACCGTGGTCGCCTTGGTTCCGTCAGCCGGGCCGGTGCCGCCGCCGATCCAGGTGGTCACCCCGGAGCCGAGCGCCTCCGGCACCTGGGTCGGGCTGATCAGGTGCACGTGGCAGTCCACCGCACCGGCGGTGAGAATCATTCCGTTGCCGGCGATGATCTCCGTGCCGGGACCGATGACCAGCCGTTCGTCGACGCCGTCCATCGTGTCCGGGTTTCCGGCCTTGCCCAGCGCGACGATCCGGCCGTCCCGGACGCCGACGTCGGCCTTCACCACGCCCCAGTGGTCCAGCACGAGCGCACCGGTGATCACCAGGTCCGGCGCGCCGTCCGCGCGGGACGCGCGGGACTGCCCCATCGACTCCCGGACGACCTTCCCGCCACCGAACACGGCCTCGTCACCGCCGTGCGGCCCCCGACACCGATCCTCGGTCACCTCGATGAACAGATCGGTGTCGGCCAGCCGCACCCGGTCTCCCACCGTGGGGCCGTACAGCTCGGCGTACCGCACTCGGTCGATCTCCCAGCTCACCGGCTTCCCCCGTCCGGCAGCCGCAACCCGGGCACGGTCGCGGTACCCCCCAGCGGGGTCAGCCGCACCACGCGCTCCAGGCCGGGCTCGAACCGGACCGCGGTTCCCGCCGGCACTGCCAGCCGGGTGCCCTCGGCGGCCACCCGGTCGAACTCCAGCGCCGGGTTCGCCTGCGCGAAGTGGTAGTGCGAGCCGACCTGTACGGGCCGGTCACCGGTGTTCACCACGGTCAGCTCCACGACGTCCCCGTCCACCGGAACCGGATCGGGCGCCAGCTGGTACTCCCCCGGCTTCACGGGATCGGCCGATGCACGGTGACCAGCTTCGTGCCGTCCGGGAACGTCGCCTCGATCTGCACCGACGAGATCATGTCCGGAACGCCGTCCATTACCTCCTCGCTGGTCAGCACCTGCTGCCCGGCCGCCATCAGGTCGGCCACCGAGCGGCCGTCCCTGGCACCCTCCAGGACGAACGAGCTGATCACCGCAACCGCCTCGGGGTAGTTCAGCCGCAGGCCGCGGTCCTGGCGCTCCAGCGCCAGCCGTGCCGCAAGATGGATCAACAGCCGCTCCTGCTCGTGCGGAGACAACAGCACCGCGATCTCCCTTCACCGACGCGGGAACGCTAGGCAGTGGATGTCACCGTGAGATGTCCTCGACGTTACGGTGACGACCGGTCCTGCCCCGGGCGTCGAGAACGGCACACTGATCGTGCCGCCGGTGCGTTTCCCGACACCCAGATCCAGTGATGGACCACCTCCGGCGATCGAAGCGGGTGGGGCACCGAGGCACGGGCGGCCGCACGCGGCATCTGGAGGCCGCGCGTCGGGCCACGGCTTTGGTCCCCCGTTACCGCCAGGGGCGGGCGACGAGGCTGTGGGTGTGAGCTTCCTGACCTCCGCGTCGATCGAACCTGCCGTCCGCGACCGGTTCCCGTCCTACCGGGCAAGCCTGGTCCTCGCCGAGAACCTGGTGCCCGGGCCGAGCGACGAGCACAGCGAAGCGCTGCTTGCGGAGGTCGAGGCTCGCCGCCGGGACCTGCCGTCCGACTCGTGGCAGCGGCATCCGCACGTCATCGCCTGGCGAGAGGCGTTCCGGGCTTTCGGGGCAAAGCCGCAGCGGTTCCGCCCGAGCGTCGATGCCCTGTTGCGCCGCGTGTCCGACGGAGTGCCCCGCATCAACCGGCTCACCGACATCTACAACGCGGTGTCCGTCTCGCACGTCGTCCCGATCGGCGGCGAGGACGTCGACGCCTACCGAGGGCCACTCCGGTTGGTCGTGGCCTCCGGCCAGGAGACGTTCGACACGGTGACCGCGGGCGAGCCGACGACCGAGCACCCGCTGCCCGGGGAGGTCGTGTGGCGCGACGACCTGGGCGTCACGTGCCGGCGGTGGAACTGGCGACAGTGCGTGCGCACCCGGCTCACCACCGAGACAACCCGAGCAGTGTTCATCCTGGACGCCCTCGATGGCCTGTCCGACGACGAACTCGGCGCCGCCACGACCTTCCTGGTCGACGCGCTGCGCCACACAAGCCCGGAAGCCGAGATCCGCACCCGGGTGTGCTCGGCGGCTGATCACGGCCGATCCCGGACCCGCGGAGCCCCCGACCAACGAGACCCCGGCCCACGGGAGACCCGCACGATCGCCCGAGCGTCGAGGCCGCCACGGCCGGCACCGCCTCGCCGCGCCCCTCAGGGATGTGGCCGCTCCGCGCCGTCGGTGGCGGGCACCGTCACGTCCCGCTCGGGCAGGACCGCAGCCATGACCGCGCGGGGCGCGGGCAGCCCGGTGAACTGCTCGACCTGCCCGTACGCCTGGTGCAGCAGCATGTCCAGCCCGGTGGCCAGCCGACCGCCGGCCGCCCGGACCGCGCGGGCCATCGGCGTCGGCCACGGGTGGTAGACGACGTCGAGCACGAACGGGGCCGTGGCCGCGGCCACGGCGACGGAGTCGTCCACGCCGGCCGGGACCGTGCTGACCACGAGGTCCGACCCGGCGGCACCGGGCAACGCCGGATTCCAGCGGACCACATCGACGGCCAGCCCGAAGTGCTCGGCGACCGTCACCGTGGACGCCGCGCGCGCCGGGTCGCGCACCATCACCGTGACTCGCTCGATACCGAGGTCCCGCAGGCCGGCCACCGCGGCGGCGGCCGTCGCCCCCGCGCCCAGGACCAGCGCGCGGCCGGAGCCCGCACCGGTCCAGCCTCGCTCGCGGAGCGCTCCGGTCACCCCGTCGATATCCGTGCAGTCCGCCCGCCACCCACCGTCGGGCAGCCGGACCAGCGTGTTCGCCGCGGCGACGGCCACCGCCCGTTCGGTCCGGAGGTCGGCTCGGGCCAGGGCGGCGCGCTTGCCCGGCATGGTCACCGACAACCCGACCCACTCCTCGCCGAGCCCGTCCACCAACCCGGGCAGGGCCACGTCGTCGCACTCGATGCGGTCATAGGTCCAGCCGGTGAGCCCGAGCTCGGCGTAGGCCGCACGGTGCAGCGCCGGCGACCGGGAGTGGCTGATCGGCGCGCCCAGCACGGCCGCCTTTCGCGCCGCGCCCCCACCCGACACGTCCGCCTCACGCGACACGGCCGCTCCCGCTTCGGGCGCCGCCCCACTCGACACGTCCGCCTCGCGCGCCCCGGCGCCACCCGATACAGCCACCCCGGCTCCACCCGGCACAGCCACCCCGGCTCCACCCGGCACAGCCGCCCCGGCTCCACCCGGCACAGCCGCCGCGGCGCCACCCGACACGGCCGCCTCGCGCGGCCCAGCGACCGCGCCGACGGGGCGGTCGTCATTCGGCCGGCCCGAGTCGGGACGTCCCGTCACCTCAGAATGCCCCGACGCGAACCGCGTCGCGCACGTTGTCCTCGTGGGCGCCCAGTGTGGTGGCGAAGCACGAGGTGCCGTCCCGCTGGCAGCGCACGAAGAACATCCACGGTCCCTTCTCGGGATCGAGGGTGGCGCGGACGGCACGCTGACCGGGGGCGCCGATCGGCGTCGGCGGCAGCCCGTAGTTGAGGTAGCTGTTGTAGGCGCCGGCCTTGCCCCGGTCGGTGGACGACGTCCGGACCGCCTGGAGGTCGAGCGGGTAGTTGACCGTGGAGTCCAGCTCGAGGCGCACCCTCTGGCCGAGCCGGTTGAAGATCACCTGCGCGATCTTGCCGAAGTCGGGGGTGATCCCCTCCTTCTCCACCAACGAAGCGATGATCAGCAGCTGGTAGGGGCTGTACTTCCCGGTCGCCGAGGCCACGCCCATGGCCTCGTACTGGGAGGCCGAGCTGGACACCACCGTGCGCAGCGCGTCCTGCGCGTTGCTTCCCGGCCGGATGTCGTAGCGGCCCGGCGCGAGGAGTCCCTCGAGCCGCCGTCTCGGGTCGGCCTTGGCCACCCCCGCCTGCGCCCACTCGGGCACACCGAGCTGGGACGGTGTGGTGGTCGCCATGGCCTGCCGGAGCTGCTCGGGGCTGATGCAGGTACTCGCGCCGTTCAGCGACGTGCAGGTGGCCTTGGAGAGCAGTGTCAGGACGCCGGGGGTGGTCACGCCGTCGGGGCCTCGCGTGTCGTCGAGCTGCACGCCGCCCTTGATCTCCAGCTGGCCGACCCGGGACCGGGGGTCCAGCAGCAGCCCGACCGCGTCCGCACCGGACATCCGCAGTCGCAGCCGGTAGTACCCGGGCTGCACGGCGCGAGCGCGCTCCTCGTTGTCGGCGGCCGCGTTGGTGAATGCGCGGGGGCTGCGGACCACGTCCAGCGTGGTCAGCTCGGCGCCGATGGCCTTCGTCGAGTCGCCGGCGTGAACCTGGACCAGCACGTCTCCGGAACCCGGGCCGTCGTAGTCGGGCGCGGCGAGGAACGCCTGGTAGGCGGCGTAGACGCCACCCAGCGCGGCCAGCAGGAGTACCCCCAGGACGATCAGCAGCGGTCGGCGCCGCCGGGAGGAACGGCCGGCAGCGCCCGTGCCGCCGGACGGTCCTCCCCCGTCGCCACCGGCCCGCGAGCCCCGTGTGCCTCGGCCGCCCCGCTTGGCCGTCTGACCGCGCGCGCCCCGACCAGCCCGCCGGGACCGTTCGCCCCGCGTGGCTCGCCTGTCCGGTTCACCGCGGCCGTCCCGCTCGACGCGGCCGTCCCTCTCGACGCTGTCGTCGCGCGTACCCAGCTCGCTACTCTCGTCTCGCCAGTCACGCGTCGCCCGCCCGTCGCGCGTATCCCGCTCATCGCGCGCACCCTGCTCGTCGCGCGGGTCCCACTCGTCGCGCGTGTCCCGCTCATCGTGCGCGCCCTGCTCGTCGCTCGGGTCCCACTGGCCGTACCTGTCCCCGCTGTCCGACGAGCCCCACTCGTCATCGCCGTCACTGGAGTCCCGGGCATCACGGAAAGCCGGTGCGCCACGGACGTCTCGGGCGTCACTTCCGTCGTCGACTCGACCGACGCGACCGTTCCGCCCGTCGAGCCGATCGGTGGGCCGGTCCACGGGCGGGATCTGGTCGCCGTAACCGTCGAGGTCCGCGAGGTGTATCTCGTCGGTCCGGTCGGCGGCGCCGGAGTGGTCGGCCGGGCCGGACCGGCGCGGGGGCGCAGGCCCGTCACGGACAGCGGAGAACGGCTCGGTGTCCTGGTCACCGTCGAACCGCCTGATCCGGCGGCCGGGACCGTCACCGGGCCGGTTACGTCGGGAGTCCACCCCGGTCACCGGCCGCTCCCGCCGCCCGCCGACCGCCGCGAGTCGAGGAAGCCCTGCAGGATCGCCACGGCGGCCGCCTGGTCGACGACACCGCGCTGCTTGCGGCCGCGAACGCCGGCCTCGCGGAGCGCCCTGGTGGCGACCACGGTGGACAGGCGCTCGTCGACCATCCGCACCGGAACGGTGAGCAGCGGGGTCAGCGCATCGGCGTAACCGCGTGCGGCGACGGCGGCGGGGCCTTCGCGGTCCGCGAGTGTGCGGGGCAGCCCGATCACCACCTCTACCACCTCGTACTCGGCGACGATCTCGGCCAGCTGGCGGAGGTCCGAGCCGTCCCGTTCGTCCCGTCGGAGGGTAGCCAGCGGCGTGGCGATCATCCCGCTCGGGTCACCGAGGGCCACCCCGACCCGTACCGAGCCGACGTCCACGCCGATCCGCCGACCGTCCGGTCCGCGCTGGTCAGGAGCGGTTAAATCCGCATCGCGCCGGCCGGCGACCACCCCGGCCGGGTCTCCCGGGTCCTCGCCGCCCGGCCGACCCGACCGGTCGACACCGTCCTCGTCCGCCCCGAGCTCCACCTCCAGGGTCACCCGACCCCGGCCGCCCGAGCCCTGTCCCGGACGGCCTCGCGCAGCGCCCGCACCGCCTCCGGCACGCCGGCCGGGTTCGTGCCACCGCCCTGGGCGAGGTCGGGCTTGCCACCGCCCCGGGCGCCGACCGCCGGGGCGAACGCCGGGATCAGCGCGCCGGCGGCGAAGCCGAGCTCGCGGGCCGCGGACGTGGTGGCGACCACGAACGACACCCGGTCGTCGGTGGCGCCGAACAGGGCCACCACCCCGGCCCGGGCGCCCAGCCGGGCGCGCACGTCCGAGGCCAGTGACCGCAGGTCGTTGCCGGTCACCCCGGCGGGGGCGGACACCGCGACCAGCGCCACCCCGTCCAGGTCCTCGGCGGCGTCGGCCAGCTGACCGGCGGAGGCGAGCACGGCCTCGGCGCGGTGCTTCTCCAGGTCGCGCTCGGCGCCGCGCAGCCGCTCGACCAGCCCGGCGACCCGGTCCGGCAGCTCCTCGGGGCGGGCCTTGAGCTGCTCGGCGAGCTGGCTGACCAGCAGGTGCTCCTTGGACATGTGCTGGAACGCGTCCAGCCCGACCAGCGCCTCGACGCGGCGCACCCCGGAGCCGATCGAGGCCTCGGAGAGCACCTTGACCAGCCCCAGCTCGCCGGTCCGCCCGACGTGGGTGCCACCGCACAGCTCGCGCGAGTAGTCACCCATGTCGACCACCCGGACCCGGTCGCCATACTTCTCGCCGAACAGCATCATCGCGCCGAGCTTGCGGGCCTCGTCCATCGACGTCTCGTAGGCCTCGACCTCGCGGTTCTCCTGCAGGACGGTGTTGACCTCGTCCTCGATCTCGGTCAGCGCGGCGGCCGGGACCGCGCCGGCGGGCGAGGTGAAGTCGAACCGCAGCCGGCCCGGCGCGTTCAGCGAGCCGGCCTGCGCGGCGGAGGCGCCCAGGGCGTTGCGCACCCCGGCGTGCACCAGGTGCGTGGCGGTGTGCGCGCGGGACACGGCCGACCGGCGCAGCGGGTCGACCTCGGCGATCGCCGTGGCGTCCAGGGTGAGCGTGCCGGCGGTGACCACGCCCCGGTGCACCCGCAGCCCGGTGACCGGGGACTGCACATCGTCCACCCGCACGGTGAAGCCCTCGCCGCGCAGCGTGCCGGTGTCGGCCTGCTGGCCACCGGCCTCGGCGTAGAACGGGGTGCGGTCCAGCACGACCTCGACGGACTCCCCCTCGGAGGCGGCGGGCACCGGCTGCCCGTCGCGCAGCAGGCCGACCACCCGGCCCTCGCTGGCGAGCTCGTCGTAGCCGAGGAACACCGTGTTGCCGTGGCTGTCCAGCACCGCGCGGTACAGCGACGCGTCCACGTGACCGGTCTTGCGGGCGGCGGCGTCGGCCTTGGCCCGGGAGCGCTGCTCGTCCATCAACCGGCGGAAGCCGTCCTGGTCGACGGTCAGCCCCGCTTCGGACGCCATCTCCAGGGTCAGGTCGATCGGGAAGCCGTAGGTGTCGTGCAGCGCGAAGGCCTGGTCGCCGGGCAGCTCACGGGCGCCGGAGCGCTTGGTGGCGTCCACCGCGAGGTCGAAGATCCGCGAGCCGGAGGACAGCGTCTGCAGGAAGGCGTCCTCCTCGGCCCGCATGGCCGCCGAGATCCGAGGGAAGTCGGTGGCGAGCTCGGGGTAGGACGGCGACATCTCGTCGCGCACCACCTCGGCGAACGCGCCCAGCACCGGCTCGTGCACGCCCAGCAGCCGGGCCGAGCGGACGATCCGGCGCAGCAGCCTGCGCAGCACGTAGCCCCGGCCCTCGTTCGACGGCGTCACCCCGTCGCCGATGATCATCACCCCGGAGCGGGCGTGGTCCGCGATCACCCGGAACCGGACGTCGTCCTCCGGGCTCGCGCCGTAGCGCCGGCCGGACAGCTCCTCCGCGCGGCCGATCACCGGGCGTACCAGGTCGGTCTCGTACACGTTCGCCACGCCCTGCAGCAGGTAGGCGACCCGCTCGATGCCCATCCCGGTGTCGATGTTCTTGCTGGGCAGCTCGCCGACCGGGGCGGCCCCGTACTTCGGACTCTTCACCCCCCGGACGTCCTGCATGAACACCAGGTTCCAGATCTCCAGGTACCGGTCCTCGTCCACCACCGGACCGCCGTCGCGTCCGTGCTCCGGACCCCGGTCGTAGTAGATCTCCGAGCAGGGGCCGCCGGGCCCGGGCACACCCATGTCCCAGTAGTTGTCCCTGCCGTCGCGGCGTTGGATCCGCTCCTCGGGCAGCCCGGCGATCTTCTTCCAGAGCGCGATGGCCTCGTCGTCGTCCTGGTAGACGGTGACCCAGATGCGGTCCGGTTCGAAGCCGTAGCCGCCGGAGTCCTGGGAGCCGGTGACCAGGGTCCAGGCGTGCTCGATGGCGCCGGCCTTGAAGTAGTCGCCGAAGGAGAAGTTCCCGGCCATCTGGAAGAACGTGTTGTGCCGGGTGGTGATGCCGACCTCGTCGATGTCCGGCGTGCGTACGCACTTCTGGATCGAGGTGGCACGCGGGTACGGCGCCGGCGCGTCACCCAGGAAGTACGGCTTGAACTGCACCATCCCCGCGTTGACGAACAGCAGGGTCGGGTCGTCCAGGATCAGCGAGGCGCTGGGCACCCGGGTGTGACCGGCGTTGACGAAGTGGTCGGTGAACCGACGGTTGATCTCGTGGGTCTCCACGGCGGCACTCTCTTGAGGTCTTGGACTGTCTCGCGACGGTACGTCAGGGCAGCGCGGACGGCGGCGGAGACCGGGACTAGTCGCGGCCGGCCGCCCCCGGCGCTCGCCGGGCCGCCGAGGGGGTGTGGGTTGTCGCGCCGGGCAGGGCCACGCCGGTGCGGTGCTCGACCAGGTCGGTGAGCTCGTGCTCCCGCTCGGTCATCCCGGCGCGCACCTCGGCGCCGAACGCGCCGAGCGCGCCGGCCATCTCGCGCAGCCCGTCGCCGATCTGCTCACCGACTCCGGCCGGGGTGATCCGCTGGGCTGCGTCGGCCACCTTGCGGGTCACCATCACGCCGGTGGCCACGCCCAGGCCGAGCCAGAACAGGCGCTTCATTTCTTCTTCCCGCGCCGACCCTTGCGGGAGTGCTCGCCGGCGTCCTTGCCCGCCTTGCGCGCCTTGATCGCCTTGGACAGCCCGTAGGAGAACGCGGCCGTCTTGACCAGGGGGCCGCCCATGGTCGCGGTGAACAGCGAGGACAGCGCGGAGACGTTGCCAGTCACCGTGCGGGCGTTGGTGGTGATGCCGTCCACCCGCCGCAGCTGCGTGTTGACCTGCGTGATCGTGGTGTTCGCACCGTCGAGCAGCGGACCACTGCCCTCGTGCGTCTTGCGGATGGCGATCGTGGCCTCGTCGAGCGTGCGCCCGAGCTTGATCAGCGGAATCGCCGCCAGGATCACCAGCAGCACGAAGGCGCCGGCGGCAATCAACGCGGCAATCTGCCCAGCCGACATGGCGCGCTCCCCCAGTCTTGGTCAGGTGGACGTCGAGCCCGGTCAGGCTACCGCTCCGGTCACCGGATTCCCCGCCCACCCGGCCGGTCGGGACCGAACCGCTCGATCTTGCGCACCGCCGGGTGATGATCGACGCCCGCTGCCGGCGCGCGCCCCGGCTGACGGTCGACGCGGCTACGGGCCGCGCGCCGGCGGGCTCAGCCGCCCCCGCCGCCGCGCTCGGCCGCTCCCGGCCCGCCGACGATCAGCTCCGCCACCCGCTCCAGCCGGCGGATGAACTCGGCGCGGTCGTCCGGCGGCAGCTCGGCGAGCAACCGCTCCTCCATCCGGCGGATGGCCTCCTGGCACCGGCGGGTGAGCCGCACGCCGTCGTCGGTCAGCTCGACGATCCGGTTCCGCCGGTCGGCCGGGTCGGGGCGGCGGCGCAGCAGGTCCCGCTCGGCGAGCCGGTCCAGGATCGGGATCAGCCGGGTGGTGTCACGCCCCACCGACGCGGCCAGCTGGGCCTGCGAGGCGACCGGCCCGTCCCGCAGCGCGACCAAGACCACGTAGTCCCACATCGGTACGCCCAGCTCGGCCAGCACCGGTTCCTCGGCGGCGACCACCGCGCGCCCCAGCCGCACGAGCGTCGCGCCGAGGTCGTGCCGCTGACCGGTCATGCCCGGGACGATAACCACTGGACAATTCATAAACTAAGGTAGATGGTCTACGCATGGAGATTATTGGAACGGACGTCCGCCCGCTGCACCGCCGCGCGTTGGAGCTGACCACCGCGCTGGTCGACCGGATCGGCCGGGACGACCTCGGCCGCGACACGCCCTGCCCGCCCTGGGACCTGGCCGCACTGCTGGGTCACCTGGTCGGCCAGAACCACGGTTTCGCCGCCGCGGTCGCGGGCCCGGACGACGCCCCGGTGGCCGCGTTCGCCCCGCGCGTGCTCACCGCGCCGGCCGCCCGGGGATGGCGCGCGTCCGCCGCGCGCGTCGCCGAGGCGTTCGCCGGGGCCGACCTCACCCGCCCGGTCCTGCTCGTCGAGATCAGCCAGGAGCTCCGGTTCCCGGCCGGCCTGGCCGTGGGCTTCCACCTGCTGGACACCGTCGTGCACGGCTGGGACGTGGCCGCCTCGCTGGGGCTGCCGTTCCGGCCGGACGACGAGCTGGTCACCGCCGTCCTCGCGCTGGCGCGGCTGGTTCCCGCCGGACCCGAACGGGACCGGCCCGGTGCCGCGTTCGCCCCGGTCCTGCCGTCGGCCCCGGACGACGGCGACGACGCCGGCTGGCCGACGGTACTGCGGCTGCTCGGGCGCGAGCCCCGCGCCGGGGACCTCGCGACGGACGTGGGCGTGCTCAGCTCCGGATGACCCGGCGCAGCCGGGGCAGCCGCTCGGCCAGCGCCCGCTCGGCGCCGTGACCCGACGGCCGGTAGTAGTCCCTGCCTACCAGCTCGTCCGGCGGGTACTGCTGGCGCAGCACCCCGTCCGGCACGTCGTGCGGGTAGCGGTAGCCGATCGCGTTGCCCAGCTTCTGGGCGCCGGCGTAGTGCCCGTCCCGCAGGTGGGGCGGCACCGCGCCGACCGCGCCGGAGCGCACGTCGTTGATCGCCGCGTCCACAGCCGTGATCACCGAGTTCGACTTCGGCGCGGTCGCCAGATGCACGGTGGCCTGGGCCAGCGCCAGCCGGGCCTCGGGCATCCCGATCAGCTGCACGGTCTGCGCGGCGGCCACCGCGACCGGCAGCGCGGTCGGGTCGGCCATCCCGACGTCCTCGCTGGCGTGCACCATCAGCCGGCGGGCGATGAACCGGGCGTCCTCGCCGGCCACGATCATCCGGGCCAGGTAGTGCAGCGCGGCGTCCACATCCGAGCCCCGGATCGACTTGATGAAGGCGCTGATCACGTCGTAGTGCTGGTCGCCGGCCCGGTCGTAGCGGACGGAGGCCTCCTCCACGACGGTGCGCACGACATCCGGGTCGATCACCGGGACGCCGTCGCCGGCCGCGTCCCCCGGGACGCCCGGGTCGCCTAGGACGCCGGGGCCGCCCGGGACGCCCGGGACGCCACCGCCGCCCGCGGCGCCGCCGGCCGCGCCGTCCATCGCGCCGGCCGCCGTGGCGCCCGCCGTCGCGGCCCGCGCACCCGCCGCGTCGGCCGCGGCCTCCAGCACCGTCAGCGCGCGACGGGCGTCACCGGCGGCGAGTCGGACCAGCGCGCCCCTGGCCTCCGGCTCGAGCACCCGCCGCCCGCCCAGCCCGCGCGGGTCGGCCAGCGCGCGGTCCAGCAACGCGCCGATGTCGTCGTCGGTCAGCGATTCCAGCCGCAGCACCAGCGAGCGCGACAGCAGCGGGGTGACCACGGAGAACGACGGGTTCTCGGTCGTGGCGCCGACGAGCAGCACCAGCCGGTCCTCGACGGCGCCCAGCAGGGCGTCCTGCTGGGTCTTGGAGAAGCGGTGCACCTCGTCGATGAACAGCACCGTCGTCTGCCCGGTGCGGTCCAGCCGCCGCCGCGCGTCGTCGATCACCGTCCGGAGCTCCTTGACCCCGGAGGACAGCGCGGACAGCGCCACGAAGTGCCGCGAGCCCTGACCGGCCATCAACCGGGCGATCGTGGTCTTCCCGGTGCCCGGTGGGCCGTAGAGCAGCACCGACGCCGGCGCCGCCCCCTCCACCAGCCGGCGCAGCGGGGCACCCTCGGTGAGCAGGTGCCGCTGACCGACCACCTCGTCCAGCGAGCGGGGGCGCATCCGCACCGCCAACGGTGCCGTCGCCGACGGCTCGGCCCCGGCGGCGGGCGCGGACCCGCCGCCGGCGCCGTGGTCCGGATCGAGGTCGAACAGACCGTCGCTGCCGCTCATCGGGCCGACGCTACGGCAGCGGCGCGGCCGAGGAGCCGGACACCTCGCGGGACCGCTCAGCCCAGGACCTCCCAGTCGTCCTGGTGCTCGGCGCGGGCCGGCCCGGGCTCGCGGACCACGGTGCGCCACCGCAGCACGGCCTGCCGGTAGCCGTCTCGCTCCTCGGCCAGGCGCGCCCGCTCCCGCGCGATGTACTCCCGCTCCTCGGCCAGCAACTCACGCTCGGTGGCCACCAGTTGCCGGAGCCTGCGCTCCCGGCCCGCGTCGAGCGACCGACCCAGCACCACCGCCAGCACGATCAGGATTCCGTACCCGAGGCTTGCCCCGATGGACACCATGGCGGATCCTTTCCCCCGAAGTTGCTCTGACAACTCAAAGTGTGCTCACAGCTGAACAGGAGGGATAGCGCCAAGAGGAGAAATATCCTGCAACGGTCCGTCACTCACGCCCGCAGTTCGCTCCTCCACCCGTGTCCCCCCTGCTCCATGTGAGTTCACCGAGCACGCTCGCCGCCAACCGGCTGGGAGGCCGTCGATGCACCTCACCGCGCGGATGCCGCCGCCCCAGATCGGCTCCCGCGGACTGATGGACCTGCGCGTGGCGAGGAAGATCGCCGCGCTCAGCGGGATCCCCGGCGATCCGCTCAGCTCGGACGACGCCGGGCGGGGCCGGGCCTGGCTGGTCGACTACGGCCGCCTGTCGACCACCGAGATCACCCTGGGCGGCCCGATCGTGGCCGACGAGAACGACGAGCGGGACGGCGGGCTGTTCCTCCGCCCGCGCGGCAAGACCCGCAGGTTCCGGCACCGCGACGACGACTCGATCAACTACTGGCCGATCCCGAACGTCGAGGTCAGCCGGTACGGCCCGGACACCAAGGCCGCGCTGGTACTGCACGGCACCAACTACATGCTCGAGCCCGTCACCGCCGCGGTGCGGGCCGCGCTCGGCGACATCTGCCACCAGGTCGACTCGCCGGGCGTGGTGGTCGCGGTCGGGCTGTGCCTGCTGCAGGAGGTGTTCGCCGCCCAGCCCGTGCTGGTCCGCAACGGCGTGCAGGCGACGAAGATCCAGCGGGCGCTCCTGCAGCTGCCCCGGCCCGAGCCGACGCGCCGCAACCCGCACGGGCACCCGCTGGCCCGCATCGAACTGGGCGGCACCCCGGAGTCGAGCCTGCGCCACCAGCCCCAGCACCTGGACCTCATCCGGTCCACCTGGGACAGCGTCGTGGCGGTGGACCAGTACGACCAGCGGGGCAGCCTGCTGGGCGACCCCGACGGGCGGCTGCACTTCAAGCCGCACTCCGGCTTCGAGCAGAACGAGACCGTGGCGACCACCGGCAACCCGGAGAGCCGGCAGTGGGCCGTCGGCATGCTCGAGGAGCTCACCGAGGCCCTGCTGACCGGCTGCATCCCCGGCCTGCCGCTGTGCACCCTGATGATCGAGGACCCGCCGGGCGGCACGCCGTTCCCCGAGGTGGTGATCCCCCGCCAGCGTCAGGTCGAGGTGATGGTGGCGACCGTGGCGCGCCAGTTCGCCCGGATGCGCGGCGGCACCCCGGTGCAGTTGCGCGGGCGGGTACTGGAGCTGCCGGTGCTCGACGCGGCCCGCTGGCGCGGTGCCGACGAGCTGACCCGGCGCGCGGTGCTGCTCGCGCACTACTACGCGCTGCGCGGCGCGGGCTGGCTGTCCGGCATGGTCAAGTTCGACAACCGGCGCAGCCGGGAGGAGTGCGCCGACCGCTGCCACGGCCTGGTCGAGGCCGCCGACGCGCTGCTCGAGCCGGACGACCCGCTGCGCGACCAGGTCCAGGCCTACGCGCTCGGTTACCTCGCCCAGCACCGGGCCAGCTTCGGCGAACCCGGGGAGGCCTACCCGGGCGTCATGGCGGCCCTGCGCCGGCTGGACGAGCGGGTGGCGAGCGGGCGCGGCGGCAAGGCCGTGCTGATCGAGGTGCTGCCGCTGGTGCTGCACAACCTGCGCACCGTGCGCCGGGCCGTCTACCAGGGCGTCTGCCACACCCCGGACCTGGCCACGCTGAGCGAGGACATGCGCCGGTGGTGGGACACCGCGCGCCGGCTGCGCGACGAGCTGATCACGGACCCGGTCGAGCGCAGCCACCTGGACCTGGGCTACGCCCGGTTCCTGCTCGACCCGGCCAGCGAGGACGACGACCTGGTCCTCGGCCTGAGCCTGATCGACGAGGTGGTGCACAGCCGGGAGGGCTCGGCCCGCAGGGAGGGGCGCTGGGTGGCGCTGCGCACCGCCTACCTCGGCCACCTGCACGGGCTGATCGAGGCGCTGACCCGGTGGCCCGGCGCCCCCGAGGCGCGCCGGTACGCGCGGCTGGCGTTCGAGGTGGCCACGGCGGTCGACGAGCACCGCGAGACGTGGGCCTACATCGAGCAGCGGGTCGACCGGGCGCAGCCGGGCGGGGGCAGCTACGACGGGAACGTGGTCGAGGTGCTGGTCGCGCTCGCCCGGGGCTGGCTGGCCGTGCTGCGCAGCGGCGTGCTCACCGAGCGGCAGGCCAAGCGGGCGCAGGTCGGCGGCGAGCACGCGGCCGGGCGGCTGCGCGCCTACCTGGGTGTGCTGCGCGACCCACCGCGAGCCGGGCCCGACCACCGGGACGGGTCACGGCTGGACCCGCTGCGCGCCCGGCTCGCCGACAGCACCCTGGCGGACTGGGGCAGGTGGGAGGAGACCACCGGGAGGGTGGGCGGTCCGGGTTAGAGTCGGCCCTGTGCGCGAGATCCTGGAGATACTGGCCCGTGACGGGCACGCGACGCCCGAGCGGATCGCCACCATGACCGGCATCCCGGAACCGGAGGTCCGGGAGCGCATCCACGAGTGGGAGACCGCGGGGATCATCCGCCGGTACAAGGCGGTCGTGGACTGGGACCGGTTCGACCGGCTCTCCGCGCCCGACCAGCCGGAGACGATCACCGCGTTCATCGACCTGTCGATCGGCCCGGCCCGGGGCGTCGGGTTCGACGACGTCGCGGCCCGGATCTCCCGGTTTCCCGAGGTGCGGTCGGTGTACCTGGTGTCCGGCACACAGGACCTGCGGGCGACGGTCACCGGTCGCACGATGCGCGACGTGAGCGAGTTCGTCGCGCAGAAGCTGTCCACCATCGACCGGGTGCACTCCACCGCCACCTACTTCGTGCTCAAGACCTACAAGCGCGACGGCGACGCGTTTCTCGAGGCCGAGCCGGACAACCGGCTGCCGGTGGTCCCGTGAAGCCGCTCAACAGCGTCGTCTCCGCCTGTCCCCCCTCCGGGATCCGGCGCTTCTTCGACATCGCCGCGCAGCGCGCCGACGTGATCTCGCTCGGCGTGGGCGAGCCCGACTTCGTCACCCCGTGGCGGGTCCGCGAGGCGGGCATCTACTCGCTGGAACGCGGGATGACCACCTACACCTCCAACGCCGGGCTGCCCCGGCTGCGCGAGCTGATCTGCGCCGACCTGGCCACCCGCAACGCGGTGCGGTACGCCCCGGACGGCGAGTGCGTGATCACCTCCGGCGTCTCCGAGGGGTTGGACCTGACCCTGCGGGTGCTGCTCGAACCGGGCGAGGAGGTGATCGTCCCGGAGCCCTGCTACGTGGCGTACCAGCCGTGCGTGTCGTTCGCCGGCGGGCGGCCCGTCCCGGTGCCCACGTTCGCCGAGGACGGCTTCCGGCTGCGGGTGGAGACGATCGAGGCCGCCGTCACCGAGCGCACCAAGGCCATACTGATCGGGTCGCCGGCCAACCCGACCGGGGCCGTGCAGACCCGCGAGGACCTCGCCGCGCTGGTCGAGCTGGCCGAGCGGCACGACCTCTACCTGATCTCCGACGAGATCTACGACCGGCTCACCTACACCGGGGCGCACACCTGCGTGTCCTCGCTGCCCGGCGCCCGGGAGCGGACCGTGCTGCTCGGCGGGTTCTCCAAGGCGCACGCGATGACCGGGTGGCGGGTCGGGTACCTGTGCGCGCCGACGCCCATCGCCGACCTGTGCCTGCGGATGCACCAGTACACGATGCTGTGCGCCCCGCACATCTCCCAGCTCGCGGCCGTGGAGGCGCTGGTGGCCGGCGACGGTGACGTGGCCGAGATGGTCGCCGACTACGACCGCAGGCGGCGGGTGTTCGTCAAGGGGCTCCGCGAGATCGGCCTGGACTGCCCGGAGCCCGGCGGGGCGTTCTACGCGTTCCCGTCCATCCGCTCCAGCGGGCTGGACTCGGAGACCTTCGCCGAGCGGCTGCTGGAGTCCCAGGGGGTGGCGGTTGTCCCGGGCAACGTGTTCGGCGCGCCCGGCGAGGGCCACATCCGCTGCTCCTACGCCACCGCGCTGCCGCTGCTGGAGGAGGCGCTGGAGCGGATGTCCCGGTTCCTCGCCGACTGCGGCTGACCCGGCGCCGGCTGACCCGGTTCCGCGCGGCCCGGCTCCGCGCGGCCCGGTTCCACGCGGCCCGAGCCCGGCTGGCCCGGCCCGTCGGGCCGCGGCTGGACCGACCGGCGCAGTTCGCGCAGCGCGATCGCCAGCGCGTACGGCACCAGGTCGCCGCCGCGGCGGCACAGCCACGGCACGCCCTTGATCATCAGCCACACCAGGTGGTGCAGCAGGGTCACCTCCCGGCCGCCCGCGCGGCGCAGCCCGACCGGGTGCGGCACCGCGAAACCGGCCCCCGCCAACAGCTCGCCGAAGCCACGGGCCAGCAGGCGGTGGCCCAGCTCCGAGGGGTGCAGCCGGTCCACGCTCCACGCCGAGCGGTGGTAGCCGCCGGGCAGGGTGTGCAGGTCCAGGCAGCACACCGGGTGGCGGGCCAGCATCCGGTCGGACGGAGTTGAGCTCGCCGATCCGCCCGCGCAACGCGCGCCGCAGCGGGCCGGGAAGCCAGAACACGGTGCTGTGGTCGTGGAACCGGACGGTCAGCACGGTCGCCCCGGCGGCGCGCAGGGCGGCAACCACCGCGTCGTAGTTGGCGGCCAGCCCGTCGGCGTCGAAGTCGGCGCGCAGCGTGTCGTTCATCCCGACCAGCAGCACGGCGACGTCCGGGCGGGCCGCGAGCGCCGGCCCGAGCTGGCGTCCGCGCACGCAGGCCATGCGGGCGCCGGTGAACGACACGTTGGCGTAGCGGACGGTCCCCCGGTCACCCAGCGAGTCCCGCAGCAGCGGTCCGAACCCGCGCCAGCCACCGCCGGGCAGGGGGTCGCCCATCCCGACCGGGGTGGAGTCGCCCAGAACCACCAGGGTGCGCACGGCGCGCGCCCCGGCGACCGGGCCGACGGCCGGCGGTGGCGCGGCGGCCGGGAACGGGGTGGCGGCCGGGAACGGCGTGATGATCTCAGCGGTCACGGTTGCCCACGATCACCCGCCCGGACTCACCGGCGGTGAGAACGGGGTGACGTGCCGTGGACCGGTTGCGGAACGGTCGGTGCTACCCCGGCGGTCAGCTCGCCGCGCGGTGCCGGAACGCGGGGAACAGCGGCAGCTCGGTGGGGCCGTCGCCCAGCTTCGGGCGCAGCGCGGCCACGATCGACTCGGCGAGCTCGGCGGTGGCCGGGCGGCCGCCGCCGGCCGCGTCGACGGCCAGCCGGGTCCAGTAGTGGGCCAGCGCCAGCAGCGCCCTCGGCGACCGGGTCGCGTCCTGCCCGATCAGGCCGTTCTCGGCCAGCCCCGCCGGAAGCAGCAGCAACGTGCACAGCCACACCCACAGCAGCTGCGCGTCCAGGATCCGGGCGGCCAGCCGGGCCGGTTCGGCCAGCTCCGGCCAGACCGAGGAGATCTCCGCGCTCCACGCCGCGAGCATCGCCTCCGGCATCCCGGCCGGCAGAGCGAAGCTGCTCTCGCACGCCGGGAACGGCACCCGGGTGTACGCGGCGTCGAGCAGTACGTCCCGGAAGCAGCCCCACTCGAAGTCGACGAACCGGACGCCCCGGCTGGTCACCAGGTTGTTGTCCGGGCAGGTGTCCGACGGGCTGAACGCCCGGTACCGGGTGCCGCCGAGCAGCCGGGCGGTCGCGTGCGCCTCGTCGGCCGCCGCCGAGCTGACCGACACCCCCAGCTCGCCGGCCAGCAGATCGGGAACCGAGGCCAACGCCGTCCGGGCGTCGTCGGCCATCGGATCGCGCCAGGACCGCTCACCGAGCCGGCGCAGCAGCGCGTCAAAGTCGTGCTCCCGGCCCGCGGTCACCGCGTGCAGCCGGCCCAGCGCCCGCGCCCAGGTGAGCAGGCACCGCTCGGCGGCGCTCGGGTCGCTGCCGAACAGCTTGTCGGCCAGCGTCGACGACCGCCCCAGATCCTCGGACACGAGCATCCGGTTCGCCGGGTCCAGCGCCACCAGCTCCGGGCTGGGCCGGCACTCCCCGGGCAGCGCGGTGAACAGCTGGCAGCTGGCGGCCTCGTGCCGGAACGGGTCGGCCCGGCCGGGACTCGGCGCGCCCTGGTAGTACTTGATCACGAGGCTGCGCGGGAGGCCGAACGGGTTCTCCACCACACGCGCCCGCAGCACCACCGCCCGGCCGCTGCCCCGGAGGTCCTCGGGGTCCGCCAGGGTCACCGTGGCGCCGTGCCGCCGGGTGAGCAACTGCTCGGCCAGGTTCAGCGCACGGACCATCGTCTGCCGGCTCGGCGACTCGGGCGGCCGCGGACCGGCGGGCTGACGGATCATCGGCATCGACCCTACCCGTCCGACGACCGGCGGCCGGCGGTCCGGCGACGCGGCGCGGCCGGCGACGACCACAGCACGGCCACGGCGGCCGCCACGAGGCCCACCCGGCTGACATCGACCCCGGACAGACCCTCCGAGCCGTGTCTCGAGATCAACCCGGTGGCCCGGAACAGCAGCGCGGCGCCCACGGTGACCAGCATGGCGAACGGGAAGCCGATGAGCAGCGCGAGGCCGCCCCGCCCGGCGAGGTCACCCCGACGGAGCACTACGCCGACGGCCGCCCGTGGCTGGACGGTCACTACAACGGCTCCGGGCTCGCGGAGCAGGACGTGCCGGACCTCACCGGTGGGCTCCGTCGGGCGGAGCGCGCGCAGGTGCAGCACGCCGACCTACCCGTCGGCCCGCCCGGACCCGTCCGGCTTGCTTCCGTCCCCGGCCGGCGCGGTCCCGGTGGCGCCGGTGGGTGCGCCGGCGGCCGGGGCGGGCTTCGAGTCGATCCCGGCCTCCTTGCGCTGCTCCGCCGTGATGGGGGCCGGCGCCGAGGTGAGCGGGTCGTACCCGCCGCCGGTCTTCGGGAAGGCGATGACCTCCCGCAGCGAGTCGGCGCCGGACAGCAGCATGCAGATCCGGTCCCAGCCGAACGCGATGCCGCCGTGCGGCGGGGGGCCGTAGGCGAACGCGTCGAGCAGGAAGCCGAACTTCTCCCGCTGCTCGGCCTCGTCCATGCCCAGCAGCGTGAACACCCGCTCCTGCACGTCGGACCGGTGGATACGGATCGACCCGCCGCCGATCTCGTTGCCGTTGCAGACGATGTCGTAGGCGTAGGCCAGTGCCTGGTCCGGCGCCTCCTCGAAGTGGTCCGTCCAGTCCGCGTTGGGCGAGGTGAACGGGTGGTGCACGGCGGTCCAGCCGATCTCGTTGCCCTTGTCGTCGCGGACCCGCTCGAACATCGGCGCGTCCACCACCCACACGAACGACCAGGCGCTCTCGTCGACCAGACCGCAGCGCCGGGCGATCTCACCGCGGGCCGCGCCGAGCAGCGCCCTGGCGTCCGACGGGTGGCCGGCGGCGAAGAAGATGCAGTCGCCCGGGCCCGCGCCGACCGCCTTGGCCAGCCCGTCGCGCTCGGCGTCGGACAGGTTCTTGACCACCGGGCCGCGCTCGTCGACCGTTCCGTCCTCGCCGATCAGGACGTACGCGAGGCCGCGGGCGCCGCGCTGCTTGGCCCACTCCTGCCAGGCGTCCAGCTGCCGGCGGGCCTGGGAGGCGCCACCCGGCATGACGACGGCACCCACGTAGGGGTTCTGGAACACGCGGAACGCGGTCTGGGCGAAGTACTCGGTGAGCTCGGTCAGCTCGACGCCGAACCGCAGGTCCGGCTTGTCGGTTCCGTAGCGGGACATGGCCTCGGCGTAGGTGAGCCGAGCCACCGGCCGGGGGATCTCGTAGCCGGCCAGCCGCCGCCACAGCTCGGCGGTGATCGTCTCACCGATCTCGATCACGTCATCCTCGGTGACGAAGCTCGCCTCGATGTCCAGCTGGGTGAACTCCGGCTGGCGGTCGGCGCGGAAGTCCTCGTCCCGGTAACAGCGGGCGATCTGGTAGTACCGCTCCAGCCCGGCGACCATGAGCAGCTGCTTGAACAGCTGCGGGCTCTGCGGCAGCGCGTACCAGGATCCGGGGCGCAGCCGGGCCGGCACCAGGAAGTCGCGCGCGCCCTCCGGAGTCGACCGGGTCAGCGTCGGTGTCTCCACCTCGACGAACTCGCGCTCGTGCAGCACCTCGCGGGCGATCCGGCTGGCCTCGCTTCGCATCCGGATCGCGGCGGCGGGACCGGCGCGGCGCAGGTCGAGGTAGCGGTACCGCAGGCGGATCTCCTCGCCGACCTCGGTGTGCTCGTCGAGCGGGAACGGCAGCGGGGCCGCCTCGGACAGCACCGTCAGCTCGGTGGCGGTGACCTCGATCGAGCCGGTGGGCAGCTCGGGGTTCTCGTTGCCCTCCGGGCGGACGGAGACCTCGCCGGTCACCTGGACGCAGAACTCGGCGCGCAGGCGGTGGGCGCGCTCGGCCATCTCGCCCTCGCGGAACACCACCTGGGCCACCCCGGAGGCGTCCCGCAGGTCAATGAAGATCACCCCGCCGTGATCACGCCGGCGAGCCACCCAACCGGCCAGGGTCACAGTGCTACCAGCGTCTTCGGCGCGCAGTGCGCCAGCGGGGTGGGTACGAATCACGGTGAGTGAGGTTAACCAACGCCCCGGGGCTACCCGCGAGCAGGTTTCCCGGCCCGCGCCTTTCCGGTGGCCCGCTCGCGGCCGAATGGCCCACCGGTGGCTGTCGCACGGCTCATCGGGCCGTGCGACGGTCAGCCGGAGCGGTCCGGACCCGCCCGGGTCAGCTCCATCCGCACCAGGACCCGCCGCTCCCGCCGCATCGCCTCCCGGTAGTCGTCCCAGTCGGGGTGCTCGCCGGAGACACCCCGGTAGTAGTCCTCCAGCGCGGGCAGCGCGTCCGGCAGCGACAGGACCTCCACCCGGCCCTCCAGCTGCACCCACCGGCCGTAGAACTCGTCCGACAACACGCACAGCCAGGCCCGGGGATCCCGCCGCAGGTTGCGCACCTTGTAGGCCGTCTCCCTGCTGCTCACCACGATGCAGCCGGCACCGTCGACCCCGGCGGCCACCGGCGACATCTGTGGCGTGCCGTCCGACCTCATCGTGGCCAGCACCGCGTGGTGCTGGTCGCGGACCACCGCCCGGGCCTCGTCCAGATCCATGTCGCCAACCTAGCCCCGCCGGACCCTTCCGGGGCGTCACATCAGCGTCAGCTGCTCCCCGGTCGGCTCCCTCCCCTCGTCCGGGCCGTTCCTCCCGGCTCGAGCCCGCACGACCCCGCCACCGGAGCGACCGTCCGAGCCGCCACGCGGACCGCCACCGGGACCCCGACCGGAGCCACCGCCGCCACCACCCGAGGGCAGGCTCCCGTCCGGCCAGCTGCCCTGTTCGTCGCCCGGCAGGCCCCGGGTGACCGCCGAGCGCACCAGCCCGTGCCGGCCCAGCAGCGGCGCGACCCGTGCGGCCAGCGCCTCCCGGTACCGGGGGTCGACGTAGGCCCCCCGCCGGTACAGCCGCCGGTAGGGCTCCACCAGGCCCGGGTGTTCGCGGGCCAGCCACCCCAGGAACCACTCGCGGGTGCCTGGACGGAGGTGCAGGGCGAGCACCGTTGCTCCGGCGGCGCCCGCCGCCGCGATCTGCCCGAGCAGCGCGTCCAGCGCCTCGGGCGAGTCGGTGAGCAGCGGCAGCACCGGCGCGACCATCACACCGCAGGGCAGACCCGCGTCACTGATCCGGCGCACCAGGTCGAGCCGGGCGGCCGGCGACGGCGTGCCCGGCTCGAGGCTGACCTGCAGCGTCCGGTCGGCCAGCGCGATGGACACCCCGATGCCCACCGGCACGTCGTCCGCCGCCGACCGCAGCAGCGGCAGGTCCCTGGCCAGCAGCGTGCCCTTGGTGAGCACGGAGTGCGGCGTGCCGGAGCGGGCCAGCGCGGTGAGCACGCCGGGCATCAGCCGGTACCGACCCTCGGCCCGCTGGTAGGGATCGGTGTTGGTGCCCATGGCCACGTGCTCGCGCCGCCACCGCGCGGAGCGAAGCTCGCGCTCCAGGACCCGGGCCACGTTGACCTTGACCACGACCTGGCGGTCGAAGTCCTCGCCGGGGTCGAGATCCAGGTAGGTGTGCGTGTTACGGGCGAAGCAGTAGGTGCAGGCGTGGCTGCACCCCCGGTACGGGTTGACCGTCCAGCCGAACGGCAACTGCCCGCCGGGCACCTTGTTCAGCGCGGACTTCGCCTCCACCTCGTGGAAGACCATCCCCGCGAACTCCGGCGTCCGCACGGTGCGCAGCAGACCGCCGAGCCCGGGGAGGACGGCGTCGTCACCGACGCCGTCCTCCCGGACCTGCTGGCTTCCCCATCGCACCTGCTACAGTCGAACACATGTTCGACTCAGATGCAAACGGCGGGTCGGGCTCGAGCAGCTGCACCGAGCCCGGCCGGGCGCGACTACCGGGCGGGTGCCTACGCGGCGACCCCCGGCCGATCCCGGTCGGCCGCCACCGGCCGCCCGAGCCCGGACAGCGCCAGCATGCCGAGCCCGATCAGCCCCAGGGCCAGCACCGCCCGGAGGTCGAGCCCGTCCCACGAGGAGAGCGACAGCCCTTCCAGCCCGGTCTCGGACAGGCCGAACAGCCCGGCAGCGACGGCGAGCACGGCCACCGTCGCCCTGCCGGTGCCGGCCGCGACCGGCCGCCGGACCCGCTCGAACCGGCGGAACACCACGACCAGCCCGGCGCACGCCGCCGTGCACGCCGCCAGCCAGCCGGGCAGCGCAAGCAGCCAGGCCGGAGTGTCCGCGCCGGGCAGGGTCGTCCCGGACAGCAGCAGTACGCCCTGAACCAGGTAGCACGCGGTGAGGTGCCAGCAGAAGATCGTCATGATCACCGAGTTGCCGGTGGCGACCACCAGCCACACCGTCGGCCGGGCGGCGAACGCGACGCCGAGCGGACGCAGCAGCAGCGCCACGCCGATCAGGAACATGCTCTGGGCCAGCAGCGCGCAGGTGGCGGGCGAGGCGTTGGAGACCCCGTTGCCGGGCAGGCCGACCATCAGCACCGGGTAGGACGAGGTGCCGAAGACGAGCGCCACGGCAGCGGCCAGACCTCCGGCGGCCAGTGCACCGGCCACCGGGCGGCCGCCCCGGGCCAGCGTGCCGTCCGCGTAGCCGAAGCCCATCTGGTGCACGGCCAGCCAGACGAGCAACATGTTCACGTAGCCGATGAGCGGAAGGCCGGCGCCGAGCGACAGCGCGTCCACCACCGCGGACGCCGCGGTCAGCCACGCCACGACCCGCCAGAGGCCGAACCGCCCGTGCAGCCGCATCATGACCGGCGCGGCCAGCACGATGGCCAGGTACACCCCGAGGAACCACAGTGGCGCGGTGATCCGGTGCATCCCGACCGCGAGGTCCCGGCCGACGTCGCCCCGGGTGAACCCGACGCTGTCCACCGCGGCCGCCAGCACCGCCCAGATCGCCACCATCACGACCACCGGCGGGAGCAGCCGGGCCAGCCGGCCCCGGACGAACCGCCCGGTCGTCGGCCCGCGCCGGAGCGCGCGGGCGTGCGCGAAGCCACCGACGAAGAAGAACAGGGCCATCACCTGCCACACCCACGTGCTGAGCATGACCGGCGTCGAGGTGCTGACCTCGCCCGCGCCGTTGACCGTGAGCAGGGCGACGACCCAATGCCCCAGGACGACTATGCCGATGGAGAACAACCGGAGCAGGTCCGCGTACCGGTCCCGGTCGACGGGAGTGGCGGCCGCGAGCCGGGCGGCGCCCTGGTCGGGTGTGCTCCGGTCGGGAATGGAGGGGTGTGCCATGGGTTCAGCGTCGCCGTGGACCCGGTGCGGCCACATCCGTACGACTACGCAACCGGTCCGCGCCGGGCCGGGAGCACACACCGGAACCCACCCGACGCCGCCTCTCAGCCCCGACCGGCGAGGATGACCCGATGGGACGCCACGGCCGCGACGACCGACCCGGCTGGCCGCCTCGCCGACCGGCCGGCCCGGCGCCTACCGCACCGCGACCCGTCTCACTGCCGCCAGCCGGCCCGCGGCCCGCCTCACCCCCGCACGCCTCACCCCCGCACACCGGCCCGCCTCCAGCCGACGCGCCGCCGGCCTCGCCGCGGCGGCCTCCACCCCGGCCACCGTCGAACCCCGAGCGGTCCGGGGGATCCCGGCCGCCACGCGGGTTGCCACCGGACCCGCCACCGGCACCGATGCGCGCCGGGCCCCCTCCGGACACCCCGGCCCGCGCCCGGAGGCCGGACCTCGATCCCGGCACGGGGCACAACCTCGCCGAGGATGACGGTCAGGACAACACCCACCGCAACGGCCGTGCTCGCCACAACGACAACCACCACGACAACCACCACGGGCACGGACACGGACCGGCGGCACCCGCCGGGCGCAGGGTGCGGATGCTGCTGGTCGCGCTGCTGGTGCCGTGCGCCCTGGCCAGCGTCGTCGGGGTGCTGGTGCTGTACCCGTTCGGCGGGACACCTTCGGTGCCGGGCGCCCGCAACCAGCTGGTGAACGCCCTGGTGGGCGGCGCGACCCCGGCGCCGTGCGTGGAGTCCGGCGGCGGCGCGACCCGCTCCGGCGGCCAGAACACGAGCGGCCAGAACGCCGGCGGCCAGCGCCCCGGCCAGAACGCCGGCGGCCAGAACGCCGGGAACACCGCCGGTCAGGGCGACGACTGCGTGGCGTTGAGCCTGCTCATGAGCGACGGCCCGGCGGCGGGGCGGGGCATCGTGAGCGTGGTGCCGATCGAGCCGACCACCCCGACCTACGCGCTGGGCGACAAGGTGGTGCTGCAGTACAGCGGCGGCGACCCGGCCGACACGGCGTCCTACCAGGTCTCCGACTTCCAGCGCGGTGCGTCGCTGTGGGTGCTGGGCCTGCTGTTCGCCGGCGCGGTGATCCTGCTCGGCCGGTGGCGCGGGCTGGCCGCGCTCGCCGCGCTGGGCGTGAGCTTCCTGGTGCTGGTGGTGTTCGTGCTGCCGGCTATCCTGGCCGGCCGCAACCCGCTCGCGGTCGCACTCGTCGGCTCGTGCCTGATCATGTTCGCGGTGCTCTACCTGAGCCACGGGTTGTCCGCGCGGACCTCCACCGCGGTGGTCGGCACGCTGCTCAGCCTCGGCCTGATCGGCCTGCTGAGCTGGGCGTTCACCGGCGCGGCCGCGCTCACCGGGCTGGACGACTCCACCGAGAACCTGCTCGCGGCGCTGGGCGGCAACGCCCGGCTGGACCCGCGCGGGCTGCTGCTGGCCGGCTTCGTGATCGGCGCGCTGGGCGTGCTGGACGACGTGACGGTCACCCAGACCAGCGCCGTGTGGGAGCTGCGCAGGGCCAACCCGGGACTGGGGCCGAGCGAGCTGTTCAGTGCCGCCATGCGGATCGGCCGCGACCACATCTCCTCGGCGGTGAACACGCTGGTACTGGCCTACGCGGGGGCCTCGCTGCCACTGTTGCTGTTCTTCACCGTCTCCGGACTCAGCCTGGGCCAGTCGGTCACCGCCGAGGACGTGGCCGCCGAGGTGGTCCGCACGCTGGCCGGCAGCATCGGGCTGGTCGCCTCGGTCCCCGTCACCACCGGCGTGGCCGCCCTGGTCGCCTCCCGGGAGTCGGTCGGCTCGTAGGCTGGACGGGTTACGCCGGCGAAAGAGGGATCACGTTCATGGCGCAGACCGCCGAGCCGCCTTCGGGCACCCGGGACTTCCTTGCCGCCGAGGTGCGCCGCCGGGACCGTGCGTTCACCTTGCTGCGGACCGCGTTCGAGCGCTACGGGTTCGAGCCGTTGCAGACGCCTGCCTTCGAACGGCTGGACGTGCTGACCGGCAAGTACGGCGACGAGGGCGACAAGCTGATCTTCAAGATCCTCCGCCGGGGCGAGCACGAGGCCAGCGGTGAGGCCGACCTTGCGCTGCGCTACGACCTCACGGTGCCACTGGCCCGGGTGGTGGCCACGCACGGCAACCGGCTGCCCAGCCCGTACAAGCGGTACGCGCTGGGGTCGGTGTGGCGGGCCGACCGGCCCGGCCGTGGCCGTTTCCGCGAGTTCACCCAGTGCGACATCGACGTGGTGGGCTCCACCTCCCCGCTGGCCGACGCGGAGACGTTGCTGGCGATCAACGAGGGCCTGGAGTCGCTCGGGGTCGGCGAGTTCCGGTTCGAGATCAACTCGCGGCGCGCGCTCTTCGGGCTGCTGGACGCCTACGGCGTGCCCGAGGAGCTGGGCGGCCGGGTGCTGATCACCCTCGACAAGCTGGACAAGCTCGCCCCGGACGCGGTCACCGCCGAGCTGGCCGACCGCGGCCTGTCCGGCGACATCGCCGCCGGCCTCGTCGGCGACCTGTCCGCCGAGGACACCGGCCGGGTGCGCTCCCGGCTGGACAGCACCGAGCGCGGCCGCGCCGGGCTGGCCGAGGTCGACCGGCTGCTCCGGCTGACCGGCACGCTGCCCCCCGGAAGGATCGCCTTCACCCCGAGGATGGTGCGCGGCCTGGACTACTACACCGGCCCGATCTTCGAGGTCAGCGCGCCGGGCTTCCCCGGCTCGATCGCCTCCGGCGGCCGCTACGACGGGCTCGTCGCCGCGCTCGGCGGGCCCGACCTGCCGGCCTGCGGGGGCTCGATCGGCATCGAGCGCATCCTGTCCACCCAGCAGGCCGACGCCGCCGATGGGGCGGACGCCGCACCGGCGCTGGACGTGGCGCTGCCGGTGCTCGCCGAGGAGGCCGAGCCCGCGCTGCTGGCGCTGGCCGGCGAGCTGCGTGCGGCCGGGCTGCGGGTCGGGCTGTACCTGGGTGCCTCCGGGAAGATGGCCAAGCAGCTGAAGTGGGCGAACGACCAGGGCGCCCGGTTCACCGCGCTGCTCGGCCCGCGCGAGCTGACCGACCAGGTGATCACGCTGCGGGACATGGTCAGCGGCGACCAGGAACAGGTGCCGCTGGCGCAGGCCGGCGCCCGGCTGCGTGCCAGGGCGGGTGCGGGTCCGGCCGGCTGACCGGGAGGCCTGATCCGCTCGGGAGCCCCCGCCGACCGGTCGCTAAGCTGCGGCGAGGCGTCGCCGGGCAACCGGCGAACATCATGAGCGGAGGACGTGACCGGTGTCGACCAACCAGCAGCGCCGCGAGGCCGCCAAGCGCAAGCTCGAGCGTCAGCAGGCGCGGCGAGCGCAGCGTTCGGCACGGCGCAAGAAGGTCGCCGCCACCACCGCGGGAGCGATCGTGATCGCGCTGGTCGCCGTCGTGGTGGTCGCCTGCGCGGTCAACTCCTCCCCCAGCTCGCCGGCCCCGCCACCACCGCCGCAGGCGGCCGGCGGGCGCTGCGCCTACCAGGCCACGCCGGACGAGCCCGCCGCCAAGCCGGTGTCGGTGCCCACCGATCTCAACCCGCCCGCCGACGGCACCGTCCAGGCCACGATGACCACCAGCCAGGGCGTGCTGCCGATCACGCTCAACCGGGCCGAGGCGCCGTGCACCGTCGCCAGCTTCGTGCACCTGGCCCAGGCGGGGTACTTCAACAACACCCCGTGCCACCGGCTGGTGACCGAGGGCTCGCTGAAGGTGCTGCAGTGCGGCGACCCGAGCGGCACCGGCTCCGGCGGCCCCGGCTACACCATTCCGGACGAGAAGCCCACCACCCTCAAGCCGGGCCAGCAGGGCGCCTCGGTGTACCCGCGCGGGGTGCTGGCGATGGCGAACACCGGCCAGCCGAACAGCGGCGGCAGCCAGTTCTTCCTGGTCTACGCGGACTCGCAGCTGCCGCCGGACTACACGGTCTTCGGCACCGTCTCCGAGCCGGGTATCAAGGTGCTGGAGAAGGTCGCGGCGGCCGGCGACGACGGGTCGCTGGACTCCTCGGCCGGCGGCGGGAAGCCGAAGCTGCCGACCTCGATCCAGAGCGTCTCCGTCGCCGGCTGACAGTCGCGCCCGGATAGCCGCTCGCGGCCCGGGTAAACATCATCCACCGGACCGGTCGAGGGTGATGCTCCGCAAGCCGGTTGACCCGGCCGGCGGCGCCGCCTGGGCGTAGCGTCCGGGCCGTACCCGAGTACGACGACGGATCCCACCACGATTCGGGCGACCACCCGCGCACGGTGGCGCCAACCCGGCGCCCGGCGGCCCGCCGGGCGCCCGACCAGCGACGCGAAGGGGCCTACAGCCATGGATCATCTGCTTCGGGAGATAGCCCCGATCCCCGGGGGCGCATGGAGCCAGATCGACGACGAGGCCAAGGAGCGGCTCACCCCGCAGCTGGCCGCCCGCCGGATCGCCGACTTCGACGGCCCCGGCGGCTGGGCGCGGGCGGCGATCAGCCTCGGCCGCAGCGACCCGCTTGCCGGACCGGACGGCACCGACCCGGCGGCGGTGCAGACCCGGAAGCGGCGGGTGTTGCCGCTGACCGAGGTGCGGGTGCCGTTCGCGGTGGACCGCAGGGAGATCGAGGACGCCGAGCGCGGCGCCCCCGACCTGGAGCTCGACGACCTGGACCGGGCGGCCCGGCTGGCCGCGGAGATCGAGAACAACGCCGTGTTCCACGGCTGGGCCGAGGCCGGGATCACCGGGATCCTGGAGGCCTCCCCGCACGACGCGCTGAGCCTGGGCACCGACGCCGGCCGGTACCCGGCGGTCATCGCACATGCGGTGGAGAAGCTGCGGCTGACCGGCGTCTCCGGCCCGTACTCGCTGGTCGTCGGCCCCGACGCGTACACCCGGATCATCGAGTCCACCGAGTCGGGCGGGTTCCTGCTGCTGGACCACCTCACCCGGATCCTGGGCGGCCCGGTGGTGTGGGCGCCGGGTCTGACCGACGCGGTGGTGCTCAGCCAGCGCGGGGACGACTTCCACCTCGCGGTCGGCCAGGACCTCGCCATCGGCTACAGCCACCACGACGAGCGGAACGTGTACCTCTACCTGGAGGAGACGTTCACCTTCCACGTCGCCGAGGCCGACGCGGCGATCGCGCTGACCACCTGAGCGAGGCCCGTACGGCGTCTACCGTCCCGCGCTACCGCCCTGACGTGACGCGGTAGACGTCGTACACGCCCTCCACGTTGCGGACCACCCGCAGCAGGTGGCCGAGGTGCTTCGGGTCGCCCATCTCGAAGGCGAACCGCGACACCGCCACCCGGTCCCGCGAGGTGGTCACCGACGCGGACAGGATGTTGACCTTCTCGTCGGCCAGCACCTTGGTCACGTCGGACAGCAGCCGGTGCCGGTCCAGCGCCTCGACCTGGATGCTGACCAGGAACATCGCGCTCGGCGACGCGTGCCACTCGACCTCCACCAGCCGCTCGCTCTGCCCGCGCAGCGAGGTGGAGTTGGTGCAGTCGGCCCGGTGCACGCTGACCGCGCCGCCCCGGGTGACGAAGCCGAGGATCTCGTCGCCGGGGACCGGGGTGCAGCAGCGGGCCAGCTTGACCCACAGGTCGGTCATCCCGCCGGCGTCGCCGACGACCGCGACCCCGGAGTCTCCGCTGGCCCTGCGGCGCTGCACGGTGGACGGCGTGGCCCGCTCGGCGAGCTCCTCCTCCGCGTCCTCCATGCCGCCGAGCAGGGCGACCAGCCGCGACACCACGTGCTTCGCCGAGGCGTGGCTCTCCCCCACCGCGGCGTAGAGGCCGGACAGGTCCGGGTAGTGCAGCTCGCGGGCCAGCGCGGCCATCGAGTCGGCCGAGGCCAGCCGGTGCAGCGGCATGCCGGTGCGGCGCGCCTCCCTGGCGATCGCCTCCTTGCCGGCCTCGATCGCCTCCTCCCGGCGCTCCTTGGCGAACCAGTGCCGGATCTTCGCCTTGGCCCTCGGCGAGGCGACGAACGACAGCCAGTCCTGGCTGGGCCCGTTCCCGCCGGCCTTGGAGGTGAAGATCTCCACGACCTCACCGTTCTCCAGCTTGCGCTCCAGCGCGACCAGCCGGCCGTTCACCCGGGAGCCGATGCAGCGGTGCCCGACCTCGGTGTGCACGGCGTAGGCGAAGTCGACCGGGGTGGACCCCGAGGGCAGCGTCACCACGTCGCCCTTGGGGGTGAAGACGAAGATCTCCCGGGTGGCCAGGTCGTAGCGCAGCGACTCCAGGAACTCGCCCGGGTCGGCCGCCTCGCGCTGCCAGTCCAGCAGCTGGCGCATCCAGGCCATCTCGTCGACCTCGACGGCCTGCCCGGTGTG